>VGZH01000057.1 GCA_016872645.1 Planctomycetota bacterium | reverse complement strand
CGGCGGCGACCGCACTATCTGAGTGAACCGCCGAACCATCCGCTGCACCAGACACGGGGGGCATGACGGCTTTCTGCAGTCCACGGCTCTCCGGCCCCCCGTGCTGGTGAGCTTGTGCGTTCGGCGGGCGATCAAATTCGAGTTCCGCTGATAAATGCCATCAGTACCCCAGATTCGGCGCCAGCCAGCGTTCGACTTCGGCGATCGAGAGGCTCTTGCGAGTGGCGTAGCTTTCGACTTGGTCTTTCGTGATCCGATCGAGCGCGAAGTACCGAGCTTGCGGGTGCGCGAAGTACAGGCCGCTGACCGAGGCGGCGGGCCACATCGCGAAGCTCTCGGTCAGCCGGATTCCGGTGTTTTGCTCGGCGTGCAACAGATCGAATAGCGGCTGCTTCAGCGTATGATCGGGACAGGCCGGATAGCCAAAGGCTGGGCGGATGCCGCGATACTTTTCTTCGATCAGGTCATCGGTCGAAAGGTTTTCGCCACGGCCGTAGCCCCATTCAGCGCGGACTCGCTGGTGCAAGGACTCGGCAAACGCCTCGGCCAAGCGGTCGGCGAGGGCTTTCGACATGATTGAGCGATAGTCGTCGTGATCCTTGTCGAACTTCGCGCAGAGTTCATCGCAGCCAAAACCTGTCGAGACCGCGAACGCGCCGATGTAATCCTGCCGCCCCGAATCCGCAGGCGCAATGTAGTCGGCCAACGAACGGAAATCTTTCTGCCCCTGTCGCTCCCACTGCTGGCGGAGCATAGGAAATTTGAGATTTGAAATTTCAGAGGAAACAACAATGTCATCACCGACCGAATTCGCCGGCCAGAAGCCGTACACGCCGCGGGCCGTCAGCCAGTGATGGGTGATAATCTCGTCCAGCAACCGGCGAGCATCGTCGAAGAGCTGCTTGGCTTCGGGGCCGACGTTCGCGTCCTCGAAGATAGCAGGGAACTTGCCACGCAGTTCCCAGGTGGAGAAAAACGGTGACCAATCGATGAACGGGACGAGTTCCACCAACGGAAAATCGTCGAGCCTGCGGAGACCAAGAAACTCCGGTGTCGGAATATCGACCGTCGACCAATTGGTCGCGAACCGTCGAGAGACCGCATCGGCATACGGCACGAGCGAGCGGGCTTGTCGATCGGCGAAGCTCGCCCGATCGCGGTCCTGATCGGCGCGAATTTTCTCTACGAATTCTGGTTTGCGGTCAGCGTCGAGCAGGCTTTCGACGACCGGCACCGAGATCGACGCATCGTTCACATGCACGACGGCCTGGCCGTATTGCGGAGCGATCTTCACCGCCGTGTGCTTGGCCGAGGTCGTCGCTCCCCCAATTAGCAGCGGCACCACGAAGCCCTGCCGCTCCATCTCTTTGGCGACATGCACCATCTCGTCGAGCGACGGCGTGATCAGGCCGCTCAGCCCGATAACACTGGCGCCTTGAGCAACCGCTGCCTCCAGAATCGTCTCGCACGAGACCATCACACCGAGATCAATGACTTCGAAGTTATTGCATCGCAGCACGACACCAACGATGTTCTTGCCGATGTCGTGAACGTCTCCCTTCACCGTGGCGAGGACGATTTTGCCGCGCGAGGTGGGTTGCGAGCCGACGGCTTTAGCACTCGGGCCACTTGTGACATGCTCGACATGTCCGGGGCCCGACGCCTCCCGGCTCGCCGAATTCTCCGCTTCAGCTTTCTCTGCCTCCATGAACGGTTCGAGGTACGCGACCGACTTCTTCATCACGCGGGCGGACTTCACGACTTGCGGCAAGAACATTTTGCCGGCCCCGAACAGTTCGCCAACGACGCTCATGCCGGCCATGAGCGGGCCTTGAATCACGTCGAGCGGGCGACCGTATTTCCGTCGAGCCTCCTCCGTATCTTGGTCAATGAATTCGGTGATCCCTTTGAGAAGCGCGTGCTTGAGACGCTCTTCGACAGGGCCGTTCCGCCACTCTTGGGTCTGCGCGGCGGTCTCGACCTTGCCGATCGATTTGAACTTTTCAGAAAACGTGATGAGCCGCTCGGTCGCGTCGGGGCGACGGTTGAGGACAACGTCTTCGACGTACTGCAACAACTCTTTGTCGATCTCTTCATAGACCTCAAGCTGCCCGGCGTTGACGATGCCCATATCCAGGCCGGCTTGGATCGCGTGATACAAAAACACCGCGTTCACCGCTTCTCGCACGGTATCGTTGCCACGAAAACTGAAGCTGACATTGCTGACGCCGCCGGAAGTCTTAGCACCGGGGCAGGCCAGCCTGATTCGCTTTACGGCTTCGAAGAACTCGACCGCGTAGTTCGCGTGCTCGTCCATCCCCGTGCCGATAGTGAGGATGTTCGGATCGAAGATGATGTCTTCGGGAAGAAAACCGACTCGCTCCGTAAGCAACTTGAACGCGCGCTGGCAGATCGCCACTTTGTGGTCGGCGGTCACGGCTTGGCCAGTCTCGTCGAAGGCCATGACGACGACTCCCGCGCCATACTGACGGATAATTCTGGCCTGATCGAGGAATTTCGCTTCTCCCTCTTTCAGGCTGATCGAGTTGACGACCCCCTTCCCTTCGAGACATTTCAAGCCAGCTTCGAGCACGCTGAACTTCGAGCTATCGACCATGATCGGCACGCGACTGATATCCGGGTCGTCGTGGATCAAGTACAGGAAGTGAGTCATCGCCTGCTCGCTGTCGAGCAGCCCCTCGTCCATGTTGACATCGAGCATATTCGCGCCGCTCTCGACCTGCTGCCGAGCGACGGCCAGCGCCTCGTCAAACTGACCTTCCTTGATGAGCCGCGCGAATTTCCGCGAGCCGGTGACGTTCGTCCGTTCGCCCACCATCAGGAAATTGGAGTTGGGCCGAATTTCTGTTCGTTCGCGTCCGCAGAACGCGGACCAGCCATTGCCCTGTGGGATGCAATGCGGCTTCAGGCCGTCGACCGCCGCGACGATCTTGCGGATGTAGTCCGGGGTCGTGCCACAACAGCCGCCGACGATGTTCAACCAGCCATTCTTTGCGAACTCATGAATATGTTTAGCGACTTCATCGGCACTGGCGTTGAAGCCCCCCATGCCATCGGGCATACCGGCGTTGGGGTGACAACTGATGAACCGCGATGAGAGGTTCGAGAGCAGCTCCAAATACGGCCGCATCTGCGCCGGGCCCAGCGCGCAGTTCAATCCGACGCTCAACGCCGGGAAATGCGACAGTGACGTCCAGAAGGCTTCCAGCGATTGCCCGGTCAGCGTGCGTCCACCCGTGAAGACCGTGCCCGAAATCATCACCGGCACGCGGCGGCCTTTCTCCGCAAACACACGCTCGATCGCGACGAGGCACGACTTCATGTTAAGCGTGTCGAACGAGGTCTCCGGCAACAGCAGATCGACACCACCATCCAGCAATCCCCGCACCTGCTCGGCGTAAGAATCGACCATGTCATCGAACGTCACGGGGCGCTCACCCGGCATGTCGGCATTCAGCGAGAGCATCACCTTCGTCGGCCCGATGCTGCCGGCGACAAAACGCGGCTTCGATGGATTCTGCTTTGTGAACTCGTCGGCCACTGACCGAGCCAACTCGGCGGCCGTGCGGTTCAGCTCGTGTGTGAGCTGATCCAATTGAAACTCGCGCAGTGAGACGACGTTTGAGTTGAACGAGTTCGTCTCGATGATGTCCGCGCCGGCCTCAAGATACTGCCGATGAATCTCACGAATTATCTGCGGCTGTGAGATGACCAGCACATCGGCCGCGTTCTTGAGGTCAATCGGATGCGACTTGAACGGCTCGCCACGATAGGTCTCCTCGGTCGGCTGATACCGATGTACCATCGTCCCCATCGCGCCATCGAGAATCAGGATGCGGTCTTCGAGAAGATTTGAAAGAGAATCACCTGGGTCAGATGCCATTAACGACTCGCGGATCTTGGGACAGAACGTTCAACATCGAGCGTCTGCTCCAACAGCCGGACGCCTCAGACGGAACATAGCAAGGACATCGAGAACCAGCCAGATGCCGATTCAGTTGAGATCGCCTTTGGTGATGCGAGCGATTTCATCGATGCTGGTGACACCTTCGATAACTCGGCCGTAGCCGCACTGTCGAAGTGTGATGAGCCCGTGCTTCAGCGCAACGTGGCGGATTTGAGTCGAACTGGCTCGTTCGATGCAAAGCTGACGGATTGCGTCATCGGTACACATCAACTCGAAAATACCTACGCGGCCGGAATAGCCGGTGTCTCGGCAGTCACGGCAGCCAGCCGGTTTGAAGAGCGTCTCTGGCAATGGACGCGGAAAGTCGTCTGGAACATCGTGGTCGGTGGGATGAAATGGAACCTTGCACTTGTTGCACAGCCGGCGCACGAGCCGCTGGGCAAGCACTCCTTCGACAGTGCTCGCACAGAGGTATGGCTCAACTCCCATGTCGATCAAGCGAGTGAACGCACTGGCGGCATCGTTGGTGTGCAGCGTGCTGAACACAAGGTGGCCGGTCAGCGACGACTGAATCGCGCTCTCGGCAGTTTCGTAGTCTCGGATTTCGCCGATCAGGATCACGTCCGGATCGTGGCGCAGAATGCTTCGCAAACCGGCAGCGAATGTCAGGCCGATCTTCGAGTGAACTTGAATTTGATTGATTCCCGCCATCTGGTACTCAACCGGATCTTCGACCGTGATGATCTTCAGCGTCGGATCTTTGATCTCGTTGAGCGCGCTGTAGAGCGTCGTCGATTTTCCCGAACCGGTTGGTCCCGTGACCAGGACGATCCCGTGCGGCAAGTTGATCAGTTTGTAAAACGGGACTTTGATTTCATCGGGCATGCCCATATTGGCCAGATTGAAGGTCATTCGCCCTTTGTCGAGGATTCGGAGGACGACCCCTTCCCCGTGGATCATCGGGATGATCGACATGCGGACGTCAATCTCTCGGCCGGCAACGCGCAGTTCGATGCGACCGTCCTGCGGCAAACGCTTCTCGGCGATGTTCAGCCGAGCCATGATTTTCAACCGCGTGACGATCGCCTTGTAGAATTGGTGAATCTCTTGCGGGACCGCCTGCAAGCGCAGCAAGCCATCTACGCGATACCGTACCAGCAAGCCTTTGTCGCTCGGCTCGATATGCACGTCGCTGGCCTGTTGGGCGAGCGCTTCGAGCAACAACTCATTGACCAACCGGATGACCGAGGCCGCTTGAGCCTGTTGCGCCAACTCGCTGTCCGCGCGAGCCACCTCGGCAAGGTAATCAGCGTCGACGTCGTCGCCGCGCTGTGCAACCAGTTCATTGATCGTGTCGCCGCCGACCCCCAGATGTTCTTTGATCAGCCGCACGAGATCGACGCGTCGCGTGAGCACTGGTTCCAAGCGGAAGCCACTGAGTGAACTCAATTCATCGAGTGCTTCGAGGTCAAACGGGTCAGAGGTCGCGATTTCAACTCGGCCGTTGTTGCGGCGGAGGGGCAGCAGCGAATGCCGAAAAATCGCCGTCGTCGGAAACTTGGCCAGCAGTTCACGGTCGATTGGAAAGTCATTGAGTTCGACGAATCGCATCCCCAATTCATCACCCAGTGCTCGCAAGGCTTGCTCTTCGGTCAGCAGTCCCTGCTCGACGGCAACTTGATCCACACGTTGACCGTTCGCCTGCGTACGCAGCGTTTCCAATTCCGGCAGGCTGAGCAACCCGCGATCCAAAAGTACGTCGCCGATGTCCATCAGAAGTAACCTCGTTTGAGGCGTGAGATTTCGCACCGTCCAAAGCCGTCGATTGCGGCGGCATGATATCGAAAGTCACCGCTCTATCGGCATTCGGGACGCCGAGATTGGCAACCAGCAACTATTTGGACGTACGGGGATTCCGGTCGTAACTCCGTGGGGCCGGTTTTCATCCAGCCTGACGAGCGGTCAGATTGAAAATCTGACCCAGATCATCGGTCGCCATCTCGGCTGAAGCCAAAGCGGCTGCTTCCACTGAAGGGACTGCTCCCACTGCCAAAGCGGCTGCTTCCACTGAAGGGACTGCTCCCACTGCCAAAGCGGCTGCTTCCACTGAAGGGACTGCTCCCACCGAACGAGCTTCCACTGCCGAAGGGACTGCCACCTCCGAACGGACTGCCACCGAAGCCTCCAAAAGGCGACATCCCAGGCATAAAGCCTCCTGATCCAAACGACGGCGATCCTGACGATCCACTGCTCGACGAACCACTGCGAGACGACGATGACGGCGAAGACGACGACCGGTTGGAGGAGCCGACTTTGATCTTCGCATACATCGCGCTCAACGCCGTCTGTACCGCCGCCGAGTTACTCCCTTTGATGTCTACGATGCGCACGGTGCGGTTCGCGGCACGAGCATCCTCGTCAATCGCCTGAACAAAAGACTCGATTTGCTTGAAGAGTGATTCGCTGGAGGAAACGATGAGAGTATTCGTACTGGCGTCGACACTGAGCGTCAGCTTGATCGACCGCGCTTGCGCCTGACCTCCGCGGCTACCGCCCCGACTGCTGCCGCCCCCCCCCATAAACATGGCGAACGGATTCGGCTGCTGTCCGGGCTGTTGTCCTTCAGGCATCATGTCGTCCTTGTAAATGTCACGAACGATGGATGCGACATCCTCGACATCGGCATGCTGAACCTGAATTCGATGCGGCGTTCGATCGCGCAGTTGTTCCGGCAACTCGGACGCATCGAGAACTCGCAACATCGCTTCGACCTCGCGCACCTGATCCGGCGGTCCTGCAACGTACAGCGCATTCGACCGCACTTCAGGAATGATCTGCAGCGTCAATGCGCTGGTCATCGCGCTCGACAAACCGGTCGCGTTCATCAAGCTGCGTCCCATTGAACTAATCCCGCCAGTCAACTCGCCAAGCATCCCGCTGGAACTGCCGGAACCGGACGACACCGAACTCGTTGGGAACAGCCGTTCGAGCATCGTGGCCGTTTCGCTGGCGTCGGCCGAGCGGAGATAAAAGATCGTCCAGCGCGGCTTCGACGGAGTCGCTTCCTGCATCAGTTCGATCAGCCGCTCCATCTCATCGAGCGCGGCTTCGTCTTTGGAGGAGATAACCAAATTGCCGCCGCTGGAAAGGACGCGAATCGGCTCACCCTCCCCCTGTGTTGCCGGGGCTTCCTGGGCTGGCTCATCCGACTTCGGAGCGGTTGACGCCTCGGGAGTGGCTTGCGGTTTCTTGCCCGAATTTTTGACTTTGTTCGGATTCGGCTTTTTGTCGGTTTTTTTCTTCTTGTTCTTGCTGGGATTCACGGTTTGATCGGGCTCAACGGACGAGTCGTCGCGGAAGCTGGCGGCGAAGACTCTTGCCTTTGTGGCTTGCGCTCGTGGCTGAGTGCTCGGCTTCGAATCGGTTTTCGGAGTTTTCCGTTTCTGGCTGACTGGCTTGTCTGACACAGCATCGGCTGGTGCCTGGCTGGTTGTTCGCGAGGGTCGCGTCGGCTCTCGTGGCGGAGCGACTTCATCGAAACCCGGAACCGCTGACGGAACACGCCGATCTTGAACCGGCCGGTTGTTCGACGGAATGACGATGATCGGATTTGAGTTCTTCGCACCCCAAAACTGCTTGAGCATTTGCGAGAACTCTTCGGGGTCTCGGCCGCCAAGTGGGATCGTTCGCAGTGTTCCCTTTTGGGGTTCCCCCTTCAGAGCATTCGGGTCCATTTGGTTCAGCAGCAGCTTGATCTGATTGACTTGATCATTGCTGCCCCGCACGATCAATCCATAACCGGTCGGATGCGGCGTCATGCTGGGAGCAGCATCTTTCTCGGCGGCATACAACGCCTGCAACGTCGCGACGGCCGTCAGCGAATCGATGCGGCCCGTCGAGACAACGGCCACGGTTGCTCCTCCGGCCATTCCCTCGCCGTCGAGTTGCTTGATCATGCGCTCGATCTGCTCGTGCTGCGTCGGCGAAGCAAAGATGTGCAAGCGGCGAGCTCGGCCGTCTTCATTCACGACACAACCGGGGTGCAGCACGTTGAGCGTTTTGGCGACCTCTTGCACATCAGCCGTCTTCGTCGTGTAGACATTCAAGTACGGCTCGCGGCTGCGCGGACGGCGAACCGCACCGGGCAACTCTTCGACATCGATCGTCTTGAGCACCTCTTCGATGATCTTGTGTTCTGCCGTGTTGGCGGTCACCAGCAATCGGTTCGTGCGCTCGTCCGAGCTGACTTGAACTTTTGGCTTGGTGTTCGTCGACGTGGGCATCACGATCGGCCGACCGTCACGATCACGCATTTCGCCGAAACCTCGCGAATCCGAGGATCGAGACCGCACACCCTCAGCAACCGACTCGACCCCTCGTTGCAGGCCGAACATCGCACGAACTTTGTCTTCGGCTTCCAGCGCATCGATGTTTTTCAAGGTGTAGGCCACGAACGTGATATCCGTCGGGGCCGCACCGAGACTGACCAGCAAATCGTGAATCTGCTGCAAATTGGAGCCGACATCCGTGACACTGATAGAACTCGATCGCTTCAACGCAACCACTTTCCCTTGCGGGCCGATCAACTCTTTGGCTTCCTCGGCCGCCTCTTCAGCAGTGATGTTCTCGACCCTCAGGATGATATTCATCAGCTCGTTTTTGCCGCGTTTCGGCAAGTCCGACACTTTCACCTTCGGAACCAGATTGGGAGGAATTGTGTCGTCGATGTTGAGCACAACCAAGAACTGGTCGCGACGGACGAGCACATAGCCCTTCTGCAGCAGGTAGCCATTAATGACATCCAGTGCCTCTTCGGGTGAGTATTCCTTCTCGTCGAAATAGTTGAACGTGCCTGGCGGGACAACGTTGAGGTCCAGCGTCAAGCCGGCCAGCTCTGCGAATGCCTTGAGCACATCGGCCCAGGCCGCGTGCTGAAAATTGAATGAGATCTTTTCCGGCTTTGAGAGTTCACTCTTCGCCGAATCTCCTTCGGCCGGCTTGTCAGTACTGAGTTCAACCGCCTTCGCAGCGGCGAATTGATCGGCCGATTTTCCGAACGACACGACGGGCTTGCGAGGTTTGTCATCGGTCTGACTGGCCACGGCTTCGGCGTTGACGATCGGCTGCGATACGCGAACTGGTTTCTTTGCGGCATCGGTGGAGTCGCTCGGCTTCGCATCCGTCTTGGCCGCCCCCTCTTCGGGCGACGACTCCGGGCCTTTGAGCTTGGTCCACTGCTCACGCTGAGCGTCGGTCAAAACCTCAAGGCGTTTTTCTTCGAACTCTTTTCGGAATTCCGTCATCTTGGTTCGAATGTCCGCACCGCCGAAACCACCGCCGGTGAACATTTCGCGCATCTTCTTTCCGGACTCTTCGCTGAGAGCCTTAAGCTTCGCGACTTGCTCATCGCTGAGCTTCAACTCGCTGGCCACGTCACTGTCGCCAAGGGAGTTCACGCCACGCTGTTGCAATGCCAATTGGCGATAGCGAGTGAACTGTTCCGCGGACAGCACCTTCTTCAAATCAGCATCAGACTGGGTGCGTTGTTCGGCTTGGATCTTCGCCATCTCGGCGGTCGCGGCGGTACGATCCTCTTCCGAAGCAGTGAGCATCTTGCCAAGCAGGTCACGGACACGAGTGTCTTCGCGCAGCTTGTCACTAATCTCGCGGATCTTGGTTTTTTGCTCGTCGGTCAGCTTGAGTTCTTCGGCGTTTGAATCGCGCAGCAAGATTCCGACCGTCGATCCGCTGCCACCGCCGCCTCCAAAGCCTCCAAAGCCTCCGAAGCCTCCACCGCTGCGACGTTGAGCCATCGCGGTCGAGGTTGTCCAAAGAATGGCAGTCAGCGTAAAGGCGAAGGCCAACCGATGCGAAAAGCTTTTCATAGCGAGGCTCCCTGGGAATACGAAAACGGTCACCACCGCAGGCCCTTTTCCGCCGCTAATTCCAACCTGGATGGCAGAATGCTAACCCTGTTTGGAATCGGAACTCAAGAAGTTCAACGGATTCTCCGGCGGTTTCGGGGCTTTAGGGTGACTCTAGGTCGTATTGGGAGTTTTCGGCTTTTACCGCTGTGAACCAGTTGGAAACTCGCTTCGGAACCGGCAAAATTCGCCGGAAAGACCGGTCGGTTGGATCATGAGGATTCGGGGGCTGCCATCATTGCAGCCCCTTTGGACACAGGAACCACGTCGATAGAACCCCCAATAGCTTGATCTTGGCTCGTGTCTTCGCAGGAGCTTCACATGAAAATCGCGGCTCGTTCGGCTCGCAGCGGAACCGGGTTGGTTCTGGGGTTGAGTCTGTTGTTTGGCGGTTTTTGTCCGCCGGTGTCCGCTCAGGGTTTTCGCGGAGGTGGGTTCGGAGGAGGCGGCTTTCCATCTCCCGAGGATTCCTTTCGGCGGATGGATCGCAATCAAAATGGACAGATCGATCCGGACGAGTTCGGCTTCCTGCGGGATATCTACGCGCGAGTCGGCATCGACGTCTCGCGGCCAATCAGCCAGCAGGAATTCATTCAGGCCTCGCAAAAGATGCGTGAACAATTCGAGCAGGCTCGATCGAGCGGAGATTTTTCGCAGTTTCGGCGTCCAGAGAGCGGCGGAGGGTCTCCTTCGCCCGGGGGTGGATCACCCTCCTTCGGCGGTGGACCTCCCTCATTTGGAGGCGGATCGCCGTCATTCGGAGGTGGCTCTTGGGGCGGCTTCGATCGACGGCCCGAAGAATCCTCTGACCGCGATCGACGAAGTGATCGTGACCGGCGCGAAGACCGAGACGGGGATCGCCGCGGAGATTCCTCGCCGAATAAGTCGTCCAAAAAATCCGCAAAGCCGAAAGTTCGTGTCACCAAGGATCTTCCCAGCGACTATCGCGTCAAAGACACAAATGGCGACGGGCAAATTGGCTTGTACGAATGGGACCGCAAAGCTTTCACGCAATTCTTTGACCTGGACCGCAATGGTGATGGCCTGCTGACGGCCGATGAACTCATCGCCGCCACTAAAAAGAGCTCAAGCAACAGCACGACGACGAGCGATTCAAGGTCAATGGCGTCTGCGTCGGCGAGCGGTTCTCGCTCTCCGGCATCTTCCGACTTGGGCAAGCCCAACGGTGCCGCCGCTGCGGCGCCGGCCAGCACCGCCCCGCCTCAGGAAATGACGGCAGGAATTAGGGTCTTCGTCGGTCTCGACAACAATCGCGACGGCACCTTGTCTAGCGAGGAGTGGCAGCGCTCTCGCACTGCACGCGGCAAATTCGAGAAGGCGGGCATTGCGATTTCGCTGCCGATCAAGCAAGCTGAGTTCCTGGAGTTGTACAAACAGGTCGAGGCCAAGTAGCGGCCTCCAGGACCGCCGCGTGAACTTGCTGACGTTGGGTGTCGAAACCTCAGGAATGATCGGAGCAGTTGCGCTGCGCCGCGCCGGCCAGACGGTGGAATCGGTCTCGCTGCAACAGGCCGGTCGTCGACATGCCCAGACGCTGGTTGCCGAAGTCGACGCAATGTTGCGTCGTGCCAGCGCCCGCTGCCGGCAGTTGGAACTGATTGCCGTCAGCATCGGCCCCGGCAGCTTCACCGGGTTGCGAGTCGGAGTCGTGTTCGCCAAGACCTTGGCCTATGCCATCGGTTGCCGACTGGCCGCCGTCGACACATTTCGCGCGATGGCCGCCGCCAGCCCGACCGACGTTTCGGAAGTGTTCGTCGTCTCGGATGCTCAACGGGGAGAACTGTTCGTTGGGAGATATGCGTTCGGTGAATCCAACAGCGGTCCAGTACGAATTGGCGAGATCACCATCGAGTCCACAGGCTCGTTCGCTCAACGCCTCCAAGGAATCGCTGCGACACAATCGGACATTGCGATCACCGGCCCAGCCGCCGCGACTCTCCAAGCGATTCTGCCGCCGTCCGTACGAGTCCTCACACCCGATCTCCAACATCCGCCAGCCAAATTCATCGCCGAACTGGGTGAACAACAAGCTGCGGCAGGAGAACTGAGTGACCCGTGGCGACTCGAACCGTTTTATCTTCGCCGCAGCGCCGCCGAGGAAAAAGCCGGCTCGTGAGTCCAACAGTTGACAGAACAATGGCAGGCCCAATTTCTCCCAACTATACTCGGATCGCGATGAGGTTTGACGCTCACCGCTGCCCGTCAATCGTCGGCTTCATTGGCGTTCTCAGGATCATACGGAAAATCTCGCCGCCAGCTTTTCAAAGGAGTCAGAATCATGGCCTTGTACGAAATTGAAACGAACGCCCATATCATGATCGGCTGGGCCGAATCGCAGGAGCAGGCGGCTCAAGTCGCGAAGGAGCATTACCCCGGCGAAGATGTCGTCCGCCTGACCAAACGCCCCCGTGACATCTGGGTCATCTCGAAGCGGCTGCTGGGTATCGCTGGCAACGCCGAGCCGTGCGACGTGGCTCGTGACTGCCTCTCCCGCGCCCACGGCGACAAGGTCCACGCGATCCGCCTCTACATGCTCGACACCGGCTCGGACTTGCACGAGGCTCAGCGGGCGATCGAAACAAACATGTCGCTCGGTTGGTGACAGACAAATTGAGATCGAGAATTCGCCGCCCGGTCGTTCGAGCGACCGGGCGGTTTCGTTTTGTAATTTTTACTTGGTGAATGTTGCAGTAGGTCTGCGGTTCAGAACCGGGCGGCACACCGCAACCCTGCGGCAGTCTTCGCGGGTTCGATCGGAACCTCAAACAGCTCGCCGAGATTGATCGCCGTAGAACGACCTTAACCGGAGACACCTGCTCGATTGGCACACGACTCGCTTCCTCAACTCACTCACGGTGAGCGACGGAGACTCACGGATGACAGAGCAGATTCGCGGCTGCTGCTGGTCACTCTTTCAGACTTGTGACACCCATGACGCACATGGCCGCGGCACATTGGGGGAGATGGAATCATGTTGGTCCTGACTCGTAAAAGAATGGAAACCATTCGCATCGGCGAGGACATTATGATCCACGTCATTGAAACAGGACGTGGCCGAGTGAAGCTCGGCATCGAAGCCCCGGCGCATCTGCGAGTCCTGCGAGGTGAATTCGAATTGGGCGAGAACGCCTTCGAGGAACTCGCCGACGCGAGCTTTTGCACCTCGGACGGACGCCCTTGGGAATCAGTTCATGAGTTCGGCAACAATTAGCCCTGACTTCTCTGAACATCCCGTTGCGACTAGCGAAGCGGATCGTTTGACGAATGTCCTGTTCTTCGACGGTGTCTGCGGGTTGTGTAACCGCTTTGTAGACTTCGTCCTGTCCCGCGACCGTCGAGGAGCGATCCGCTTCGCCCCGCTGCAGGGCGACACTGCAGCACGGGTGTTGAGTGCTGAGTGGCGAGCGGCAGGTTCGGAGGCTCAGACGTTTGACACCGTCGTCTGGCTCGATTCATCGAGCCGTGAGTTTTATCGGTCAGCCGCCGCCGTCCGTGTGCTGTGGCGACTTGGCAGACTCTGGTGGCTGATCGGCTGGCTGCTGTGGCTGATCCCGCGACCTCTGCGAGATGTCGGCTATCGAATCGTTGCAGCCAACCGTTATCGCCTGTTCGGAATGAAGGAGACGTGCCGCTTGCCATCTCCAGCCGAGCGTGAACGGTTCCTGCCATAGTCCTTCGCAACGTGCCGGCGCGGAGATGCTTGCTGGGGGAGTTTTGGGCAACTACAACCGCCTGCCGCAGCTCGGCCACGGACCGGCCTGAGCCTCGCGAGGTGTTTGCCGAGGATTTGAAATGGCTAAGCTGACTCAAGCTGACCTGATTGATCTGAACCAATCGTTCGAAGCCCGCACGCCGCAGGAATTGCTGGCGTGGTCGAAGAAAATCTTCGGCGACAAAGTTGCCGCGATCTCTGCCATGCAAGAGGCGGGCTGCGTCGTCTGCCACATGCTCTCAACCGCGAAACTCGACATCCCCGTGTTGTTCGTCGACACCGGCGTCATGTTCCAAGAGACGCTCGACACACGCGACCGGATCATCAAAGAGTACGGCGTCAACATCGTCACATTGCACCCCAAACTGACAATGGCCGAACAGACTGCGAAGCACGGCATCCTCTACCTGACCGTCGAAGGGCAGAAGGAATGCTGCCACATGCGCAAGGTCGAGCCGATGAACGAAGTCGCCGGCCAGTACTACGCCTTCATCGGCAGCTTGCGTCGCAGCGAGGGCGGCAAGCGAGCAATGTGCCCTGTCCTGCAAGTCGACACAGAGAACAACACCGTTCGCATCAACCCCTTGGCAATGATGACCGACGAACAAATGGACGCCTATGTCTCCGAGCACAACGTCATCTTGAACCCGCTGCACCAGCAAGGCTTCTCGACGATCGGCTGCAATCGCTGCACGACACCAGTCCTGCCGAACGAACCAAAGCGAGCCGGCCGCTGGCGGCATCTCGGCCCATGGGCCGTGTACTGCGGCATCAACCCCGCCGACCGCGAAGCCGGAGCCAAACAAGTCATCGACCTGCCGCAAGACATCATCGACAGCATCCTCGGCCGCGAGACCGACTTCGCGATCTGATGGTTACTCCTCTTTCAACCGCACTTTATAGTTGCCACGAGCCTCGTCGTATTCGAGGCGGATCAGGCCGCGGTTTTCGGCGTCCTTGATCAGGTCCGTGAAGCTCTTGTAGCCGTAGTACGCCTCGTTGAAACCGGGATGGACGCGGCGGATCGTCTGCTTGACCTGCGAACCCCACAGAGTTTCATAGTCGGCCTGTTGCGAGCGGACGATCTCGCACAGCCATTCGATCGCTTCCTGCTTCTTGTCGGTGTCTTCTTTTTCCTTCGGAGTTTCTTTCTCCTTGTGAGGATCTTTCGGCTTCGGCGGTCGAGCAGCGGCCCTCGCCTTTTGGACCATGCGAACCAGATCGTC
Organism: Planctomycetota bacterium; assembly: GCA_016872645.1. Lineage (GTDB taxonomy): Bacteria > Planctomycetota > Planctomycetia > Planctomycetales > Planctomycetaceae > SXKJ01. The sequence goes on along the minus strand of VGZH01000057.1, from coordinate 21,832 downwards.
GTAGTAGATGAACTCGTCGCAGTTGGCAATCAGCATGTCGGACGTCGAATTCTTCACACCGCAGCCGATGACTCGCTTGTTGTTCTCTTTGAGCTTGCTGACCAGCGGCGAAAAGTCGCTGTCCCCCGACAGCAGCGCGAATGTGTCAATGTGGTTCTTCGAGTAACACAGATCGAGCGCGTCGACCACCATGCGGATGTCCGCGCTGTTCTTGCCGCTCTGCCGAGTGTGCGGAACGTCAATCAGTTCAATCCCGTGGCCGTGGAACTCGCGCACCGCGTGGCCATAGCCGGTCCAGTCGCAATAGGCTCGCTTGAAAACTAACCGCCCTTTTTCGAGCAATCGCTTGAGCACCAACTGAATCTTGAATTCTCCCTGGTGCATGTCCTTCACGCCCAGTGCAAGGTTTTCAAAATCGACAAACACGGCGATCAGGCTTTCGTCGGCAACGGACATGCGGGAGCCTTTCAATCAGGGTTGCAGCAACTTCAAGACGTGCGGGTCGATCAAGCTGCTGGCAACGTGGCGCGCCAAGCTGAAATCTTGGTGTGCACTGTAACGGTGCGGCACGGAAATGATATGTGCCCCGGCGGCAGCGGCCGCCTTCGTACCGTTGTGGCTGTCTTCGAGCACCAACATTTCTTCCGGCTCAATGCACATCCGCTCGGCCGCCTTGAGGTAGATCTCCGGATGCGGCTTCCCCTGACTCACATCCTCGGCGGACAACGTCATGTGGAAGCGTTCGAGGATGTTATACCGCGTCAGGATGCGTCGCAGATATCTTCGATCCGACGACGTCGCGACCCCCTTGGGTAACCCACTCCGCTCGATGTGATCGAGCAAATCGAACAACCCCGGCATCGGCGCCAGACGCTCGTCGAGCATGTCGATGAAAAGCTTATGCGATTCTTGCCAAAGCTCCATTGGATCATCCGACAACTCGGCGGCTTCCACCAGCAATGGATAACCCTCTTCCGCTCGACGACCCATGATGAGCGTGAAGAATTCCGGCGTCATCTCTTTGCCGCGGCGGCGCATCAGCTCGACACCAGCACCGTGAAAAATTTCTTCAGTGTTGAACATGAGACCGTCGAGATCGAAGACAACGGCTTTAATCATGGGAAAATGAATTCACAAGGCGGGAGGGAGTCAGAACAAACTATCGCAGGCACGCGGGTTGTTGCTGGCGATAGCTCAAGTCGAGCACATCCATCGGATGAGCGACCCAGATGTCGTGACCAGATTGGCGGAGTTGCATTTGCAGTTGCAGCGAGCAACCGGCATTACCGGTGATGACCGCTTGGGTTTTCGTTTTGAGAATGTTCTCCAGCTTGCGACGGCCGAGTTGCGCGGCCATCTCAGGCTGAGTGAGGTTGTAGCTGCCAGCCGCTCCGCAGCAAATCTCACTTTCGGCCAGCGGGACGATCTCGAGGCCGGGCACGAGCGACAGCAGATCACGTGGCTGTTCGCGAATCTTTTGAGCGTGGCACAAGTGGCAAGCATCGTGGTAGGTCGCTCGAAGTTTGACCTCTCCGGTCGGTTTGACGGGACCGAGCGACATCAGGAACTCGGAGACATCTTTGACCTTGTGTGCAAACTTGTCGACCCGTCCTCGCAGGGCCTCATCAGCCGGCGCGAGTTCCTGAGCGACGTGGCCGTAATCTTTCAGCATGGAGCCACAGCCGGCGACGTTGATGATCACGGCATCGACGTCGTCGGCATTGAATGCCGTCGCATTGGTCTGAGCCAACTGCAATGCAGGTTCGCCGGCTCCGCTGTGATAATGGATCGCTCCGCAGCAGACTTGCCCTCGCGGGACGATAACTTCGCAACCGTTGTATTGCAGCACGCGAGCCGTTGCCCAATTCGTCGGCCCAAACATCGCGTCCGCCACGCAGCCAGTGAAGAGTGCGACTCGCGCGCGACGCTTTCCGACCGGCGATAACACCTCCGGCAATCGCGGAGTCGGCGAGGGCAACTTCGGCAGCAACGCCTGCATCCGTTGCAGTTGCTTGGGCAGCAATCTTGTCAGACCGAGTCCGTCCGCCAGACGATCCAAACCCAGCCGCTGGGCCCATCGCGCCGGCGCGAGCGCCCAGCGCAGGCGGTTCGCGTACGGAAACAAACCATAGAGAATGAACTTCTGAAACCAACCGTTGGCCGACGGGTCGCCAGCAGCCAGTTCGCGTTGCTGCATTTCGACTCGAAACGGTTCAATCAGCCGCCCGTATTGAACTCCAGAGGGACACGCCGTCTCACAAGCACGGCAGTCGAGACAGAGTTCTAAATGATGCTTGACCGAATCAGTCAGCTCCACTTGCCCGTCGACGACATTCCGCATCAGGTAGATGCGCCCGCGTGGGCTGTCGTTTTCATTGCCGGTTTCCAGGTACGTCGGGCACGCCGCCGTACACAACCCGCAATGCACGCAGTTCATGAAGTAGCGATAGTCGATCTGCGAGCCAACTGGTGTTGCGTGGAGACCTAGTTCAAGAGTCGACTGTGGAGTCGTCATAGTCACGAGGTTTTCGGCAGGTGAACTTAAAGAAACAAGTAGGAACGAAGACAAACTCACCGGCTTGAGCGGATTTTCGCCAGCGTCTGGGCCGCGTCGAGCCGCACGCGCGGATCGGGGTAGTTTCTGGAAATCGCGGCGACGTCGTTTGCAAAATCGATCCGTGTGGCCTCGTCGAGCAACGGAGCCAACTCGCCGATTGCTGTCATGGCATTCGTCGCGGCAATTGGTGCGGCATCGCCGCTGGATCCGACCTGCTTCAGCGCGGCCGCCGCCTGCAAGACTTCTTTCAAAACAGAAACCGCCTTCAACGATTTGTGCCGCGTGAACGCCACCGCCGCATTCGCACGAGTATTCGTATCCGCATCCGCCAATAAAACCGTCAGTGATTGGTCCGCGAGTTCGAGCGGGAAGAATCCGAGCGACATCGCCGACAGCGATCGGAGCAGTGGATCAGCATCGCGTGCGACATTCGACAACTCTTCGAGCGTGCCGGCATCAGTCAGCGGGAGGCCGCGTTTGCTGGCTCGGAAGGCGATCGTCGCGACCGCCGCGACAGCGTTCTTGCGCACTTCGCGGTCATGGCTGTCCTTCATTGCCTCGCAGAGCACCGGCAACACTGGCTCAGGAACATCGAGCATCCCCAATGTCCGCGTCAGAAATGCCTGCTGATCAATCACGATCGGCTTCTGAGAACTGCTCTTGAGAATGTCGGCCAGAAACGCACTCAATTCCTGCGCGACCTGCGGGTTTGTGGTCAAACGCGGTCCATCGGACTTTCGGTTCTGATCCACGGCCAACGCTTGCGCAAGTCCCATCGCCCCCCGGCCGCGACGATGCTCGTTGCTGCTTTTCATGTCAGCGACCAGCGCTTGCCAGTCCTGCTCGGCCGATGCAAGCTTGCCGAACAGCAGCCAGACACCCACGATCGCCGCGACGATCAGGCCCGGCACGACAAACAGTTGCACGATGAATTTCGCCGACGGTGGTTCGACCGGAGGCAGGGATTCGGCAGAGGCCGGGACCTCTGCATTGTCGGCGTTCTCAATTGGTTCAGAAGTCATTGGGTCTCGTAGCAACAGGGGACAAATTGGCTAACCGGAAAACTATCGGCTCACTTCCCGCTGAGCCAGTTCCAGGTCCGCTTCGACCATCATTTGCGCCAATTCTCGGAACGAGACTTTTGGCTCCCAGCCTAGGACTTGACGGGCCTTGCTGGCATCGCCACACAACACATCGACTTCTGCCGGTCGCAGGAATCGCGGATCCTGGTCGACGTGCTGGTGCCAATCGAGGCCCAGATGGCCGAAAGACTCGTCGAGAAATTCGCGGATCGTGTGTGTCTCACCGGTCGCGACCACGAAGTCGTCCGGCCGAGCTTGTTGCAACATCCGCCACATGGCCTCGACATAATCTCCCGCGAAACCCCAATCGCGTTTCGAGTTGAGATTACCCAGCGTCAGTTTGTTTTGCAGACCCAGCTTGATGCGGGCGGCGGCGCGCGTGATCTTGCGGGTCACGAAACCTTCGCCACGCTTTGGCGATTCGTGATTGAACAGGATTCCGTTGCAGGCGAACAGGCCGTAGGACTCGCGATAGTTGACGGTCTGCCAATAACCGAAAACCTTTGCACAGCCATAGGGACTACGCGGATGAAAGGGAGTCTCTTCGTTCTGCGGCGTGGTTTTCACCTTGCCAAACATCTCACTGGAAGATGCCTGGTAAAACTTCACCTCGCGGCCGGTGCGTTCCTGATGTCTGCGAATCGCTTCGAGCCAGCGCAGCACTCCGACACCGGTGACGTCGGCCGTGTAGACCGGAAGATCGAACGACAGCCGCACATGGCTCTGGGCCGCGAGGTTGTAGAATTCGTGGGGTTTGATCGTGTCCAGCAGCGAATCGAAGTTGCCGCCGTCGGCCAAATCGCCGTAATGCAGATTGAGCCCCGGAGGCTCGCCGATGCCGGGCGCGTTGCACGGGATCAAGCCATGCACTTCGTAGCCTTTGCCGATCAGCAACTGCGACAAGTAGTAGCCATCCTGACCCGAGATGCCGGTGAGGAATGCGACTCGTTGCATAGTTTCAGCCATGATTGGCCGAGTATGATCCGCCACCGAAACGTCCGCAAGCCGCCCGTTTCACCTTGACAATCTGCTTTGCAATCGTCGGAGGTCGTTGCACGTTGCGATGGACCTCGATGCCGTGCAAATTGCCAAGCGAAGAGTGCAAAGTGCAGAGTGTTCTGCAGCCGGCATTTTGCACGCTTCACTTTGCAGTGCAGCCATTTCGTTGCGGTTCGACCGCGCCAGGAAAGACCGTCGCCGTGCCACAGCTCGCCCGCCGTATCATGATCGCTCAATCGGCGGCGCTGCTGGCATTGCTGACCGTCGTGATCCTGACAGAACTCGAACACTGGAAGACGTCGCAGCTCCCCGGAGCGAATTGGTTCTTTGGAATCTACGACACGACAATTCCGCTGCTGTTGGTTCTGTGTCTTCCGTATTTCTGGTTTGTCCGCCGACCATTCTTGCTGTTGGACAGCCGCTGGTGGCAGCAGTTCACGAACTGGTGGGGAGAAGATTCACGAACGTCCGTGAAGAAGAAGTCTCATCTCTTCGCTCTCGCGGTGATCGCAGCCACTTCGCTGTGGGGGAGTGCGCGTACGGCCAATCTGACAATCCGCTGGGACGAAATGTCGCTACTCAGCGAAGCTGTTCGTAACGGAGTGCTCCGTTTCGATCGCGAAGAATATCGGCTGGGCGATTTGCCGCCGGCGTATCACGACGAATTCAGTTACTTGTTTCAGGCAAGAACGTATCGGGCCGGCCGGCTGTCGTTTGAAAGTCACCCGCACGCGGCGCGACTGTTCGATCAAATGCACGTCTTGAACGAAGGCCGCTTTGCAAGTCGCTATTTTCCCGCGACCGGGTTGTGGATCGCACCGTGGCTGTGGCTCAATTGGCCGATCTTGGGACATTGGCTGGCCGGGGCGGCAACTTGCATGCTCGTGTTCGGGATCGGCCGCGAATTGACGAACAACGGCACCGGCTTCGTCGCGGGCATGTTGCTGGCGCTGTCCCCAGGCATGGCTTTGTTCGGAAATCTGCTGTTGGCTCACCATCCGACTCTGTTGGGCCTGAGCATCTTCGCGTGGTCGTTTTTGAGATGGCTGCGCCGAGGCCGTGTAAGTGACGCTGCATTCGCTGGGATCGGCCTGAGTTGGGCGATGCTCTGCCGTCCGATGACGGCGGCGGGATTTGGCCTGCCGTTTGGAATGGTGTTTGTGTGGCAGTTGTGGACCAGACATGCACAACGCGCAAGCGAACGGTCTGCCGAGAGCCAGGTGACAATCACGCGCTCACGCTTTGTGCTGGCCTGGCCGCACCTGTTGGCGATGGCTCTGCCACTGCTGGCGGGCTACATCACGTTTGGGGTTCACAACCGAGCGATCACCGGGAGCGTGACGACTTCGCCGTATCAGCTGTTCACGGATGTCTACACGCCTCGGCATGGTTACGGTTTTAACAACGTCGTGCGCGGTGAGCAGCACCTCGGCCCACGAGTGCTCGACCAATACGACCGCTGGGCTAAAAATCTGACGCCTTCGCTGGCGCTCGAAAACACGAAGATACGCTTGCTGGCAGCGTGGCAGTGGACGGTCGGCCTCGTACCGTTGCTGGCTGCGGTTGTAGTGTTCGTCATCGGACACCTGAGCGATGGCCGCTGGTGGCTGATCCTTTCGGCAAGCGTGTCGCTCTTCGCCGTACATGTCCCGTACTGGTTCGACGGCATGTTTCACTGGCACTACGTCTTCGAGACCGGACCGCTGTGGTGCCTGTTGCTGGCATCGGCAAGCGACACGCTCGGGCGAAGCTGGCTGGCAGCCGATCGACCGCGAATGCCTGTCTGGTGGGGCCTGCTTGTGGCGTCGGCGGTCGCGGTCAACGTGACTGAGTTTGTTCCGTTCTGGTTCCCTTCAAAGCTCGTCGACGGTGCACGCGAGATCGCCTTTGCAAAACTGAAGCACCAGGCGTTCGACGAACTGCTCCGGCGCGATGTTCGTCAGCGCCCGGCGCTGGTACTGATCGAGGCCGACCCGGCAGATCGACACATCGACTACATTGTCAACGAACCCGATTTATCGACAGAGATTCTGCGGGGCCGTTATCCGGTCCCCGACTGGCCGCTGGAACGAATCGTCGCGGCATTTCCGGATCGAACCGTTTATCTTTTTCGAGCTCAATCAGGCGAGTTACGGCAGATTGGAAAAGCAGCTCCTCGTGTCACTGAGAATGGCGAATGAACCATGAATTCTGCTCATTTCTCATTCTTCACTCGTCGTACTCCATTTCTCGGTTTCCGCCGAACTGTTCTCGTCGGGCTGCTAGCGATCTTCGCCGTCGAATGCTCAATTGCCGCTGAGCCAGCCGGCTCAACGTCGGTACGACTCGCCAGTTCGACCGCGAACGCTCGGACGATCAACTTGGTTCACGCTGTCTCACCCGCGCTGACTAAAGCGGGTTGCAACACAGGTGCGTGTCACGGCTCGTTCCAGGGACGCGGTGGATTGTGACTGTCGCTGCGAGACAACAAGCCGCTCGACGTGTGGACTCGCGAGTTGCTGACGGCGCAGGACAACTTGCATGCGAACGGAGCGGTCGGCTACTTCTTTATCGACGAGCAGGTCGAAGACCTCGCCGAGACGACTGCGCGGGTTTTTCTCGGCGCGCGGATGCAATGCACTCGCTGCCATCACCACCCACAGGAAGCCTGGAGCTTGGAGGACTATTGGGGACTCGCCGTGTTCTTTACGCAGTTGGCATCGAAAGAATCGGGCACCTAGTGATCTCGCTTCGGCGGCCCACGCAGTTTGCGAGTCACCGATAACCCAAGTCCGAAACGGCCGCTGACAGTGGCCGTTGAAGCGTGCGCATTGCACGAACCGCTACTAACCGCCGATGACTTGCGAACGACGACTCCCGCCACGATGCCAGCGGTGTTGGACCGGCTGTCTGGCGAATTGAGCGAGCACAAGTTCGACGCGAAGCACTTACTGTGGACGATCTGCAACTCGCGCGTTTACCAATTGGCGGGCGAACTTCAGCCGAGCCCCGATCCCGATGGGCAACTCTGCACGCATCGCGCTGGCCGATCCGTCGTTTCTGTCGAACTTCTTGATGACCTTCGGCCGGGCGTTGTGGAATAACACCTGCGATTTTCCTCGCGGCGGCAAATCCGATTTTTTGCAAGCACTGCATCTGGTCAACGGCACAACGCTGCATCAAAAGGTCATCAGCGACAACGGCCGACTGGCGACGCTACAGAAAGCGAACAAGTCCGAAGCAGAGATCCTTGAAGACTTGTATCTGGCCACTTAGTCTCGCAAGCCTCACGCCGACGAACTGACAGCAATTGAGGAGTTGCTGTGCCAAGCATCGTCATGGCCAGAGGGACTGCAAGACCTGCTGTGGACATTGCTCAACAGCTCCAAGTTCGTGTTCAATCACTGGCGAGGTTTAGAGTCCGTGAGATCATCATCGCTTTCGTCCGCCAACTTTTGATGGTGAAAGCCAAAGCAACGAGCCAGCATCAATTGAAGCATGAAAACGATCGGCACCAGAAAGATTCCGATGCCAACGCTCGCAAATGGGCCGAACCGACGGTACTGGTCGGCCGCCAGTCCGACGAAGATCAACAGTCAGAAAGCGAACCTGTTGATGGTCACTAAACCGAACCAGCACAGCCAGCATTAGCAACTTTGCAAACGAGATCACGAACATGCCACAAACGACAATGATGAGATTGGGGCTATTACTTGGGATCGCCGTCGGCTCTGCCACAGCCGCAGAACCCGCGAAGGTCATTGATGTCTGGCCGGGCAAGCCGCCGGGAGAGACGCAGGACATCGGGCCGGAAGTGACTCAGCCACCGAAGGAAGGCGAGAACCCGCCGACGATTCGACTCACGAGCATCGGCAGGCCGTCGCTGTCGGTGTACCTGCCGCCGAAGGAAAAACGGAACGGGACATCGGTCATCATCTGCCCCGGAGGTGGCTTCAACATTCTCGCGTGGAACAAAGAGGGAACCGAAGTCGCCGAGTGGTTCAACACGATCGGCGTGACCTCGTTCGCTCTGAAATATCGCTGTCCAACAGGGAGTCGCTCGCCGAATTGGTTGGCTCCCGCTCAGGATGCTCAGCGAGCCGTCAGCCTGATACGCAGCCGGGCATCGGAGTTTGAGATCGACCCTTCACGGGTCGGATTGCTGGGCTTCTCGGCCGGTGGAATGGCGGCAGGTGCGGCGGCGATCAAACATGCGTCACGGCTTTACGACACCAGCGACGACATCGACAAAACTTCGTGTCGTCCCGACTTCGCGGTGCTCGTGTATCCGGCCTATTTCGTCGATAAGCAAGGACAACTGAAACCGGAGTTCACGATCGACAAGACCACGCCGCCCATGTTTTTCGCTCACGCGTTCAACGATGGAGTGACGTGCGAATCGAGCGTGCAATTGTTTCTGCAGCTCAAGAAAGCGGGCGTGCCGTCCGAGTTGCATGTGTACTCGACCGGCGGTCACGGTTTTGGATTGCGACCGAGTGCCGACGCCGCCTCGACGTGGCCAAAACGCTGTGAAGAATGGCTCGCGTCACGCGGGTTGCTGAAATGATTTCGTCGGATGGCTGCCCTCGGCCGTCCCTACTTTGAGACAAGTGCGAACCGGAGGACGGCCGGGGGTGGCCATCCGACTTGATAAGGTGGATTCCGTGTCGAACGTTGTTGCTCCCATCCGCATTGCGACGCGAGCCAGCCGACTGGCGATGTGGCAAGCGGAGCATGTCCGCGATTTACTGAAGTCCGTCGCACCAGAGCACTCCGTCGAGATCGTTCCGCTGTCGACAATTGGCGATCGAAACAAGATCGAACCATTGACTCGGCTGGGGGGAACCGGCACCGGAGTCTTCACTCGCGAGATTCAGGCCGCATTGATCGACGGCCGAGCGGACGTCGCGGTTCACAGCCTGAAAGACTTGCCGACGGAGCCGGTCGAGGGACTGACGCTCGCCGCGGTGCCACAGCGCGGTGCGATGTTCGATGGGCTGGTTTTGCCGGAAGGCGGAAAGCAGAAAGCAGAAGACTCTGCTGGTGACAACCTTCTGCCTTGTGCGTTCCCCGTTCTGCCTGCTGGTGCTCGCATCGGTTCCAGCAGTCCGCGTCGTCGGGCCCAAATGCTGCATCATCGCCCCGACCTGCAATTCGTCGAGGCTCGTGGGAATGTCGAAACCCGGCTGCGCAAGCTCGACGAAGGACAATTCGATGCGCTCGTGTTGGCAGAAGCGGGACTGACTCGATTGGAGTTCGCCGGACGGATCAGCGTTTCATTGCGGCCACCATTCATGCTGCCTGCGGTCGGGCAAGGGGCCTTGGGAATCGAATGCCGCAGCGACGATAACTCGACGCGCGACGTTCTCGTTCGATTGATTGAACCGGCATCGCTGTACGCGGTGCTTGCCGAGCGGACCGTACTTTCGACGCTGCGAGCCGGCTGCCATGCTCCTTTGGGAGTGTGGACTCGGCCGGAGGGTGATTCGGTGCGAATGACGGCGGTTGTGCTGAGTCTGGATGGCGCGCAGCGATTCGAATCCGATCGACTCGCGGCGGTTGCTTCGGAGGCGGACGCGATCTCGCTGGGGCACGCGGTGGCCGAGGGCTTACTGACTCAGGGTGCGGCGGCTCTTTTACTGTCCTGAGGCCCCCTCGCAAGTTTCCTCAATCGGTTTCTCGTTATGACCGTTCGGGTCCAAAGCCGATAACGACGAACAAGACACTCGGTTCAAGTGCCCGTGTCGCGCATTGGGGGGCAGAGCCATGGAAGGCAATTGGCGAGGATGGTCGCTGCGTGGAGCGATCGTTTGCGCGACTTTGGTTCCGTCGGCAGTTTCGGCCGGAATGATTCCGTGGCCGTGGAACGAGCAACCTCCTCTCAAGATGACCGAACATCGAGCGGAACGCGAAGCGTACGATGCCGCGTGGGCTTGCGATCCAATTGGTTCGCGGCAGGTCTATAAACATGGAACGCTCTGGCCGCCGACGCCGCGACCAACTGGTCCGGCAAATCTGCCCAGCCACATCTACCGCGCCGAGCAATTCTGGCCACACCCGTACAATTGCCAGGACCAGGAGTATGTCGGCGGGCGTTCAGCGGCTCAGGCCAACAACGGCTGGGTGACGATGACGACGCTGTACGAATACCACTTCGATGAGACTCAACAGCTGAATGAATCGGGGCGGATGCAGTTGCGATGGATTTTGGAGAACGCTCCGGTTGGGTATCGCTACGCCTTCGTGCAAGCGGGCAACGACAGCATTAGCAGCGAACTTCGCTTGGCGGCTGTGAAAGCGAATGCCTCGCAGTTGGTCGGTCCCGATCAAGTTCCTCCCGTGCTAGTCCGTGTGATCAGCCCATTGGATCGTCCGACTGAGGAAGTTGATGACATTCGAAGGTTCGAAAGAAAATCGATCTTCAAACCAATCATCACACCGCCAATTTTGACGAACGCCATTGGCACGTCAGCGGCAAGCGGCAGTGGCGATGGAACGTAGCACCGGCAACTCAACGACACGAGCAGTCTCAGCAGCATGAATCCGACAATTCAGCGCGACAACAGATCGCCGGCGCCAAAGGCGGACAAGTCAGTTATGGACAGCCAAACCAATTCGACATTGGCAACCTTCGAACTCACGGGAGGAATCGCGCCGACAAGCGCTCCGCGAGAGCTGTTTGCCGATTTGTTTGAAGATTTGTCCAAAGAAACTTGCAGCCTGCTGGCTGATCCGCAGGTGGCGACTCTGGGTGTCAAAACCGACGGCGATGCGGCAACCCAGGCTCCAAGGGCTCCGCAGTCGTTGAAAGACACCGGCCTGTCACGCATGCAGGTCTGCGATCTGATCCTCAAGCAGATCTATTTGCACGGACACCTGCTGGGGGGCGACATCGCGAAGAATGCGCGGCTGCCGTTCAACTTAATCGACGAGAGCCTGCGATTCCTCAAAGACGAGAAGTGCATTGAGGTGACGTCGGGCGACTTCCTGGGCCGGGCATCGTACCGGTTCAGTCTGACGGAACTCGGTCGCACACGAGCTCGCGAAGCGTTCGAGCAATGCCGGTACGTCGGACCCGCTCCGGTGTCGCTGGAGTCGTACGTCGCGCAATGTCGAATGCAGACGGTGGCCGGAATTGAATGCGACACTGAGCGCTTGATGGAAGCGTTTCACGGCATGGTTATCGGGCCCGAGCTGCTCGATGAAGTCGGCCCGGCAGTCTGCAGCGGCCGTTCGATCTTCATCTACGGCCCACCGGGTAACGGAAAATCGACCGTCGCACGTGGACTGGGCCGATTCCTCAATTGTCACAGCGGCGACATCTACGTTCCGTATGCTATCACCACCGAGAACTCGATTATCACGATCTTTGACCCGACGCTGCACGTCGTCACCGACAACTACGACGCCGAGAACTCAAACTCTCGCGAGGCTGGCGATCAACGACAGAGACTGGAAGCCGCCGTCGATCGCCGCTGGCGGCGAGTGAAACGGCCGGTAGTCATCACGGGTGGCGAACTGACGCTCGACCAATTGGAACTACGCTTCAACAAGGTCAGCAACTTCTACCAAGCCCCGGTACAGCTGAAGGCGAACGGTGGAGTCTTTCTGATCGACGACTTCGGACGACAAATCGTGAGTCCCAAAGATCTCCTCAACCGCTGGATCGTGCCGCTGGAAGAGCGGGTCGACTACCTCGCGCTCAATACCGGCAAGAAATTCTCCGTGCCATTCGAACTGCTGATCATCTTCAGCACGAATCTCGACCCGCAGGAATTGGTGGACGAGGCTTTCCTGAGGCGCATCCGACACAAAATTCGAATCGGGGCACCTAGTCCCGAGATGTACTCGCAAATCTTTCAACTGGTGTGCGAGCAGCGGAAAGTGCCGTTCGACGAGCGAGCCGTTCAGTACCTTTTCGCTAACCACTACGCTCAAGGCCGAACCCCGCGATCGTCAGATCCCAGAGATTTGTTAGAGATTGCCCAGTCGATCTGCCGATTTCGGGATCAGAAGTTTGCGCTTTCACAGAAGCTGCTCGAGGAAGCCGCGTGCCGCTTCTTTTGCGAAATCTGACACAAACTTGCCCAGACGATCGAATTCTCTCAAACCGCCTCGCGCGGATTCACGTTCGTTGCTCGCGGAAGTGTGGCATCTCGATGACTCGCTTCACCACTGTGATCCTAATGCTGGGAATGCTGACCGGCTGCGCAACTTCGAGTCGTGGCTGGCCATCATTCGCCAAGCGCGACATGGATGCTCGGCAAGGAACGTCCAATCGCAAGAAACTCAAGGAACCGAGCAGACTCGATTTGGCCTACGCTAAGTGGCAAGAGCAGCTCGGCAACATGACCGAGGCCCGCGAACGCTACCAGCGAGTCCTGCACGACGAACCGCAATCGATCGAAGCATTGCTGGGGTTGGCCCGCATGGACCAGCTCGCGGGACGCACTGCCGAGGCTGAAGAGGGCTTTCGCAAGGCTCTCAAGAGTTCACCCAACAATCCACTGGTCCTCGACGCATTGGGGCAATTCTACGCCGCTCAAGAAAAATGGCCACAAGCGATGGATACGCTCAAACGGGGTCTGCAAGTCGCACCCGACGACGACACCATCCAGTTTCATCTCGCCGTCGCGACCGCGAAATCGGGAGATTTGGTCACGGCGAAACCGCTGTTCGTCAATTCTGTCGGCGAGGCCGAAGCAGAATATAACCTCGGTCTGATCCTGCACGATCAAGGTAAGCTCGATCTGGCCGAGCAGCACTTCGCCCAAGCGCTTGCCAAGAAGCCGACGCTCGAACAAGCTCAGTTCTGGCTGGCCGAAATTCGCGTCGAGAAGGAAACCAAAAACGTCCTTGCAGGCACAAGCAATCGCCCACAACCGGACATGCAAGCTCCGGCCGGAGCCCTGCCGACTCTCACAAATTTGCAACCGGCCCAAGTCGTCGACCATCAGCTGAGCCCCAACGATGTGCTGGGCGTTCAACAAACCGCCGCACAGCAACTGTCACCGTCAGTTCAAACGCAATCGGCGGTTGCTCCGGGCATTGGAGCGGACCCGGCGACCTCGCGCCCGACGAACGGCTTCAATCAGTTCGACACGGAGATGCCGTCGAATAGCGACCTCACGCCACAGCAGCTTGAGCAACTTCGCAATCAGCGGTAACTCGCTAATGGTACCTCGCCGGGCCTTCCGAAGCGGCAAAGGTTCGCAGCTTTGCCGGACATGCCGAAGTTCGGAATCGCTCATCGCATGCCAGTTCTCCGGCCGATGCTGGCGAAGTACCTCCGCCTTTTTAGGCTGACTGTTCCCCTTCGCTTCTCTAGAATCTGCTGTAGGTGTCTGCCGTGAACGCCGCACTTCGTTTGTTCGTTCCGGATTTATTGTCAGACGCTCCGCTGTCCGTGCCGAAGACCCTGTCTCGCGTCGGCCAGCCCGTACGTAGGAGCCGCCCGATGTCCAGCAATACCTCGTTCAAAACTCGCCTTCCCGATCTGACGAATCAGATCGTCGAGACGTACCAGCAAATCGGCTCGATCAATCATCTGGGGCACACGGCTTTACCCAGCCGCGAAGCGATCGTGCAGATCCTGTTTGATCTGACCGAGGTGCTGTATCCCGGATATCGCCGGCGCCAGAACTTGCACCTTGGCAACGTCGTGTACCACACCGGCGATCTCATCGACGGCATCTACGACTCGCTGTCCGAGCAAATTGCCCGCGCGCTCGAGCACGAATCCCGCGTCAGCCCACCCGTCGATGCGGACGGTTCCGCGATCGACTTTCTGACACCAGGTCAGGCCCGAGCGTTCAGCTTTCTCGAATCGCTGCCAGAGATGCGCCGAACACTGGCCGCCGATGTTCAAGCCGCTTTCGACGGTGATCCCGCTGCGAAAAACCTCGACGAGATCATCTTCTGCTACCCCGGACTCGAAGCGATTACCGTGCATCGCATCGCGCACGAGCTGTACCGCCTACAAGTCCCGTTCATTCCCCGGATCATGTCCGAATGGTCGCACAGTCGCACCGGCATCGACATCCATCCAGGAGCTCAGATCGGCCCGTCATTCTTCATCGACCACGGCACCGGCGTCGTCATCGGCGAAACGACCGTGATCGAAAGCAACGTGAAGCTCTACCAGGGAGTCACCCTCGGCGCGCTCAGCTTCCCGAAGGACGAGAACGGCAACATCATCCGTGGCGCAAAACGACATCCAACCATCGAAGAGGGTGTCGTGATTTACGCGAACGCGACGGTCCTTGGTGGTGACACCGTGATCGGCAAGAAGTCGGTCATCGGCTCAAGTTGCGCGATCATGAAAAGCGTCCCTGCCAACACGCAGGTCACGCTGGAACGGGCGCAACTTCGCTTCCGCGAAGCGTCGTAGCGTACGCGGCTCGCGTGCATCACGGTTGCTGAATCCGGTAGAGCTGCGTTTCAGTCCGTATCAGCAACGCCCCGTCGGCCACCGCGTACGACGCGAACGTGCGAGGCGCCAGTTCGTTTTTCGCCAATTCGACGTACTCGGACCCCGGCTGCAAGACGATGCCGTCTCCTTGCTCGCTCTGCAAATAAATCTTGCCGTCGGCGAACAGCGGCGATGCGGAGAAGTTGCCGCCAATCCGCTTCTGCCAAATTTGCTCGCCACTGACCGCATTGAAGCAGGTCGCGATGCCCCCATCACTGACGACATACAACTGATCGCCGACCAACAGCGGTGACGGAGTGTGCGGCGCGGACTTGTTCGTCTTCCAGGCGACGTGCGTCTCAGTAACGTTTCCTGTTCCATCCGGCTTGATCGCCATCAGCACCGGCGTGTCGTAGCCGGAACTCAGGAAGATCAAGCCGTGACCGAACACCGGACGCGGGATGACCGAGTAGCCCAGCCCGTAATCGACTCGCCAGACTTCACTGCCGTCCTTCGGTCGATAGGCAGCGACGTGAAACGTGCCGGGAGCAACGATTTGTTTCTCACCGTTGACCTCGATCAGCAGCGGTGTGCCAAACGAAAACTTGTTGCCGTTCTTGTGTTCGCGAGCGGTCTGCCAACGGACCTTGCCCGTCGACTTGTCGAGCGCGACGACGAACATCTTGTCCAAGCCGTCACAGGAAAAGACCAGCAGGTTATCGACCAAAATGGGCGAACCGCCGTTGCCGTGCCGCATCTCGTACTGGAACTCGCGGTTCTGCCAGACAGCCGCACCATCGAGTGTCAGGCAGGCGGTTCCTTGTGCTCCAAAATGCACAAAGAGGTGTTTGCCGTCGGAAATCGGCGTCGGACTCGCATGGCTATTTTTGGAGTGAATCGGTTTCGCCGTCTTGCCGTCCTGCAAGAAGATTTCTTTGTCCCACACGGATTTCCCAGTTGCCGCGTTGAGGCAGATCGTTCGCAACGACTGATCTTTTTTCTCGCCGTCACCAGTTGGCACAGCGGTCGTCAAATAGATGCGATCGCCCACCACGATCGGCGACGACCAGCCGAGACCCGCGATGCTCGTCTTCCAGGCGACGTTCTTGGAGGAGGACCATTGCGTCGGCAGCTTGGATGCCGTCGCATGCCCCTGCCCCGTCGGGCCACGAAACTCAGCCCAGTCGCCAGCCGAGACACTCGCCACCATGAATCCCAAAAGACCAATCGCTAACGTGCATCGCATATATCTCACTCTCCGGTTTGAGATTTCCGAAACCTTGGCCCCAATCCCCAGCCCCTACTTCACCTCGGTGACTTCCAGCTTTCGCTTGCCGCGAGGTGTGGACAACTCCACCACATCGCCGACTTTCTTCCCTTGAATCGCCTGGCCGAGCGGGCCGCTGAGCAGAATCTTCATGATGTCCGCGTCGTAGTCTTCCTCGCCCGGCCCGACCAACTCGTAGCCTTCCTTCTTGTTGTTACTCAGGTCTTTCAGCATGACGACCGAACCGAACGCAGCGATCCCTTTGGGCTGAGTGGACTTGTCCACAATCACGCAGTTCGACAGCCGAGTCTTAAGCTGATTGATCTTGGCCTGCAGCCGCCCCTGGTTCTCGCGCTGGCCGTGGTACTCAGCGTTCTCGCGGAGATCCCCCTCGGCGCGGGCGTCGGCGATGAGCACCGCCAGCTTGGGCATCTCTTCTTCTTCCATCCGGCGAATTTCTTCGCGGAGCTTGTTATAGCCTTCAACGGAAATCGGCTCGCGTTCCATGGCCGCTGGCCCTTTCAAAACGGTCAACTCAAAACTGACTAAACCAACAGCCCGGCTGCTTATGAGTCAGCCGGGCTGCGTGGCGTGCGGGATTCTATGGACGGCTTCCCGCCGATCCAAGCCTGCCCCCCCCGGTTTCCCACGAGGAATCTGCCCGAAAACGGCTGCTGACGTCGCGGCTATTGATAGTCCTGATGCGTCGGCTTGAGGATCAACTCCGGAACGTGAGCACGCTTCGGCAGGCAGCAGATCGCCACCACGATGTCCGAGAAATCTTCGGGCTTGAGGATTAAAGCACGCTGCTCGGCGGAGACTTCCTTCGGTCGTTTTTCGAGGATCGGCGTATCGACCTCGCCAGGATAGATCGTCGTAACCCGGACACCGCTCTTGTTGACCTCGTTGGCGATCGCCGCGCTCATGCCGCTCATCGCGAACTTCGACGCAACATACGCGATGCCACCGATCGCGAACGCTCGTTTGCCGCTGATCGACGAGATGTTGATGATGATCCCGTCCTGTCGCTGCTTCATCTGCGGCAGCACGGCGTACATACAGTTGTAGATGCCGGTCGAGTTCGCGGCCATGACTTCGTCGAACTGCTCCGGCCGCATCTCGGCCATCGAGCGGTTCTTGATGTTCGTCCCCGCCGAGTTCACCAGAATGTCGATCCGTCCAAGCTGCTTCGTCGCCCAATCGAACAGCTCGTCAACCCCCGCTCGGTCGGCGACATCGCATGCTCGATAAATCATTGCGGGCTGCCCGGTCCATTCCGCCGCCGCCGACTTGAGCACTTCTTCGCGTCGCCCCGAGATCGCGACTCGGCAACCTTCCGCCGCCAGAGCCTTCGCGATGCCGTACCCAATTCCCGTCGCCCCGCCCGTGACGAGCGCCGTCTTACCTTGCAGTTTCATAGATGCCTTCCTTTGGTACGCGGTGTGTCAGCACCGCTTTTTGGATCATGTCTTCCTTTGGATCATTCGCGTTCCGATCCAAAGCGGTGCTGACACACCGCACTCCAAACGGGTCACGCCAGCACACCCTTCACGACTTCGCCGTGAATATCGGTCAGGCGGAAATCGCGGCCTTGGTAGCGATACGTCAGCCGCGTGTGGTCGATCCCCAGCAGGTGCAGGATCGTCGCGTTGAGATCATGCACATGGACCGGGTCGCGAGTAATGTTGTAGCAGTAATCGTCGGTCTCGCCGAACGTCGTGCCGGTCTTCACACCGGCTCCGGCGAGCAGCACGGTAAAGCAGCGCGGGTGATGATCGCGGCCGTAGTTGTCGGCGGTGATGCCTCCCTGTGAATAAATTGTGCGGCCGAACTCGCCGCCCCAGACGATCAGCGTGTCGTTGAGCAGTCCGCGTTGCTTGAGGTCTTTGATCAACGCGGCGGTCGCTTGATCGGTGTCCTTGCACTGCCCGCGAATCGCCGCCGGTAAGCCGCCGTGATGATCCCAGCCCATGTGGAAGAGTTGCACGAACCGCACGTCCCGCTCGGCCAGCCGCCGCGCGAGCAGACAATTCGCCGCATAGCTGCCGGGCCGCTTCACGTCCGGGCCGTAGCTATCGAGAACGTGCGCTGGCTCCTTCGACGTGTCGAGCAATTCCGGCACGCTGGTCTGCATTCGAAACGCCATCTCGTACTGCGCGATCCGAGTTTGAATCTCTGGATCGCCAACTTGCTCAAAGTGCTTTTGATTGAGCTTCGCGATCCGATCGAGCGTCCCGCGCCGAGCGATCGCATCGACTCCCGGCGGGTTCGACAGATACAGCACCGCGTCCCCTCGATTGCGGAACTTCACTCCTTGATGCTTCGACGGCAGAAAACCCGAACTCCACAGCCGATCGTACAGCGGTTGATCGTCCGGCCGCCCGCTGCCGAAGCTGGTCAGCACGACATACGCTGGCAAATCTTGGTTCTCGCTGCCGAGTCCGTAGCTCAGCCAAGACCCGATGCTTGGCCGCCCGGCTAATTGCGAACCGGTCTGGCTGAACGTGATCGCCGGATCGTGATTGATCGCTTCAGTGTTGATCGACCGAATCATGCAGAACTCATCCGCGATGCTCGACATGCTCGGCAGCAGGTCACTCATCCACATCCCGCTCTGCCCATGCTGAGCGAACTTGAAGATCGACGGAGCGACCGGAAACTTCGCCTGCCCCGACGTCATCGTCGTCAACCGCTGCCCCCGCCGAATCGAATCCGGCAAGTCCTCCCCGCGCCGCTTCTCCAACTCCGGCTTCGGATCGAACAGGTCCATCTGCGAAGGCGCGCCAGATTGAAAGAGATAAATAATCCGTTTCGCCTTCGGAGCAAAATTCGGAAAGCCGGGCAACGCGGTACGCGCCTTCACGTCGTCAGCGGCCGAAGTTGGTTGCTGTTGTTGCAGCAATCCGGAGAACGCGGCGACACCAACCGTCGTGGATTGTCCAAGGAAAATGCGGCGATTTAAAACGTCTTGCCGTTGGTTCATGAAAATTGATCCTCAAAAACTCGGAACCTCGCGGAAAATGTCGCCCAACGTGTCGCGAGTTCCATGCGCGTCACACCAGCGATGAATGTAATCCCAATCAGGCGATTCCTTCTGGAGCGCGATGACGTTGCGCAGGTCGTCGAAGTCTCAACCGAAACAGCTCAACTCTGAATGTCGAGCCTTCGACTCGAATGATATTCCGCAATGTTGCAGTGACGGACTCGAATTGAATCCGCGGGTCCAGATGGAAATGGGCCGGTAAATGAGTTCGTAGTGACGTGACGCTGGCTGAGCCAAGTTCAATGACGAAATCGGCGCCACGAGTCGAACGTGGCACGCCATAAACATTGCTCGACAACGAGCCGGCCACCAGAAACGGTATCTTTTCCGCGTTCAGGGCTTCGACCACCACCAGCACGATCGGATCATTGAGCACGTTGTCGCTCCGCTCGTTTTCGGTCCATGCGATCCACTAGTTCCAACCGCTGCTCCCAAATCTCCAGCACCCGCCGCTCGTCGGCTTCCGGGTGTTGCATCCGAAATCCAGCCATCGTGATGCTCGCCGCGTAATAGAACAACTCCTCCCCCGCCAGAAATTTCGAGGCCAGCGGCTCTTCTTTCGCACGCCGCAAACGATCACGCTCGATCTCGCGACCGAGCGCAGTGATCTCGTCGCGATCGCTCGACTCAGCAGGTGTTAGGTGGGCAACCGACATGACGACACTCCCGGACCGGCCAATCGTAACTCCGCTCGCTCGATCAAGTCGAATCGCTCTTGAAGAATCTCCAGCGCCCGCTGGTTGTCGATGCCGGGATTCTCGTGCTTGATCCCCGCCAGCGTGATCCTCTCGGCATACCGATACAGGTCTTCGCCCGCCAGCAATTTTTGTTCTGACGTCATCCGCCGAGCTTCCTCGACCTCTTCTTGAGCTTCTACTGGCTTTTCAGTGGCCTGGTTCGAGGTCGAGTTTTCCGCAGTGGAAATAGATGGCGGTGGTGAAGTTGTCGAAGTTGCGGAAGCCTCGGGCGGTGGATTTGATCCATTGGCTTTTGGTATTCAAGCCTTCGCTCACGGCGTTGGTGATTTGGTGTTTCGCGTAGGTCAGGAGGTTGTCGAGTCGCCGTTTGCGCATCTTCGCTTTGTCGATCATCGGTTGCGGGCGGCTGTGAGTCGCCCAGTAGTACCACTTGGCGAAATCCTTGCGAGCCCACGCGTCCGAGCGGTAATCCCACAGCGGCAACGCTTGTTGCTTGATCGCCCAGACGCGAGACGTCTTGAGATTCGTGGCCTTCAACGCTTGGAACTCGCGCCATGAATCAGCGTCGAACTTGTCGCGGTTCTTCAGCCAGTCGTACTTCGTTCCCTTCAAGCGGTCGTCCCCTTCCGACTGGAGTTGTTTGTGTTCTTGGCGACGGACTTTGTCCACTCTTTCGCTCAGATGTTTCACGATGCGGAATTGTCGTACACGATCTTCGTGTCGGCATCGGGTACATGTTCGCGGATCGAATTCTCGAAGGCGTCCCACATGTCGATGGCCACCCCCTCGATCCCCGCGAGTTGCTCGGGCACGCTACGAGTCAATGCGTTCCTCGATCTGCCGATACGTCTGCCACATTCCGCCGAACAAGAACAAGGCGCACAGCCACGGTCGCTGAATGTTCTCGAACTGGAAGGACGCAGCGAGAGTTGTCATGGCGTTGCTTAATTGCGTGCCACAATCTCGATCCGAAATGTCCCGTGGGAAATTCGCAGCGGATGTCATGACAATAAACGATGCCGACGCGCGAGGCGCGTCGACTTCGTTTATTGAGATATGCCATGACTGGCGTGCTACTCGGGAAACGGCTAGCCCTCAATGATGATGACGCTGTCAAACTTGGTCTCGCCGTCCAAAACGCCATCGTTTGGTGTGACCGCCACGGCCACTTCATCACCTGCCTGCACCTGTGTATCCAGGCTGGTAAGGTCCAATTCGTCCGACAACGCGGATGTACCGGCAGTCGTCTTGACGATCACACCGTTGAGTGTCCAGACGTAAGTCAACGTCACCGTGCCGCCGTCCGCATCAGAGGCACTCGCCGTTGCGGTCAACGTCGCACTAACGCCTGGACTGTCCGGAGTGAGATCCACGGTGGCTTCCGGGGCCATGAGATCTGTCCCGCCGCCACCGCCATCGACCGTGTCGGACCCACTTCCGGAATCAATGGAGTCGCTTCCATCGCCACCGTTGACGCTGTCCGAGCCGTCGCCGCCGGATATCGAGTCGTTCCCGGCATCGCCGGCCACGCTGTCGTTCCCGGCTCCGCCATCGACCGTATCATCACCCAACCCGCCGGAGATGTTGTCGTCACCGAGGCCGCCGTCGATGGAGTCCGTCCCATCGCCGCCGTTCGCGGCATCGTTCCCGTCGCCACCGCTGAGCGTGTCGCTGCCGTCGCCGCCGGACATCGAGTCGTTCCCGGCATCGCCGGCCACGCTGTCGTTCCCGGCTCCGCCATCGACCGTATCATCACCCAACCCGCCGGAGATGTTGTCGTCACCGAGGCCGCCGTC
>VGZH01000056.1 GCA_016872645.1 Planctomycetota bacterium | reverse complement strand
CTCTTTGTTCCGACTTCCGCCCTCCGAATTCCCTCTTGATAAAAATAGCCGACGGCACGCCGTCTCGCCCCCACGCGACGACGTGCCGTGCGGCATTCGGCCCCCCGCCTCATGATTAGGGGAAGACAAAGATGTCGATGTTGTTGCTGATCGTTCCGGCCGGGACAACATTCCAAGGATTCGGCACACTGAATGCGCCAGACTGGCCGGGCTGACCATTATTGAATCCTGTGGTGTCAAAGCCAGCTTCGACGTTCATCTGGCTCGTATCGACAGCGCCGTAGAAGGAACCGTTCTGGTTGGGATCCAGCGAGTTGCCAAAGTTCTGCGCGAAGACCAAATTGAGTCTCGCCGGCGGCAACGGTGTGTTGGCGGCCGGGGCGGCCGTAGAGGCAAACGTCTGTGCCAGGAAATCGAGCCCTTGGTTCCCACTAAAGCTATTCCCGCTGACCCGTCCCGTGAGCAGTCCGTTTCCAAACAAGTCGCTCGATCCAGCACGCAGCGTCAAACCGCCCGCCTGGAAGGATCCGTTGTTATTGTTCCCGACGATCGAGTTGCCACGAATGTCGAGCAATGTGATCGGTGACAGCAGGGGAAGTGTGTTCACAGTTCCGTTTGCCAACAAGGCGTTGCCCGCCTGTGCCTGCGTGGCCGATGAAGTGTTGACGATGTAGATCCCTTCGAGTCCGTTACCTGAGATGATGTTTCCTCCGGCTACCGTACCGTCGCCAATGAGTGCGTTTGTGCGACCATCGGCTCGCGTCAAGAGGTCGATCCCGCGGCCGGTGTTGCGGTCGATCAGGTTGCCGAGCATCGTGTAACTCATCGTCTGCCCAGTCGAAGCGATCGACTCGATACCGGCTCCCGTGTTGTTCACAATGACGTTATTGATGAGGCGAGTTCGAAGATTGCTCGCCAAGAGACGGTTGAAATCAATTCCACCGAGACCATTGGCGTCGGTCACACCCAAGGCGGTCGCGTTCAATCCGTTTCGGGCGATCATATTATTGTTGAACTCAAGGTTTCCGGTGGCGTCAACTTCCACGCCGCTCATCCCGTTATCCGCGATTGTGTTGCCTCGACTTAGGCCATCCGCAGGATCCGTTCCCAGTTCCCCGATGATGATTGTGTTCGCGTTGGTGTTGGTGTTGACGAGGAAGATGCCGCGACCCCTGTTGTTGCTGATCGTATTCTTCGTCCAGAGACCTGAGTGAGTCGCAACGTCGGTGCTCGACAACACCGTTGTGTTCGTCGAGATTCCGTTGAGGCCATTGTTTGTGACCTGATTCGCTTCAATCGTCGTATTGATGTGAGCATCTGCTTCGGTCCACAAGCGGATTCCGTCGAAGGCGCTGCCCGTGATGGTGTTGCCACGGAGCGTGAAGTCCAAGGTATCTGCCGCACCGCCAAGTGCGTGCAGATAAACTCCATCAAACGTGTTGTTCGTGATCTGGTTGTTCGTGATCAAAGCGTTGTCGATGACCGCGTCGCTCGTGCGAAGGAACGTGACACCGTTCACGACGTTAGCGGAATTCGCCGCGAACGCGGCCGGGGCGGCAGGGCCGTTGCTGCCAATCACGTTGTTATCAATCGTCAGGTTATTCAGCGCGGAATCCTGGCCTACATCGATCAAGATGCCGCCTCCGACGTTCCCCAGAAGTCGATTCGACGCATCGCCAATCACATTGTCCTGAATCGTCCCGTTGTTGAGATTTGCGGTCGCAGGCGTGAGCGTTCCAAATGTGCGTGTGCCTACGTAGATGCCTTGGCCTGAGAACGGCGTCGCCACATTTGCATCATCCACCGTACCGGCAATCAGATTGTTCTCAATTCGGAACGTGCCGACTGCGGTGTTCTGAGCAATGATCGCAATCCCGGCTCCACGATTGCTTTGAATCGTGTTTCGATCGCTCGCATTAGGACCGCCGATCGAGACGTCGAAACTTCCGTTGGTCGCGGTCAAACTAAAGCCGGAGCCACCGTTGGGATTGTTGACCGGACTGCCCGTCAAATTGTTGCCGATAAACGTGCCGGTCGTGACGCTGTCGGTCACATCGATCACGATGCCGCCGTTGCCCGCGCTGACGCGGTTGACTGACAAGCCGGACACTGTTCGCAAATTGAACGTGCCGTTGTTACCGGTCACGAACAGGCCATTGCCAGCGGGATTGTTGAGCAGATTGTCCCGCATTCCGAGATCGATGAACCCGTTGCCGTTCACATCTTCGCCAAGATCCAAGATCCCGTTGTTGTTGCCGTCTTCGCCCGGATCAAGCACGCCGTTGAAGTTGGCATCTTCGTTGCCGTCTAGCGTTCCGTTGCCGTTGATGTCTTCAGATGCGGCAATGTCGATCGTGCCGCTATTTAAAGCGGCCAACACGATGCCGTTGCCACCCGCATCGTTGAGCGTATTGCCGCTGACTTGGTTGAGCGTGATGACTCCGGTATCCGCGTTCGCGACGAAACCATCATTCACGCTTGTGTTCATCGTGTTGTTGGTGACTCGCGTCGTGATCGTGCCGTTGTTGAGCGTGTTCAGGATGACGCTGGTCGAGTTTCCGTCGAGCGTGTTGGTGTCGATCTGCGACAGATCGATCACCCCGCTGTCGGCCGTCACAGAGACGCCGGGACCGATGTTGGTCGACATCGTGTTGTTCACAATCGAGCCGTCGATTTGCGCGGAGTTCGCCGCGAAGGTTCGCAATCGAATGCCTCCGGTTCCCAAGTCCAACACGCCGTTTTGATTCGCGTCTTCGTTCGGGTCGAGCTGGTTGTTGCCGTTCAGATCTTCGTTGCCGGACCCAGAGCCATTGTTCTGAATCGTGTTTCCGCGAAGCACCAAGCCATTAATTTGGCCATCTTCGGTGGCGCTTGCCACGAAGCCCGCTCCGCCATTGAACTGGATGTTGTTGCTGACAAAAGTCGGATTCGTGAGCGTTGCATTCTGCGAAACTCGCAATTCGACTCCCGGTCCACTGCCGGAGTTGTTGCCGTTGGCCGAGGCAATGAACTGCGAGGTCGTGGGACTCCCCGCGACCGCTTGCATGGTCCCGGTCAGCACTTGTCCGCTGGAGAATGTCGCTGTGACCTGCGAACCGATGAAGTTGGCTCCGGACAACGCAACCGGCGCACCGCCTGCGCCGCTGGTACCGACGTTGAACTCAAATTGGCCCGGCAGATCTTCGCCCGGATCGAGCAGGCCGTTGCCGTTCGTGTCTTCGCCGGAGTCCAAGATTCCGTTGAGGGACTGGAAGTTGGCGAATTGCAGGTTCAAGGCAGTGGCCTGATCGGTGACCTGGAACGGATTATTCGTGCCGTTGACAGTGGTCAAACCGGTCGAGATCTCAGTGGCATTGGTCGGGTTAAATGGTGTCGAGTTCACCCCAGTGGTATTGAACTCCAACGCCGCCGGCGCGAGGTTCCACACGAGTCCGGTGATATTGTTCCCCTGCAACGAACCGTTGATGATCGAGAATGGAATACCGGTGGCCGTGCCGTTGTTTAGGCCAGCGATCACGAACGAACGATCGAGAAGAGCGTTGCCATTCCCGTCTTCTCCCAGGTCGAGGATGCCGTTGCCGTTGGTGTCCTCAGTGAATGTGATGCTGCCGCTACCCTGGCCCGTGATCGTGTTGTTGATTGCCACGATATTGCCGACGGCGGTCCCGCTAAGATCGACGAACATGCCACCCGCGCGATTGGCGACGAAATTGTTGGCGTCGAGCGGATCACCGCCATCAAGCCTGCCGTTGCCGTTGGTGTCCTCGCCGGCATCAAGCACGCCGTTGAAGTTGGTGTCCTCATTGGGGAGGAACCCGATGTTGGCGTTGACCGTTCCGCTGTCCGCGAAGATCGACAAGCCCCGTCCGCGATTGCCCGTCGAATGATCCGCGGGAGAGCCGAAGTTGTTGGCAACCACAAACATGTTGACGATGGAATTGTTGAGGCTCCGAACCGCGACGCCGTCCCCGGTATTTCCGGTAATCGAGTTGCTCGCCATCAAATAGCCACCATCCAGGAGGCCATTGCCGTTCGTGTCTTCGCTGGCGTCCAACGTGCCGTTGCCGTTCGTGTCTTCACTCAAGTCGAGCACGCCGTTGCCGTTGGTGTCCTCGGTCAACCTTGTAGTGATCAGGCCGTCGCCGTTGGTGTCCTCGCCCGCGTCCAAAATGCCGTTGCCGTTGGTGTCTTCGGTGATCACGTCGAGCACGCCGTCGCCGTCGGCATCCTCGCCGGGATCCAGAACACCGTTGCCGTTCGTGTCTTCGCTGACATCCAGCCTTCCATTGCCGTTCAGATCCTCGCTGGGATCGAGCAAACCATTGCCGTTTGTGTCTTCGGAGAGATCGAGCACGCCGTTGGAGTTCACGTCTTCGCCGAGTTGTGCAAGGTTGAGCGTCGAAGCATTCGACATCAGCAACATGCCGTTGCCGACGTTCAGCACGCCATCACCGTTGACATCTTCTCCCGGGTCGAGGATGCCGTTGCGATTACGATCCTCGCCCCGATTGCCGTCGATCGTGTTGTTGACGATCGAGGCGTTGATGACGCTGCGCGTGGCCGCCGCATCCAAGATGAGGCCTTGCCCGTTGTTGCTGATCGTGTTGTCCACGATGTGCGCGTTGATGACCGCTCGATTGCGAGCCGTGATGTTGATGCCGGCGTTGTCGTTGCCAGTGAACGAGTTCGCACTCGCCAACAAGCTGGAAACCGTTCCAGTCGTGGGCGGCTCAAACGAGTTGATGAACAAGTCCAAACTTCCGACACCAGAATTCGTCAGTCGGAATCCGTCGACCGAAACGCCCGGCGTGCCGGTCACCGTGTTCGCTTGGAACAGGCCGACGCCTCGTACGTTCGATAGCACGACCGCGTTCGAGTAGTCGCGGAACGTGTTGTGGTGGATGTTGAAGTCCGTGATGTTCGATCCGGCGATGCCTGTCGCGTTGGGAATCGCGGCGTTGCTGGTCGATCCGTCTAACGTGATTCCGGCTACCTCGATGCCGTTGCCACCGAGCGTGACGAGCGTGCCGCCTGCAGGATTCGTGAAGACCGGCGAGACTGGATTGGCATCGCCAAAACCGGTCGGCGCAGGGACCGTGATTAACCCTAAATTCGTGTCGAGTTGCACACCACCTGCCGCCAAGATGGAAGTGCTTACCAGCTTCTGACCGCCGAACAGCGTCAGATTCCCGGCGACTGTTTTCCCAGAGAGACTGCCATCGACAACGATCAGCGTGTTGGCTGCCACGTTGGCAAATCCCTGCAGCGTGTTGTAGGGACTCTCCAAGGTTCCATTTCCGTTGGTCAAACGATCGGGGTCGACGAAGATCACGCGAACGGGTTGTCCGATGAATCCACCCTGGGGATTGTTCGGAGTACCCTCGGGCGGGATTAACACCGGCGTTGGAACCAGGTCCGTTCGCGTGTGCGTTTGCACGCGATAGCTGCGTTCGGCGGTACGGAGCAGGCGATCCTGCACTTCGGTCGGTCGAAACCACCGACGTGGCCGGCCATCCGGCAACGTCAGATTCATGTTGACCCAAGCGTTGGTCCCGAAGACCGGATCTTTCGACGCGATCATGCTGACTCGCACGTTGTCCGTGACGTTCGCTTCGAATCGCATGCGCGGACCAGCGGCAACCTCATCGGTCTTGGAATCCAACCAGTATCCACCGACGTAGCCCGAAACGCCGTAGCGTCCCAGCAATGGCAACGGCCCACCGATTTCGGCGTCCAAGCCACGATAGGCCGATTCGGTCAGTTGACGCTGAAGGACGGACAGTTGCGAGACACCGCCAATGGTGCGCGTGTCCAATGAGCCAGGCACCGTCGTATCGCCCACCAGATTCGATGTAGTCCCGAACGGGATGTATCCGTTGACTCGGACATCCATCCAACTGCCGAGCGATTCGAAGCTGATGCCTGCTTGCTGGTAGGTGCGAGCATGTCCCTGGTCGTAGTCCACCCAGCCGGAGACTCCAAAGATCCGATTGAATGTTGGATCGTAAGTTCGGAAGCCAACCCCGGCGCTAGCAGCGCCTTTGCCGAGAGATGTTGCGACGCCACGGCCGTCAATGAACAGCACGTCGTTCTCGGAGCCCATCAAATACGGCAACAGGAAGTTGAAGTTCGTGTCGTTATCATTCACACCCAACCGGTCGCCGAGAAACTGACCGATATCGAATCTTGGTCCAAACGAATCGCGCCGCGAATTTCGCAGCGTGTCCGACGCCGGGGGCAATCCGGGTGGCATTGGTCGCGGGAAATTGTACCCCGGATCAAGCGGCATGTACGGGGAAGGCGACAACGGGGCAAAGCCCTCTGGTGCCGGCACTCCAGCCGAACCCGGTCCTGACGAGCCGTTGCCAACTCGCGATACGCCTTCTTGGGCATAAGTCTGAGGCAGCGATGCCGCTCCAGACAACGCCGAGAACAGCAGCAGATTCCGCCAGAATCTCGCACGCTTCATGTTCATGGGTCGTTCCACTCAGTTCCGATGGGGGTCGGGGCTTGTTCTGCCCACCTCAAGTTTTGATCCACCACGGTCAGCCTCATTGGGTGAGGCAAGGTGTATCTAACTCGACGGTCGGCGGATTGGCCGTCCGGCAAAGACATGGTGACTCTGCCGATTTTGACGGTTGTTCAGAGTTTTCGGCCTGTTCGATTGGCGAAGTTGAGTGGAAACAAAGCGGTCATGTGAAACTTTTCCGATTCCGCTGAGCTTGCCGGTCCCAAAAAACAGTTCATTCGACGCAACTCTCGGCGGAGTTAGCCCTTAGCCAACCCAATCGCCACTAAGCCGATCGCAGGCACTGAACGTCAACCCAAGGCCCATGAATTGCCGCTTTTGCCAAGTTCCGTGAGCGATCGATGAAAATTCATCTGGGAATCCAAGTTGCCACGGCTGCCTTGCAACAACTTGGCGGTGTCGGACATTTTGTAGAAAAAGAGATGTGTCACGGCCGGGAATTTTTCGCGAGGTCTGTGTATCTTGTGTCCGTCCCGAGGCGACCAAGAGAATCAACCGCAGGTCGTCTGCGAGTCGCGCCTTCGGAGAACTTCAAACAACAGGGGAAAGAATATGAAGAAGTTGGCGATGTTGCTGGGATGTGGCATGATCGCGTTCGCGATCGGTTGTGGTGATGGAGGCAGTGGCAGCAGTAGTAGTGGTACGCCCCCTCAGCCCACGATGCCTGACCCGTCGAAGATGGCAGAATTCATGAAAACTAATCCGCCAGGTGCTACCGATGCCGCGGCGGCCGAAGAGAAGAAGGAAGGGGACGCCGCAGCCGAGAAGAAAGAGGGCGATGCTCCGGCCGAGAAGAAAGAGGGCGATGCTCCGGCCGAGAAGAAAGAGGGCGATGCTCCGGCCGAGAAGAAGGAATAGTGGTTGGTCTAAAATCGACCTAGCTCGCAATTAAAGACCTTCGGACTGAAAAGTCCGAGGGTCTTTTTTTTGGAACGCGAGTCGCCGTTGGTCAGACTTGAATCGCCATTCAATTTTAGATTGTCGTGAAACTTGCCGTTCGTCGGTCGAAGGTATGCAATGCCGCACCTTGGGCGTTTCGGCTGAGAGAGTCATGCCATTCAACCAGCATCGAAGAGGGCAACATGAGACGACAACTTGCGCGGGATTGCAGACTGTGGATCACCTGTTTTCTGTGGGGTTCACTTGCTTTCGGGCAGATGGGATGGGCGGACGAAGCAGATCGAATTCCAGGAACGCAGAAACTTGTGATGTCGGATCCGCTGGATGTCGTCATGGTCAACGGCATCGACAAGTTCGCACTGCGAGAACTCGATGACTCGCCAAATCGCCGGGAAGCGTGGTGGAAGCGGGATTATTCATCGGCCGAGGCGTACTCGAAAAGCGTTGCCGCGAACCGACAACGGTTCCTCACGAGCATTGGCGCCGTCGATCCGCGAGTCGCAAATTCGACGATCGAATTTCTAGTGACAACTGAACACGGCTCAAAAGTCGCTGTCGGTGACGGTTTCGAAATTCACGCCGTGCGCTGGCAAGCCTTGCCGGGTATCACCGCCGAGGGGTTGCTGTTGCAGCCGACAAAAGAGATCAAAGCGCGGGCTGTCGTTTTGCCTGATGCGGATTGGACTCCTGAACAATTTTCCGGTCTCGCGGTGGGTGTCGATCCAAAGTCGCTGATTGCGAAGCGTTTGGCAGAGAACGACGTGCAAGTGCTGATCCCGACGCTTATCAGCCGTGACGACACATTCGCCGGCAGTCCGTACGTCGCGTTCACGAATCAGTCGCATCGCGAGTACGTCTATCGCATGGCTTTCGAGATGGGTCGGCACGTCATCGGCTACGAAGTGCAAAAAGTGCTCGCGGCGGTCGACATCTTCAAACGCCTGAATGAGACCGACAAACGAGACTTGCCGATTGGCGTCGCGGGTGTTGGCGAGGGTGGTTTGCTGGCCCTGTATTCTGGAGCGGCCGATCCGCGCATCGATGCGGTGCTGGTCTCCGGTTACTTCCAGCAGCGAGAAGCGGTTTGGGAAGAGCCGATCTATCGCAATGTCTGGGCGCTGCTCACGGAATTCGGCGATGCCGAACTCGCCAGTTTGATTGCTCCGCGGTCGTTAGTGATCGAAGCTGCGGCGACTCCGGAATCGAAAGGACCAGCCGCTCTGAAGCAGGGCCGCCGTGGTGGCGCTGCACCTGGAAAGATTCAAACGGCGACTTTGGCTTCGGTGCGATTGGAAGTCGATCGAGCCAAGCTGCACTTCGAAAAGCTCAAGGCCGGTGACAAACTTTTCTTTCGATCCAGTGGCGAAGGGGATGGGCCAGCCGGAACGGATCCCGTGCTGGCGGAATTCCTCAAGGGTCTGCGTGGCCAAAAACTTGCCTCTGCCGGAAAAGAATTGTCGGAGGTGAAAGTCTTTGCAGACGCGACGGCTCGGCAGCAGAGCCAAATCAAGGAGATGACCGTCTTCACGCAGAACCTGCTGCGACTCAGTCCAAAGGTGCGCGACCAACTTTGGTCGAAGGTCAAACGGTCGTCGGTGGCTGACTGGGTCGCGACCGCCGACGAACTGCGGCAATTCGTCTACGCTGAGATGATTGGCAAGTTGCCCGAACCCACGATGCCACTCAATCCGCGAACACGTCTGTTCACCAACGTCGAGCCAAACATGCCGTACAAGGCGTACGAAGTCATGCTCGACGTCTATCCGGACGTGATTGCAGGCGGAGTCCTGCTGATCCCGAACGATCTCAAGCCGGGCGAGAAACGACCGGTAGTCGTTTGTCAGCACGGCCTGGAAGGTGTGCCCGTCGACACGATCCGCAAAGATGTAGACGGTTTCAAATACTACTCGGCCTTTGCGTCGGAACTCTGCAAACGCGGCTTCATCACCTACGCTCCGCAGAACCCGTATCGTGGCCAAGACCGCTTCCGTACATTGCAGAGAAAATCGAATCCGCTCAAACGATCGCTGTTCAGCTACATCATCCCGCAACACCAGCGGACGTTGGATTGGCTGGCCTCGCTGCCGTTCGTCGATTCCTCCCGGCTGGCATTCTACGGGTTGTCGTACGGCGGTAAGACGGCCGTACGCGTGCCACCAATGCTCGTCCCCAGCGACAAGCGACCGGGGTACTGCCTCTCGATTTGCTCGGCCGACTACAACGAGTGGGTCAAGAAGAACACTTCCGACGAAGACGGCTACAGCTATGTCTTCACTGGCGAATACGAAATTTTCGAGTGGAACATGGGGCACTTCGCGAACTACGCCGAACTGTCGTATCTGATGACGCCGCGACCGTTCATGGTCGAGCGCGGTCACGACGACGGCGTCGCTCCGGACGAATGGGTCGCGTGGGAATTCTCGAAAGTCAAACGCCACTACGACAAGTTGGGAATCGGAGACCAGACTGAAATCGAATTTTTCAATGGCCCGCACAAAATCAACGGCGTGCAGACTTATGACTTCCTGCACCGGCACCTGAGCTGGCCAAAGGCAAAGTAGCCGTCTTGATCGGCCACAGCGCTACGTCACGCGCAAGTGCTTGTTGAGTTCCCAATAGACATGCTTGGCTTGCGGCAGGATGAGCTTTTCCATTGCCAGCCGAACCGCGTTCGTCGAACCGGGAATTGCGAACAGAACTCGGTTCTTCGCAATTCCGGCGAGGGCGCGGCTCATCATCGCGGCGGGACCGATCTCTTGGTACGACAGCATCCGAAAGAGTTCGCCGAATCCATCCAGTTGCTTGTCGAGAATCGCGGTGAGAACCTCAATTGTCGAATCGCGTGACGCGATGCCAGTTCCGCCGTTCGTGATGATGACTGCCACTTCCGGATCGGCCAGGCAATCCTGCAAAGTCGTTTTGATCTTCACGCGGTCTTCTTTGAGGACTCGATAAAACGGCACTTTGTGGCCGGCTTCGGTCAGCGCGTTCTTGATGAACTTGCCGCTCATGTCGGTGGCATCCGTGCGAGTGTCGGACAGCGTGATGACCGCGAAGCCCAATGAGCCCACATGGGATGATTCGGAAGCGTGATCCTGAAAGCTCGATTCGTTTGACATATCGTCCTCGGAAATGGAAAGGTGTGTCTCTGAGTGTCGCCGTTGGGCACGAAGTTTCAACCCTGTTTCCAATGAGTGACTTGCCGTCGCTTACGAACTCGACACACTGCTGCCAGCCACCCCGCGCGTCGAGGATTGTGTGGGAACAGTTGTTGTCCGGCATGCACCGGTTTCAATCGCAAGTCTTTCCGCGAGAGCGAGACTTTTTCGACAAGCTCGTTGCCGGACAAAGCCCAAGCGTGTCACCGACAATTCGATGCGGCGAAAATAATTCAACGGACGATGGAATTTCGACGAAAACAGCCCGGCAACATGGTCGTCGCCGGGCTGTTCCGTTTTGATCGGCGTGTCTGTTGTGACTCACGCCAGGGTCGTCAATTCTGGGATCGGTTTGCCGTTTTCCACCATGAACACGGGACGTCCACCTTGATTGACGAACTGTGTTTGCAGTTCGATGCCGAGCACATCGAAGACCGTGGCCATCAAGTCCTGCGGCGTGATGGGGCGGGTCTGCGGACGAGTGACCTTCGAGTCGGATTCGCCAACGACTTGCCCCATTTTCAGTCCGCCGCCGGAAAGGGCGAGCGTGCTGAGCGGGGCCCAGTGATCTCGACCGGCGTTGCGGTTGATCTTGGGAGTGCGTCCGAATTCACCGCTGATGACCAGCAAGATATTTTCACTCAAACCCCGTTCTTGGACGTCTTGCACGAAGGTCGCAACCGCGTGATCCAGCATCGGTGCTCGACCTTTCATGCCCTGCAGAATGTTGCCGTGCATGTCCCAGCCGCCGTAGTTCAATGTCACGAAGCCGCAGCCTTTCTCGCACAGACGGCGTGCGATCAGCAGTTGCTCGCCCAATCCCTTGCCGTAGCGCGAGACAACTTTGCTGTCTTCCTTCTTGAGATCGAACGCATCGGTCGAATTGCCGAGCACCAGGTTGAAGGCCTGCTTCTCGAACGCATCCAATCCGGACATCAGGCCGGTGCGATCCGCGTCTCGCTGAAAGCGGTCAAAGCCGTCGAGCAAGGCGCGGCGATCTTCGACTCGTTCGAGTGAGGTCCGCAACGACATATTCGTCTTCGCTTGATTGTTGGTTCCAAACGGAGCGTAGGCCGTTCCCAGAAACGCCGGGCCATCGGCCCCAATGCCGTCCATTCGCACGTAGGTTGGCATCCCGGTTTTTTTGTGGTTGGCTCCGCGCACGCGAGCGGTGATTGAACCGAGCGACGGCCGACTTGGCTGGCCGCCGTTGTCGACCATGCGGTTGTCGTAGCCGGTCATCAGAAAATGCGTGCCGCCGCCGTGTCCACTATTCGTGTGAGCAAAGGATCGGACGAAGGCGAAGTGCTCGGCCTGTGCAGCAATCTTCTCAAACTGGCCGCCGATCGTGACGCCCGGTATCGAAGTCGTGGCCTCACCCGTCACGCTGCGGTATTCAACCGGAGCCGACATCTTTGGGTCAAATGTCTCGACATGTGTCGGGCCACCACCAAGCCAGAGCCAAACGACCGAAGTGTCTTTGACCGACTTGCCGCTCTTTGCCGCTTGCTCGCGCGCCGCCAACAACTGTGGCAGCCCAAATCCACCCAATCCGAGTCCACCGATTTTCAGAAAATCACGACGTCCGATGCCATCACAGTTTGGATGGGAGTTTTTCGAAAACAGCGTCAACATGACGAGCTTCTCCTCTTGAGCAGGTCCAGGCGGAACCAGCCGATCCCAACAGACTGGCCAATGCAGAAATCAAAGTACGCTGATTGATGTCATCGGTCAACAGGCAGCTTGATCTGAAGTTGCGGCAAGAAATACCGAAGCCGTTTCGTGGACTGCATTTCTTTTGGGAGGCAACCGATTCGATATGGTTCTCAAGGACAACTTGCGATAGACAACACCGGGAGGACACGAGCGGGAGTGTCCACTTGATCTCCTCTCTTCATCTACCATATTACGCCTTAAATTCCCCTCGTTGGAGTTCGTGGAAATGAAGCGCATCGGTTGGTCACTCTCCAGATTTTACTCTTTCAAAACTTTCAAGCATCGCAGGTTGCAGAGTTCGTCGCTGACCTCCGAAGTTCTGGAAGTGCGGACTTTGATGTCTGCGACAAACCCGTCGTCGAACCCGGTCGATCCAGGCGACAGTGCCGAGGAACCTGTCGAGAATCTCGAAGATGGGATGGACGGTGAATCGAATCCGGACGTCATTCTTTACGGCGCGGGAGGCGCTGTCGCACCACCGGCAATTAGCAACTTCGCGTCGCGAGAAGAGCTTGGCGAATACCTGCTGGACCAGGCCTTGGAACAATACGACGGACTCTTCGGTCAGCCGCAATGGTGGTATCAAGGTCCGATTTACTACCGGGGAGGCAAATTCTTGGCCGAAGCCGCCAGCAATGCTGCGATGGTCGATCACTCCGAAACGAACGTGCAAGTTGATGGAGTCGATGAAGGGGACTTGATCGAGAATGATGGCCAGCACTTGTTCGTGATCAACGGCAACGACCTGGTCATCATGCAGGCGTATCCAACGAACCAAATGACAGAGCTGTCTCGAATCCGCTTCGACGGATATGCGATTGCCGAGTATCTCGACGGCGATCGACTGACTGTGATCTCCCAGGAGTACAACTACGGAGGTGTTGGCGGCGGCATCTTCTCTCGCGCCATTCGATTCGCCCAGAATTCGACGACCACAATTGTCAGCACGTTCAACGTTTCCAATCCGTCCAAGCCAGTTCTGGACAAGCAGACCTCGCTGGACGGGTACTACGTCGATTCGCGGGCGTTTAACGGTCAGGTTCACGTCATCACAAGCAATGACATCGCGCTGCCGGCTCCACAGACCGACGGCACCACAACCATCGACTCGCCAATTTACTACTATGGCGGGCCGATCGGCAGGCCGATCTTCCTTGGTGGCGCTGTTGTTTCAGGGGACTCGCTGAACATCACACCCACCGAGGATGAGCCAGATGGCGATGCGATGGATGAGAAATACGCCCTGTTCCATCAGCGAATTGAAGTGCCGGTCTACGAGACTCGCGAGGCGTACATCGCTCGCGTGCGTGCAAATCTGGATTCGCTGGTTGATAGCGTCTTACCTCGGTACGAAAGCCTGTCGGCCAACGGGATGGGAGTGGACGGGGAAATCAGCGAAGTGACGGCGATTGCTCGCGTGAACGACTCGAATTCCTGTTCTTTGCTGTCAGTCGTCTCGATTGAGGTGCGTGGTTCGCAGCCCGGGTTAGTCAGTTCCAGTTCAGTGCTCGCCGATTGGACGAACGGCATTTACGCGAATCAGGACCACCTGTACGTCTTCTCGCCGATCTACGATTTCGGCACGACGCAGACTCGCATCCTGCAATTCGCGTGGGCGAACGGCGAGCGAGAAATCGAACTATTGGCGACCGGTGTCGTTGATGGCACGTTGCACAACCAGTTCGCAGCCGACGAATTTGATGGGAAGTTGCGCATCGCGACAACCACGTTCAGCTACGACGACGAGACGTGGGACTTCTCGCAAGCGAACAACCTGACGATTCTAGAGAACATCGACGGCGTGCTGACGCCGATCGGCTCGGTGGACGGTTTCGCGAATGGCGAGCAGATTTACTCGGTGCGATTCGATGGCGATCGAGCGTTCGTCGTCACGTTCCGACAAGTCGATCCGCTGTTCGTGTTCGATCTCAGCGACGCGACGGCTCCGGTGATTTGCGGCGAATTGAAAGTCCCCGGTTATTCGAGCTACCTGCAAGTGATCGACGAGAATTTCTTGCTCGCCGTCGGTCGCAGCACCGACACACAGGCCACGAAGGTCTCGTTGTACGACATCAGCGATCCCGAAAACCCGATCGAGGTCGATGACGACATCCTGCCGAGTTGGACGTGGTCGATCGCCGAATGGGACTCGAAGGCAATCGGCTGGTTTGCGTCGAAAGAGACGCTCGCGATTCCGGTCTCAAGCTACGATTGGCAAACCGGCTACCACAACGAACTGTTCGTGTTCCACGTTGATGTCAATCAGTCAGGTGAGTCAGCGATCCGACTCAACGGAACTATTTCTGACGACGGCTACATCAATCGCAGCGCGTACATCGATAACGTCCTCTACACGATCTCCAGCAATTCGGTGATTGCGACGGAAATTGCCGATCCTGGCCATCAACTCGGCAAGTTCGACATCCAGTACCTGCCGTACATGGCCACGCTCAATATTGAGCCGGTGTTCATGGAGACTGACGACGGGGCTTCCGACTGGGAGTACCTCGAGGTTCCTGAAACCTTGGACGAAGCCGAGAACATGCTCGTGTTGGCGGCGGTCAATGTGGTCACCGGCCAGGTGCGCGTGTCGCTGCTGGAGGAAGGGGGAACGATTGCGATGTCGTTGCTGGGTGATGAGCTTCGCATCACCAAATCTGGGCACGGATATCAAACCGTGCCGCTCAATGGGACCGAGTCGTTACGAATTGATGGCACGACCACGAACGACCGCTTGAATCTCGACCTCAGCCGAGTGGACTCCTCCAACCTCGCTGAGGTTTTCCTCAACGGACTCGACGGTGCCGACCGACTGACTCTGTCTGCGGTAAATCGATCATTTGGTGGTTTGGTGGCGATCGATGGTGGCGACGGTAATGACTCGATCATCGTCGCAACGTCGGTTCAGTACGGCGTACAACTGCTCGGTGGCGATGGCAACGACAGTCTCGTTGGTGGCGCTGGCAACGACACGGCTGAAGGGGGGGCCGGCCGCGACGATCTGCGAGGTGGTTCTGGCAACGACTTGCTTCTCGGCGGTGACCACAACGACACCTTGAATGGTGGCAATGGAAGCGACACGCTCAGTGGCGGCACTGGTCACGATCGCCTCGCTGGAGGTAACGACAACGACGCGATGTCTGGCGGCGAAGGCAACGATTCCATGTACGGCGGCAACGGCGACGACACGCTGATCGGCGGAGATGGCGACGACATGCTGCGAGGCGAACTCGGCAAGGACCTCGCGCTTGGCGGCGACGGCGACGACAACATCGACGGCGGTGCGCATAGCGACACGGTCTTCGGAGGTTCCGGTATGAACACCGTGCGCGGCTTGAAATCCGAGATCTTCAGAGCCTTCACGTTCTCGGCCGAGTGGCTAGATCGGTTGGACGCGTAGCCACGACGAAATCATTCCGTGAAGATCGAATGGGCGACGGACGAAACTCCGTCGCCTTTTTGTTTTGAGGGCGGATTGCTTGCCCAGACCGAGGGCTGTACGACCACCAACTGGACCGCCAGAATGCGACCTGCTTTTGATGAGCACCACACTTTCAGGAATCATACGGATGGCCGACACCACCAATTCGCATCTCGCTCACATGGTTTATTTCACTCTGAAAGACGCCTCCTCGGCCACACAGCAAGCTCTGATCGACGCTTGCCATAAATACCTCAAGGGTCACGCAGGCGAAGTCTATTTTTCGGCCGGTTCGCTGGTGCCGGACCTCGCTCGGCCGGTCAATGACCGAGCCTTCCACGTCAGCCTGCACGTCGTATTCGAGAGCCGGAAGGCGCAAGACGACTACCAGGCTCACCCACGTCATATTCAGTTCATCGAAGAGAACAAACCGAATTGGGCACAAGTCCGAGTGTTCGATTCGTACGTCCGCTGAAAATGCGGGCAGACATCAACCCTTGGTGACAGCCTCGTCGAGGTTCAGAATCACGCTGGCGACCGCAGCCCATGCGGCAAGTTCATGAACCGCAAGTTGTTCGTTGCGCGGGAACTCGCCGACGGACAACAGTTTCGTCGCCGCGATTGGATCGGTAACAAAGCGGGCATGCTGCTGCTCGAAGACCCGCCGCAGCACAAGCAACTCGCGCGGCGTCGGTTTGCGAGCCGTCGTCAGCCGGAATGCGAACGTGATGCGTTCCTCAGTCGTCGCGCCTCCTTCGAGAAGAATCCGCTCGGCCAGTTTGCGCGAGGCCTCCACGTAGGTCGGGTCGTTCATCAGCACGAGTGCTTGCAGCGGGGTATTCGTGCGGGCGCGGCGGACCGTGCAGGTCTCGCGATCGGGCGCGTCAAACGTCGCGAGTTGCGCGGGCGGACAAGTTCGTTTCCAAAACGTGTACATCGTGCGGCGGTACAGGTC
This sequence comes from Planctomycetota bacterium, assembly GCA_016872645.1. Classification (GTDB taxonomy): domain Bacteria; phylum Planctomycetota; class Planctomycetia; order Planctomycetales; family Planctomycetaceae; genus SXKJ01. The sequence continues at coordinate 21,044 of VGZH01000056.1, read as the reverse complement.
GGCTCCGTGACTCTGCGAGTATTCTTGCGCCGTCCAATTCTTGCCGTCCGCACGAGCCATCAATTCTTCCCACAGCCCAGCCGGCTGATATGGCGAGACGCTTGGTCCGCCAATCTTGTGCTGCAACAGCCCGCTGACCGACAAAGCCAGGTCGCGAATCCCCTCGGCCGACAACCGATGTCTCGGTCCGCGAGCCAGCAGCCGATTCTCCGGATCGCGTGCGATCAGAGCCGGCGTCGCGCGGCTCGATTGCCGATAAGAGGCGGACGTGACGATCAATCGTTGAAGGTGCTTGACGTCCCATGCGGTCGCGGTCGTTGATTCGTTCGTCATGAACTCGGCCGCCAGCCAATCGAGCAACTCGGGATGCGATGGCGGCTCACCCTGCGAACCAAAATCTTCAGACGTCTTCACGAGGCCAGTGCCGAAGTACGACTGCCAATAGCGGTTGACGGTGACTCGCGCAGTCAGCGGATGCGACGGATGGGTCAGCCACCGCGCGAGTCCCAGCCGATTGCGGGGCGCCCCTTCAGGAAGCCGAGGAAACACGGCGGGAACATCCGCTTCGACTTTGTCTCCCGGCTTGTCGTATTGGCCGCGGACCAGGACGAACGTCTCGCGAGGCTGTTCCAATTCCCGCATCACCATCGAAGTCGGGATGAGTTGTTCGAGGTCCGTTTGAGCTTTGCGCAGCCGGTCGAGATCGGCCTTGAGGGTCTTGGCTTCTTCGTCCTTCGCGGTTTTCAGGCGAGCATCCACCTTGATGACGTTGTCAGCCAATTCTGCGAGTTGCTTCTGCTGATCCTCCGTCGGGAATTTGAGCAGCGGTTCGGCATTCCCTTTGCGGCCGTCGAGTCCATTTTCCGGAACGTTATGGAAGAAGGCGTAGAGCTGGTAGAACTCGCGCTGTGTCAGCGGGTCGTACTTGTGGTCGTGACATTGCGAGCACGCGACCGTCAGGCCGAGCCACACCGTCGCGGTCGTGTTGACACGATCGACGATGTAGGCGTTGTGATATTCCTTCGGAAACGCTCCGCCCTCGAAGTTGATCATGTGGTTGCGATGGAATCCGCTGGCAAGCTTTTGCTCGAATGCCGTGGCGGGTTCGGTGGGCTCTGGCAGTAAATCGCCGGCCAATTGCTGGATCGTGAATTGATCAAACGACAGATTGCGATTGAAGGCGTCGATGACCCATTTCCGCCAGCGAGTCATGTCGCGACCGTTATCAATGTGATAGCCATTCGTGTCCGCGAACCGCGACGCATCAAGCCAATCGAGCGCCATCCGCTCACCGTAGTGCGGCGACTTGAGCAGCCGATCGACTACTTTTTCGTAAGCATTGGCATCGCGATCGTTCAGGAACTCGTCGATCTCAGCAATGGTGGGTGGCAGACCGATCAGGTCGAGCGTGACTCGTCGGATCAGCGTCTCGCGGTCGGCTTCGGGGGATGGTGACAGACCTTCCGCTTCCAACCGGGCGAAGATGAAGCGGTCGATGGGATTCTGAATTTTTGATCTTTGATTTTCGATTGCGGATTTGACGTCTGGAATCGCCGGCCGCGTGACGGGGCGGAACGACCAGTGTTGCTCAAAAGTTGCTCCCTGTTCGATCCAACGCTTGAGGACGTCTTTCTGGCCCGCGCTAAGCGGCTTGTTCTCGGAAGCCGGTGGCATTTGTTCGTCGGAATCAGACGATAGAATTCTTCGTACCAGTTCGCTGTCCGCGGGTTTGTTCGGAACCACGGCTGTCTTGCCCGATTCGGCAGGCTTGGTGACTGAATCGAGCTGGTCGAGCCGCAGGCCAGCTTTGCGTTCCTTGGCATCTGGACCGTGGCATTTCCAGCAATGGTTGGACAGAATCGGCCGCACATCGCGGTCGAAGGAAATCTTGTCAGCTGAAGGCTTGTCGGAACCGCTGGTGGGTTCCGAACGGGTGGCCACAGGCATCCAGAGCTGTACAGCCAGCAACGACAGTCCAATCGGCCAGGCGACGGACGTATTTGAGCTCGGCAAGCGAGTCATCGCAGCGATCCTCTTTGCGGGTTTGGAAGGCTAGGGAGCATATCGCGGCCGATTGCTGTCGCGAACTCAAACGCTGCCGGTCATTCGCTCGCGTTGCTGGACTTCATCCAACGCGACCAGTAATTTCCTACGTAATCGCAGCGGCTTGAAGGTCGGGCGTGGGGTTCCGGCAGTCAGTCGCACGGGTCGTGCAGCGGCGGAGCTTCGGAGTTTCGGCCGCTGCTGGTGTTTGTGGTCAATGCGCAACTGGCGACGAGAGTCGAGCGGTTCCGCCAAAGAGGATCGGGTTGATGAGCAAAAACTCGGATAATAACGGCCATAACGGCATAATGATCGAGGCTCGCGGCCTCAGCAAATTTTATGGTCCGTTCGCGGCCGCTCGGGATGTCACCTTCTCGGTCCCAAAGGGCGAGGTCACAGCCTTTCTGGGTCCGAACGGGGCGGGCAAATCCACCACAATGAAAATGCTGACCGGCTTCCTGACACCGACGGAAGGTTCCGCCCGGATTGGAGGATTTGATGTTGCCGATAATCGTCTCGATGCGGTCAAGCTGATCGGCTATCTGCCGGAAAATGGGCCGCTGTACCACGAAATGACTCCAAAATCGCTACTGGAGTACCTCGGCCATGCTCGTGGAATGTCGGGGCCTTACTTGCAAAGCCGACTGGATTTTGTCGCCGACAAGTGCTCTCTGCGAGCTGTCTGGGGCAAGACGATCGGCAAATTGTCACGCGGTTACAAGCAGCGTGTCGGAATGGCTCAGGCGCTGTTGCACGATCCGGAAGTGCTGATCCTCGACGAGCCGACCAGCGGCTTGGATCCCAATCAGGTTCACGAGGTCCGTGCGTTGATTCATAGCTTGGCGAAGAACAAGACGATCCTGCTCTCGACGCACATTCTCCGGGAAGTCGCCGCCTGTTGCAGCCGAGTCCTACTGATTAACGCGGGGCAGGTCGTGTTCGATGGTTCCGTCGAACAGATGGAAGGCCAGGGTCACGACATGGAGACCCGCTTCCGTGAGCTGACCAAGGCGCGGATGACGTAACTCAAACTTACCGGAAGAATTTCTCCCAACGGGATGCACCATGCGAAGTCATGTAATCAAGGCTGTCTTCTGGCGGAATTTGGCCAGCTATTTTTCGGGGGTCATCGGCTACCTCTTTATCGTGGTGTTCGTCGTGGCCTGTGCGGCAGCGGCGTTCAGCCCGCGGTTCTTCACGAACAATCTCGCGACACTCGATCAGCTCAGCGAATATTTTCCGTTGCTGCTCTTGTTCATCGTTCCGGCTGTGACAATGACCTCCTGGGCTGAAGAAAAGCGGCAGGGGACCGACGAGTTACTGTTCACTCTGCCGGCAAATGACTTCGAAGTGCTGCTTGGAAAATACCTCGCGGTGCTGGCGGTCTACACGATCGCGCTGGCGTTTTCCGGATTCAACTTGTTCGTCTTGGAATGGTACGCCGAACCCGATTGGGGGCTGCTGTTCACGACCTACTTTGGCTACTGGCTGGCTGGCGGAGCCTTGCTCGCGGCGGGCATGTTTGCTTCGGTGCTCACCAACAGCGTGACGGTCGCCTTTGTGTTGGGTGTTGCGATCGGGGCGATTCCGGTCTTCGTTGGCAAGCTGTCGGTCGCTCATCCGATTTTTGCTTCGCTGAGCCTGCCCGAGCAATTGAAGGAATACAGCCTTGGTCTGGTGCCGCTGACCAGTCTCGTTTACTTCGTATCGCTGACGGCCTTTCTTCTGTACCTCAACGAAGTCTTCATTTCCAAACGCCATTGGAGCGGTGGCAAAGATGGCCAGACGATGTGGATTCAATTCGTCGTGCGATCGGTCTCGGTCGCCGTCGCACTGATCAGTTTCAACGTGCTCGTAGTCAAGATGAGCGAGGCGTTTCCGCTCAATCTGGACCTGACGACCGAGAAGCTCTTCACGTTGTCGCGAAGCACGCGTGAGCTGATTGGCAAGATCAGCAGCGAGCGACCGGTCACGATCCAAGCCTTCATTTCGGCGGATGTGCCGCGCGAGCAAGTTTCGATTCAAAAGCGGCTGAAGGGATTGTTGCGTCAGTACGACCGCGAAGGTGGCTCGCGACTCGACGTGAGATTCGTGGATGTGGCATCGTTCACGCCGGAAGCGGAGGAAGCTCGGCTGCTGGGTGTGCAATCCATGCAAGTCCCCACTGATGAGGATGGTCGCCGCGGCGTTCAAGAAGTCTTCATGGGGGTCGTGGTCAGCAGCCCGGTAGATGAAGTGGTGGTTCCGATCTTCGAGGCAGGCACCTCGATTGAGTATGAATTGACACGTTCGATCCGCACGGTCGCGAATGAAAAGCGGCTGACCGTTGGCATGTTGACCACGGACGCGAGAGTCGCTGGCGGATTCGACATGACGCACTTTCGACAGTTGCCCGAATGGCGCATTCAGACGGAACTCAAGAAGCAGTACAAGGTCGAGCAAGTCGCGGCAGATTCACCGATCGACGAAAAGAAGTACGACGTCGTTGTGGCCGTAATGCCCTCTTCGCTGTCACCGACGCAGCTGCCCAACCTCGTTGATTACGTCAAGAAAGGGCGGCCGACGTTAATCTTCGATGATCCGCTACCGGTCTTCGACGGAGCGGGATCGCAGGCCCCGCGATTGCCCAAGCCGCGTCCCGGTGGGGGCATGATGGGGGGCTTCAATCAGCAGCCGCCGGAACCCAAGGCCGAGGATGGCAAATTAACCTCGTTGCTCAAAGTGCTCGAGGTCGCCTGGGACAATGGCGAAGTGATCTTCGACGTCGCGGGGGTCAACTTACATCCGGAATTCGCCAACATGATTCAGCCGGAATTAGTCTTCGTCAGCACCAAGTCTGGAAACAAGAGCGCGATTCATCCGACCAGTCCCGTCACTGCGGGCTTGCAAGAAGTGCTCACATTCTTCCCCGGCAACATTCGGCAACGGCAGGGGAGCGAACTGAAGTTCGATGCGTTGTTGCGATCCAGTGTCAAAGCAGGAACGCATGCCTGGGAGGACATCACTAAACAGAGCGGGAATCCGTTTGGCGGAGGCGGCATCGAAATCAACCAAAACCCTCCACGACAACTGACGAACGAAGCCTACACGCTGGCGGCGCACATTACCGGCAAAGAGGTCAAGGGAAACAAAGGCTTGAACGTGATCTTTGTCTCCGACGCCGACCTCATCAGTAATCAGCTTTTCAGTTTGGAAGCGTCGCAACAGTTGCCGAACCTGCGAATCGACAACGTCAAGTTCGTGCTTAACTGCGTGGATGTTTTGGCCGGCGAGACGTCGTACATCGACCTGCGCAAGCGCCGCGCGCAATTGCGGACGCTCACCGCGCTGCAAGCGGTCTCGGATGAATTCCGCAAGGCGCAGACCGATGAACGAGGTAAAGCCGAGGGTGAAGCGAAGGAGCAACTCTCCAAAGCTCAAGAACGACTCACGAAGATCGTGGAGGAGATCGAGAAAGACACGGCGCTGGCACCGCAGCAAAAGGCTCAGAAAATCGGGATCGCGCGGGAGACTGAACAGCGCAAACTCGACGTCGTCCGATCTAACATCGAACGCGAGAAAGCCAAAAAGATCGAGAGCATTGAGGCCAAGACCAAGCAGCAGATTCGCGCCTACGAAGACTGGATTCGCTGGTGGTGCATCCTGCTGCCACCGATTCCCGCGATCGTGCTGGGGATCATCGTGTTGTCGTCCCGCATCAATGCCGAGTATCGCAACGTGGAAGCTGACCGGCTTGTGAAACGTTGATTTGCCGCAACTGCACCGGGCTTTCCCCGGTGGCTCGCGGGCTTTTGCACTACAGCCTGCGAGAAAGACCATTTTGGAGTAGTGCAGAATCCTGGAACCACCGGGACAACCTCGGTGGGGTTCGGAAACAATGACAACCGTCCCTGACGGAGAACTCTGCCATGAATCAATCCATGACCCGCACTTTGGCTTTCGTCGCCACCGCCCTCGTGTCGACCGCGTTGGCGTTTACTTCCAACCAACTGACCAAGCCGGCCAAGCTGGCCGACGGTGACGAGTACGGTCGGGACTTCAATCCCGATTTCACCGATGCCGCGAAGGCCACGTCGATGCGAGTCGTCTCGTTCGACGAGGCGACCGCCGCATCGAAAATGTTCACGGTCCAAAATGACGGCGGATGGAAGATCCCCTCGTACCATAACTATCCCGCTGACGGTAAAGACCAGCTCGCGAAAGCGGCGGCATCGGTGATCGGACTGAAACGCGGTTCATTGGCAACTCGTCGCAAGACCGACCACGAACGCTTTGGTGTGATCGATCCGCTCGACGAGGAGAATCCTGCCACCAAAGGCCGCGGGACGCGAATCACGATTTCCGAAAAAGACACCGCTCTCGCGGATTTCATTGTCGGCAACAAAGTCGAGGGGGAAGACGACAAACGCTACGTTCGAAAATTGGGCGAAGACAAAGTCTACCGTGTCAGTGCGCGGTTTGATGTCTCGACGAAGTTCTCTGACTGGGCCGAGACCGACCTGCTGAAAGTCAGCGGCTTCGACATCGTTCGCTTGCGCGGCAGCCGCCCGAAGATCAACGCCGCCGACGAATACGAAGGGGACGATGTCGTCGAACTCACCAAAGAAAAACCCAGCGATGCATGGAAGTTGGCGGGACGCGACGAAGCCGCTGAAGAACTTAAGAGCGACGACATCAACGCGATGGTCACGACGCTCGACGATCTGCGATTGGTCGGCGTACGTCCGCGTCCGGCGTTTGATGGTCGGCCAATTTTGAATGCCGATCTGAAAGTGGAATTGCCAAAAGAGCTGCTGTCGAACCCGCAAGTTCGCAGCGAAGTCGTCAAAGTCTTGCGTGCCGATCTGGGTGAAAAAGGATTCCGCGTCGGACAAGATGAGGATGGTCAAACACAAATCGTCTCGCGCGAAGGTGAATTGACCGCCGGGACCAAGGATGGCGTTGTCTACAAGCTGACCTTCGGCAGCGTTTTTTCCGGCACCGAACAGGAAATCGAAACCGGTGCTACCGAGGAAGCGACCACTGACACCAAGGGAAAGCAGAAGAGCCGCTCGAAAGAACTCGCGGATGATCAAAAGAAGAGCCGTTACCTCATTGTCCGAGTCAACTTTGACGAAACATTGCTGGGTGATCCCCCTGTCGAGCCGACGAAACCGACTCCGCCCCCCGGTGTCGAACCTGTCGCCGATCCGAATCAAGACGGCGACAAGGACAAGAAAGACGAAGCCGAGAAGAAAAATCCAGCGGACTCTGACAAGACCAAGGCCGACGAGGATAAACCCGCGGACTCCAAGAAGGACTCTGATGCTCCGACGGGAGCTAAAGGTGACGACTCGGTCGCCAGCGACAACAAGGACGAGAAAAAAGAAGACACTAAGTCCGACCAACCGGAAGAGAAGAAGCCGGCCGCCGAAAAGAAAGACGACGCACCGGCTGACAAACCGAAGGCCGATGAATCTGATGCCAAGAAAGAGGACGCCAAGCCGGCTGAGCCAAAGAAGGATTTGAAGGCCGAGTACTTCGAAGCGGTCAAACGTTACGACGCCGAAAAAGGACGCTTCGTCGCAGAAACAGCAGCATTCGCTGCCAAAATCGAATCTGGCAAACAGAAGGTCAAAGAGCTCAATGACCGCTTCGCCGATTGGTACTACGTCATCTCTAACGACAGCTTCGACAAGCTCCGGCTTTCCCGATCCGACTTGATCAAGCCAAAGGACAAACCCGCGGACAAGGACAAGTCCGAGTCAGAAAAGAAGGACGATCAGCCGGCCGACAAGCCCGATGCAGACAAGAAGCCGGAACCCGAAAAGAAAGAGGACGACAAGCCGGCCGACAAACCGAAAGACGAGCCGGCGAAAGAAGAGAAAAAGGCCGAGAAGAACGAGGAGAAGCCCGCTGGCGACAAATAAGGCTCACGTTCTTCGCAAACGCAGCCACCTCGCTCCGGCGAGGCGGAGCCACCCGTAAATAATTTCCGTGAAAATAGGCCGGGCGTTGCTCGGCCTATTTCTTTTGGTCCTGCCCATCCGACTTCGCCTGTTGCTCGGCCATCTTCCGTTGAATGAACTCCGACGCATTCAAGCCGAACACTTTCCTCTTCGGGACACCTTGGATCGAGCTCGCAGACTTCTTTTCTCGTTTGCCGAGCGGATCGTCGCCGTAGAAGAATTTCTTGACCATGACTGTCACTCCGTGAGTTGGCTCTGTGGTTTTCGTCCGTGATCAGGCAGGGCCAAACGCCATCACGCCGGGATTCAACAAATTGTGCGGATCGAGTTGTCGCTTGAGGCGCTGCGTCCATGCAAGAGACCCGGCCCACGAATCTGCAACGGCATTAAGAGCATTCCAGCCGTTCGGAGCACACAGCACCGACAAATGCCCATCGCACGATCGTACTAATTCGCTAAGTGGTTTGATCGCCGAGTTGGCTTGTTCGGCGGTGCTCACTCGTTCGGACAGATGACCAATGACGATTCCGTTGCCGGCGTGCGCTTGAACCGCAATCCCGGATTCGATGGCGAGATTCAAAATCTTACAGGTACGCGACGGTGGCAAACTCGCTTTGACGGTGACGCTGGATTTCGAGTCGATCGAGAAATCTCTCAGCCTCTTCCACAGTGTTTCGGCCGCCGTACCGACTAGCGATTCTGTCGTTCGCGGCTCAAATGGTCGGCATTCCTCGACCAGCGTTTCGATCTGCCAGTTCATTTCGCGTGAAGTTCCTTCAAAACCGACGATCAACTGCGGTGGTCTGGTCGTGCTCAGGATGTCGAGCACCATCGGCCGAGTCGCCGAGGTCAACAGCCGATTGAGCACCGCATCGACTTGGCTGAGCGAATCGAATGTCAGCGTGACGAGTGCCGAAGTCTCTGCTTGCGGCCGCAGCTTCAGCGTCACTTGCGAGATGATCGCCAACGTCCCGCGCGAACCGATCAGCAGCTTGCACAGGTCATACCCGGCGACGTTCTTGACGACTCGGCCACCCGCGCTGAACCGCTGGCCGGAGGCGTCAATCGCCGAGATGCCGATGACATAGTCACGCATCGTGCCACACCCGAAACGTCGCGAACCGGACCAGTTCGTCGCGATGATTCCGCCGAGCGTCGCCTGCTCGGCCTGCGGAACATCAATCGGCAATCGCTGATTCTCGGCAGCAAGAATCCGATTCAGTTCCCCGATGCGAATGCCGGCCTCGACCGTGATCGTCATGTCCCGCGCCGGGAAGTCGATCACGCGATTGAGCTTGTTGAGCTGCACTGGAATGGACTCAGCTTCACATGTTGGCAACGCAGTGCCGCCACCAATCGGATGCAGATGACGGCGACCGCTCGACACATTTTCGGCGATGAACCGTACGAGCTCTTCTTGTGTTTCGGGTTGAAAGCCAGGTTGAGGCTCAGACATTTTCATTCTCTTCCTTTGCGACTCTGCGTCTTTGTGTCAAAGGAATTTGAAACACAACGACGCCCAGACGCGAAGGGATTACATGGCAGCCCTGCGGCCGGGGTGACTTTGGTAGGGCCGCGATTCGGTGCCGCAGCCGCCAGCGGTCGGCAGCATCTTGCCGGGACTGCAGTGGTTGTCCGGATTGAAGACTTCGCGGATCGACTTCATGACGGCGAGATCCTCGGGCGCGAACAGCTTGTCCATGAAGCTGATCTTTTCGACGCCGATGCCATGTTCGCCGGTGACACTGCCGCCCAGATCGAGGCATTTCTGCAGGATCTCGTCGCTGGCGCGCAGCACTCGATGCACCTGATCGGCGTCGCGTTCATCGAACAGCAGGATCGGGTGAATATTGCCGTCGCCGGCATGGAAGACGTTGACGATTTTCAGATCGTGACGCCGGCCGCAGTCGGTGATGAATTCCAGAATCTCCGGCAGCTTCGTGCGCGGAACGACGCCGTCTTGAGTGCAGTAACTGGGGCTCAGCCGGCCGATCGCGCCGAATGCCTGCTTGCGGCACTTCCAGAGCAGCAGTCGTTCTTTCTGTGAGCGTGCCCGGCGCACTTCGCGAGCGCCGTTCTCCAGGCAGATTGCTTCGATGCGTTCGGCTTCATCCTCAACGGCGACTTCCAGGCCATCGACTTCGATCAGCAGCACTGCTCCCGCATCGAGCGGGAAGCCAAAATGAAACGCGGCTTCAAGCGCGCCGATGATCCCTTGGTCCATCATTTCGAGCGCGGCCGGAACGATGCCCGCTCCGATGATCGCGCTGATCGCTTGCGTCGCGGCGGTGACGGTCTCGAAAACGCCCAGCAGTGTGCGATACGACTCCGGATTGCGAGTCAGCCGCACCCAGACCTTCGTGCAAATGCCGAGTGTCCCTTCGCTGCCCACGAACAGCCCGGCCAGATCGTAGCCCGGCCCGTCTTCGCACGGCCCGCCGAATTGCACGATCGAGCCGTCCGGCATCACGGCCTCGACCCCCAGCACATGATTGACGGTGACTCCGTACTTCAGCGTATGCGGCCCGCCGCTGTTCGTCGCGACGTTGCCGCCGATCGTGCATGCCCCTTGGCTCGACGGGTCTGGAGCGTAGTGGTAACCGGTCTCTTTGAGATGATTCGTCAGATGCAAATTGACGAGTCCCGGTTCGACGACGGCATACCGGTCGCGCAAACTGACTTCCAAAATCCGCTTCATCCGCGTCAGCGTGATCATCACCCCGCCGCCGATCGGCAGAGTTCCACCCGCCAAGCTCGTACCCGCTCCGCGCGGGATGAACGGCACGCCGAGTTCATTGCACAACCGCACGACCGCGACGACCTGCTCGGTCGAAGTCGGGAACACGACAACATCCGGTACCTTCTTCTCGACGGTGTACCCGTCGCACTCATAGACGAGCAATTCTTCCGGTGTGCAGAGCAATCCAGCGTCACCCACGATGGCGCGCAGGCGGCCGAGCAGTCCCTGATCGTTTGGCATTCCAAAACTTTCGCGGAGGGCGGAGGGTCAGTGAACCTAGGAGCTGGAGCGGGCAATTCCCACCAGCCCGACCAGAATCCAAAAGGCATTCAGCAGAATGTAGGCGGAATCCCGTTTGATGGTCGAGCACCACGTCAGGAGCACGGCGTCCATCGTATTGAAAATCCAGACGAACAGAAACGGACTGTCCGGCCCCAGCCAGCTCATCAGAGAGAAGCTGAAGATCCGCATCAGCACGCCGATCATCTCCAAAACCTTCATGTGCTTTTCGATCAGACGATTCATGATTGTCCTTACTCAATGACATTTGCCTGGCTGATGGCTGAAAGCCGATGGCAGTTGGCTGCCAACCCAAAACTCCGGCGATTCCGGTTTGTGATAACGGCCAACGGCTCACGGCTGTCGGCCGGGCAAGTCAGCAAACTACTTGCAGTTCTTTAGGAACGCGATCAGGTCGGCGAGTTGCTCCTTCGTGAGTTGCTTCTCCAGTCCGGCCGGCATGATTGAAACGCTGCTGGGTTTCATTTCTTCGATGTCGGCGCGAGCGACTCGGACTTCTTGGTTGGGGCCGGTGGCGAGGACTAACTCATCCGGGGTTTCGCTGCGGATTAGGCCGTTGATGACTTTGCCGGATTTGGTTTCGATCAGGACTGGCTCGAAGCTGCGGACGAAGCTGGCGGAGGGGAACAGGATTGATTCGAGTAAGTCGCGGTCGTTGCGGATGCCGCCGATGCGCGTCAGGTCGGGGCCGGTTTTGCCTCCCAGATAGCCGATCGCGTGGCAGGCTTTGCAGGCGGACTTCTCGTTGTGGAAGATTTTTTGACCGCGCACGATGTCGCCGGGCGGCAATGAGGCCAACGTCTCTTCCAACTGCTTTCGCTGCTGGCCGAGGTCCACGTTGAGCGCAGCGTAGAGCGGCTGCGCGGCCTCTTGCACGGACGGGCTGTACTTCGCCAGCCGCGTCTTGATCGCGTCCGCTCGCAGAGCTGTCAGCGCGGGAGCGGTCTTCAGTTGCGTGACGAGTTTCTGCCCGACTTGCTCGTCGGTCGTTTGCTCAAATGCGCCGAGCAGCCGATCGACTTCGAGCGGGCCGGCGTTCGCGAATTGCTCGGTGAGTTTTTCGAGCTGCGGTTTTGAGAGCTTCGCTTTGCCGATCACTTCAGCCGCCGTGCCACGCTGCGCGACGGGAAGTTCCGGCGCGAGTTGGCTCAGCAAGAAGTCGAACCGTTTGTCGTCGGCCTCTTTCGCCGCGAGCCCGCCGGGCAATGCCGCGAGGGCATCGAGCGCCGTAGGTTGGGCGACGCTCAGCAACGGCGCACGCCAAGCGGCGGCATCGTCTTTGTGCGGTGGGATCGTGCGTACGGTCTTCAGCGCGACCTCGATCAGCTCGACATTGTTCTCTCCGAGCACCGACAGCAGCGCGGTGGTCCAGGTCTTGGGCAACTCTTTCAAGCCGGAGTCGCGCATGGCTCGGAGGGCAGTGAGTCGCGTGGGAGCGGACAACTTCGCATCGCTGGCGGTGGTGGCGAGCAGGTCTTGGACTGACGCGGCTTTGGCGAACTGAGCCAGTTGTTTGCCGAGCGTGGTTTGCTCGGCGTCGGTGAGTTCGCCGGCGGCCAATCGTTCGCGGAGAGAGCCGGCCAGCGCTTCGCCCCAATCGGCATGTCGGCTGATGATCCACGCCGCCGTCTCCCGCAACAGCGGCTCCGGCGAGGTCAGATATTTCGCGACCTCCTCCGGCTTCAACCCGCCATTCGGCATCTGGTCGAGAGCCTTGAGGGCGACCGGCTTGGCATAGCGGAATTGCCCTTTTGATCGAATGATCCCCCTAGCCGGATCGGGCTTCGGCCAAATGAAATTGCGAAGTGGCTCGGTTTGGCCAAGCTCGATCAGAGCAAAGCACGTCGAATGTTCAACAAAGCGGTCGTGTTCTTTGCTCACATGCCAGAGTAAATCGCGGACAACGGAGGGATCGCCAATGCGTCCCAACGCCTCAGCGACAACACGTTGTTTCGCGGGTGTGCCGCTGAGGTTTTCTTTGAGTTGGCGAACGGCCAATGAATCGCGCCACAGGCTGATGCTTTGAGCGGCCACTTGGCAAAGTTCCTCGTCTCCTGAACCCAACTCGTACCGTGTCGCCTCGCGTGCGGAAGGATGGTCAATTCGGGCAAGCACCCACAATCGGCGGCATAGGTCGCCGTTCTTACCCCAGATGCGATCGTGTCGCTTGAACGCTGCTAGAAGTGCGGAAAGCGATTTGTCACCTCGCTTCGCAAGCTCATTTGATGCACGTTGCCGAACGTAAGTCCGAGCGTCGTCGAGCAGAGCAGCCAACTGATCCGTTGTCATTTGCGGCCAATTCATGCGCCGTCCAAACGGATCATTCACGCGTTCCGCGGAAGTCCTCCTCACTCGATAGATCGCCCCCAACACATCCGGCTTCCACAACTGCGAGGTGGGGCAGCAGAGCTTGTACCAGCCGCCGGTGTCCACGATCAGCAGGCTGCCGTCGGCGTCTTCCAGCACGTCGGTGGGGTGGAAGTCGAGGTTGTTCGAGACCACGAAGTCGGTCGTCGCGCAGTCGAACGTGGCTCCCTTGGGCGTCAGCACATGCCGAGTCACCTTCCGCATGTTGAAGCAGCAGGCGAAGAGGTTGTCTTGGTACTCGCGGCCCCAGGCGGCCGACTGCAACCGCTCCAGCCCGCACGGAGCGGCGGCTCCCAGATGACACAGCACCGGCATCACGTCCCCCGTCCGCGGATGGCTCGGCGAGTCGATCACGTTCCAGTCCTTGCCGTACACGCCCCCATACACCGCGTGCAACAACCCGTCCCGATTCCCTTGCCCCGGATGCACCAGAAACGTCGTCGTGAAAATCCGCTCGCCCGTCGGCGTGAAGACGACATCGACCGGATTGTCCATGCCCCCGGTCATCACCGCTTCAATCGCCGACGTCTTGATGCTGCCGGTTTCCGGATCGCGCGGAGCATCGGGGCGCGCACGGAAGATGTGTGCGGCTTTCGTGGTCCATTTCTCCGTAGCGGAAGTCGCCGGACTTCCGTCCGAACTCTGGCGAGTTCGGCTACGTTCGGAGTTTCGCACCGGCCGCTCATATGTCTGATCGGCGAACGCACCTTTGCACCAATAGATGTAGCCGTCGGGACCGAGATACGGGCCATGCAAATCGTTCGCGCAGCCGGTGAGCGTGTTTCCTTTGAACCATTCTTCTCGTTGGTCGGCAACGCCGTCGCCGTCGGTATCGGTCAGCTTCCAGATGCTTGGCGGAGCGGCGACGTACAGCGAGCCGTCGTACCACAGCGTGCCTTCCGGAAACATCAGCTTGTCGGCGAAGATTTTTCGTTGGTCGAACTTGCCGTCCCCGTCGGTGTCTTCGAGGCGAACAACTCGATGCGGCTTGTCGATGAGCTGCTTCGCTGAGGGATCGTTCGTGCCGGACGAATCGGAAACGTAGAGCCGACCTTCTTCATCGAAGCTCGCCGTGATCGGCCGATCGATCAACGGCGGGCCGGCGACCAGTTCAATCGTGAAGCCTTCTGGCAGCGAGAAGATGTGCCCGTTGAGCGGGACTTCGATCCGTTTGGGTTCCGCGCTGGTCGTCGTATTCTGAGCCGCAACTTTCGCGGGGGGATCATCCGATCGAAGCTGCCGGTTCGACGAGCCGATCGCGAGGGCAGCGAGAACGAGTGCAACGAAGACGATCATCGGAATGGCTCGACGCATGGCGGACTCCTCAAATCGCGATGCGGCGAAGCCGCATTTTTGGAGTGCGGGATATCAGCCCCGCTTTAGGCTTTTTGATTGTGAAAAATGCTTCTTGGGAAGATCGCAAACGGGACCAAGAAGGTGCCGCTTCGCCGCAATCCAAAGCGGGGCTGACACCCCGCACTCCAAGGTCACGGCACGATCATGCCGAGGTTGCCATCAAGGTTCAATCCGCAACAGCCCCGGTCTGAATTGAGTTTCGAGGGTCAGTCACTTCAAATTCCCTCCTTCGCGATCTGCGTGGAAGAGAACCGCGTCCCACCGAAGTTGAAGGAGATTTGCGTTATGACTCGCCTGCTGCTTGCGTTCGTGGTGTGCTGTGTCGGTTCGCTGGCGGTTGCCGATGTGAAAGTGTTGCCCGACGGGCGAGCACCCGCCGACAAGCGGCTTGGCAAATTGAAAGACCTCAACGGGTATTTCCCGCTGGAAGTGCCGCCCACGAAGGAAGAGTGGGCCAAGCGAGCCGACTACGTGCGCAAGCAAGTGCTGGTCTCGCAGGGCCTGTGGCCGATGCCGACGAAGGCGGCGCTCAAGCCGGCCGTGCATGGCAAAGTCGATCGCGACGACTTCACCGTCGAGCGAGTTTACTTCGAGAGTGCTCCGGGGTTCTTCGTGACCGGCAGCCTCTTCCGGCCGAAGGGATTGAAAGGTCCATTCGCCGGAGTGCTCTGTCCTCACGGTCACTGGGCGAATGGGCGGTTCTACGACGCGGGCGAGCCGGCCGTGAAACAGCAGATCGTCGTCGGGGCCGAGCGGTTTGAAGTCTCCGGCCGATACCCGTTGCAGGCGCGGTGCGTTCAACTCGCGCGGATGGGCTGTGTTGTGTTTCACTACGACATGCTCGGCAACGCCGACAGCCAGCAGCTCAGTCACACGCTCGTGCATCGCTTCGGCGTGGATGGCAAGCGGCGGCCAGAAATGGAGAAGGCGGACTCGTGGGGGCTGTACAGTCCGCAGGCGGAGTTGCGACTGCAAAGCATCATGGGTTTGCAGACGCTCAATTCGATTGCCGCGCTCGATTTCATCCAGAGCCTGCCCGATGTCGATGCGAATCGAATCGGCGTGACCGGCGCGAGCGGCGGTGGAACTCAGACCTTCATGCTCAGCGCGATCGATCCGCGCGTGACCGTGCAGTTCCCGGCCGTGATGGTTTCGACCGCCATGCAAGGGGGCTGCACCTGCGAAAACAGCTCGCTGCTGCGAGTCGGCACGGGCAACATCGAACTGGCGGGACTGTTCGCTCCCAAGCCGTTGGGGATGGTCGCGGCGGATGACTGGACCAAAGAGATCATGACCAAGGGAATGCCGGAACTGAATCAGCTCTACACGATGCTCGGCGCAAAGGACAACGTGAAGGCGACCGCGTATCTGCACTTCCCACACAACTACAACCATCCCAGCCGAGCTGTGATGTATTCTTGGTTCAAAAAGCATTTGAAGCTGGAGGGCAAAGACCCGATCGTCGAACAGGACTTCCAACCGCTGTCGATCGCCGAATTGACCGTGTTTGACGACGCGCACCCGAAGCCGCCGAGCGGCGACGATTTCGAACGCTCGTTGACGAAGACGCTGGCAACCGACGCCGATCAGCAAATTGCCGCGCTGACTCCGACCGATACGAACTCGTTGACGAAGTTCCGCGATGTCGTCGGCACCGGCTGGAAAGTTTTGATCGGCCGCGAGCTGCCTGCTTCCAGCAGCATCGAACGGGAGAAGATCAAGAAAGAAGATCGCGGCAACTTTTTCTTCTTCGGCGATCTGTTGAAGTTGAAGAAGGAACAAGAGGAACTGCCGATCGTGTTCCTGCACCCGAAGCAATGGAACAAGCAGGTCGTCGTATGGGTCGATGAGTCGGGTAAGTCGGGCCTGTTCAACTCCGACGGTTCGCCCAAGTATGAGATCAAGACGCTGCTCGATAACGGTTTTAGCGTTTGCTCGCCCGACATCTTCGGCACCGGCGAACTCGTTCCCGCTGGAGCGGCGACGCCGTTCAAGAACCGCCGAGTCGGTGGCGACCGCCAGTTCGCGGGCTACACCTACGGCTACAACCACCCGCTGTTCGCTCAGCGAGTCCACGACATTCTGACGCTCGTCAGCTTCGTGCGCGGCGACGATCATGGAGCACAGAAAGTTCACGTCGTCGGTCTCGGTGGAGCGGGCCTGTGGGCCGCCGCCGCGAAAGCAATCGCTGGCCCTGCAATCGACCGCGCCGCCATCGACACTGCTGGCTTCCGCTTCGCATCGCTCACCGAATTTGATGACGCGCAGTTCCTTCCTGGAGCGGTCAAGTACGGCGACGTCGCAGGACTGCTCTCCCTCAGCGCCGGCAGCGAAGTTTGGCTCAGCGGCGAGAAGGAACTCCCGAAACTCACCGCCGCCTGTTGGAAAGCCGCAGACGGTCCCGCGCCGGCACTCTTCACCGGCGAAGCCGCCGCGAAAGGAAACGACGTCGCGAAGTGGCTATCACGTTGAGCAATCCCAGGTCATTGCTGCCGTAGCCCGGACGCGGTCACCGCTTCCCGGGCAACGCTGCTGCGAGCGGCAATCCTTCGGCGAGTGCGGTTCTCAGTGTGTCGCATAGGTCAAGGATGACTTCATCTGTGTCGGGAACCTGTCGCAACCGCACCGCTTGGCCGTGGTCAATGGCCTGCAAGAGTTTTCTCAGCCATAAGCAAGCTTGGACTCGAAACGTTGCGAGTTCGCGGTCGGTCAGGTCGTGTCGCACAAGCTGAGACTCGCTGGTCGTTCGATTCCGTTGCAGCCGAGCCAGCGTTGTCCCCTGTGTCCGAAACAAGAATCCCTCAAAGAACGCTCGCCGCAGGCAGCCGGAGGAATCGAACTGCAGGACCGGTTCCGCCCCGAAATAGACCGAGCAAGCTCCGTTCTTTTTGAAGCCAGCCACGACCGGATCAGCCATAAACGGCACCTGCCACTCGACCCGCCGAGCCAAGCCGGTGGCTTCCTGCATCAGGTCTTCGCGATCCGTTTCGTGTCGAGCCATGAGTCAGGGGTCGGAAATCAAGGCGGCAGAAGCCAGACGGTGACGGCCACAGAATAAACCACCGCTTGAAATTGCACACTGTCAGGTGGAAACTATCGTTGTTGCCGAGTCCCGTGACCGCTGCCGCCCTGCCCCCTTTTTCTCTGTGAGCCTGCCATGATCGCCGCCGCCCAATCCGCCCCCGAAGTCTTTGAACAAACCTTCCTGCTGACTCGCGCCAAGATTCTGGAAATCGCCGCGACGCTCGACCGGTTGGACCGTGCGGAATCGGCCGAATCGGTGCGGTCGGACCCGCGTTTCCGTCAAATCCAGCAAGGTCTCGAAATCCTCTTGAGCGACGGCTTCCACCGTGCCGCTCAAGTTCAAGAACTGTTCAGCGATCGCTACGACCCAAACTGGATGAAGAAGTACCTGACAACGGGAGAACGGCCGATTTTGTCGCCGAGCGTTCCGCACTGACTTTTGGACAGATCTTCGATCGGACCACGACAAGGAATCGAACAATGCAAAGTGCAGAGTGACGAGTGTCAGACAAGCGTTCCCACTGCGATTGAACTGCTCACCTGCTGGCCATTCATTTTTCACTTTGCACTCGTCACTCTGAACTTTTCACTTTCACTCACCCTCCCTACTTCAAGCGACACCCCGACATGTACTACATCGAACCACACATCCATATGGTTTCCCGCGTGACCGACGACTACGAGCGGATTGCTCGCATGGGTTGCGTCGCCGTCAGCGAGCCGGCGTTTTGGGCCGGCTTTGATCGCGGCAGCGTGGACGGTTTCCGTGACTACTTCCGGCAGCTCACCGAATTCGAGCCGAAGCGAGCCGGTTGGTCCGGCATCCAGCATTACACCTGGCTCTGCATCAACGCCAAGGAAGCCGAAAACGTCGAACTCTCACGCGAGGTCATCAAGATGATCCCGGAGTTCATCAACAACAAAGGAGTGCTCGGAGTCGGTGAGATCGGACTGAATAAGAACACGAAGAACGAATCGATCATCTTTCAAGAGCACGTCCAGTTGGCGATGGAACTCGACGAGTTGATCCTGATTCACACGCCGCACCTGCAAGACAAGCTGAAAGGAACGCGGATGATCATCGACATGCTGATGTCCGACCGCCGCGTGCAGCCGGAGCGAGTGCTGATCGACCACGTCGAAGAGCACACCGTCGGCCTCGCGAAGGAAGAGGGGTTTTGGTGCGCGATGACGCTGTACCCGATCACGAAATGCACCCCCTCACGAGCGGCCGACATCATCGAAGCCTACGGCGACGACCGCATCATGGTGAACTCGGCCGGCGACTGGGGCCCCTCGAATCCAATCGCCGTCCCCGACTTCATACAAGAACTCCGCCGTCGCGGACACCCAGAATCGAAGATCAAAAAAATCGTGTACGACAACCCGCTGGAATTCTTCCGCCAATGCAAGCGGTTCGAATTCACCCCGCCGGACACGCTGGCGGACAACTCCGAAATTGCCGAGCCCCAAAAGGCCTAGGTCGTTGAATCCCTCTGTGCCCTCTGTGTCTCTGCGGTAAAAGATTTCACCACAGAGACACAGAGAGCACAGAGGCGGACAAGAGGTTTCCCATGTCCACCGCCACTGCACCCGAACGCTCGCACGTTCCGTATGCGGAGCCGGATGAGTACATCGACTATCAGCTTCGCAAGACGCAGACCGGCATCAAGCGGATCGACATGCTGACGGCGGCGGTCGTCGCGATCACGGTGTTGATCGGATATGTGCTGCTGTTCGTGCTGAGCGATCATTGGTTTGAAGGGGGCGTCGGTGGGACGGCTCGGATGTTGATGTTCCTGCCGGTGATCGGATTCGTCGGCTGGCTGATCGGTGCGAAGGTCGTTTGGCCGGCGATGAAGAACGTCAGCGGGCTATACGCGGCCAAGACGCTGGAAACGTCATCGTCTGAGTTTCGCAGCAGCTTGCTGAATCTCGTTGATCTGAAACAGGCGGGACGTGAAGTCTCGCCAATGATCTTGGCGACGATTGAAAAGCGAGCGGCCGTGACGCTCGCGAAGTTCAATGTCGATGACGCGATCGACAAGCGGCCGTTGCTGCGGACGTTGTATGTGCTGTTCGGGATCGTGGTCGCGTTTTGTTTGTATTCGGTGCTCAGCCCGAAGAAGCTCGGCCCGTCGGTGCTGCGAGCGATCGTGCCGTTCACGAACGTCGCGCCGGCCACGCAGACGGAAATCCTCGAAGTCAAACCCGGCGACGCCAAGCTCCGAGCCGGCGGCATCCTGCCGATCAGCGTGCAATTGCGAGGCAAAGTCCCCGCCGACGTCACGCTGCTGTTCACGACCGCCGACCGCCGTTTCGTTGATGAGCCGGTGCAACTCGGAGCCACCACCGATCCGAATCTGTTTGAGGGGACGCTCGGCAACGACGAGCACGGGCTGTTGCAGAGTTTTTCATACCACGTTGTCGCCGGTGATGCGCGGTCGCCGGAGTATCGTGTCGAGATCATCACGCCGCCGTCCGCGACCGTTACCGAAGTCCGCTACGACTACCCGGAATACACCGAACTCGACTCGCGTACGCAGATGGGCGGAGCGATCGACGTTTGGGAACGAACCGCGATCACGATTACCGCCGCAACCAACGTGGCGGTCAAACGTAGCGAGTTTGAACTCGCTGACACTGAAGACTTTTCAACCGCCTATCCGGGCAGCAGCGTGAGGATCGCGGACGGCAAGAAGCTGACGATCTCATGGCGAGCCGACCCGCGTCAGGCCGACGGCAAGTTCCCGAAGTTCTACCGCATCAAAGTTTGGGATGCCGAAGACACTCCCGACCCCAAGCCGGCGGTTTATCCAATCAACGTCCGCATCGACCAACCGCCGCAAGTCGTGTTGATCGATCCGACGAAGAACCTGGAATTGCCGGCCAACGGCACCGTTCCGCTGGTCGTCGCCGCTCGCGATCAAGACTTTAAGCTCCGCACGGTCAGCCTAAAGATCGCTCGCGACGAGAACGACGTCACTGACGAATCGTTGTTCGATGGCTCGCAGCAGGAAGTCGCGCTGAAGCACGATTTCCAACTCGAACCGCTGCGACTCAAAGAGGGTGACAAGATTCGCATCTGGGTCGAAGCCCAAGACAACCGGATGCCGACTCACAACCTCGCCAAGACTCCTCACATCGAGATCACGATTAAAGGCAAGGTCACCAAAGAAGAGGCCAAGAAGCAGCTCGAAGAAGAAAAGAAGGAACAGCAGAAGCGGATCGACGAGGCCAACAAGAAAAACAACGACCAACCCAAC
>VGZH01000055.1 GCA_016872645.1 Planctomycetota bacterium | reverse complement strand
GGCAGACACCGGCGATCAACCAGCAAGCGTGAGTCTTGCCAACTCCGCCCTTGAGGTTGAGTGACGTGATGACGGTGGCTCGACGCGCGATTGGCTCAGGCACGGCTACGAGATTACCACAACTTGCACAATTGCCCGATTGACATGCAACGCACTTCATTGGCTCGTCAAGAAACTTTCTCCGAGAAACTTTCACGAACAGGACATCGTTTGTTTTCCGCGTCAATGAGCGCTGCGCGGCGATTGTGGTATCGTCCGTCATCGAGATGCACAGCCGCGTTCCGGTTCGGCCACACAGTCATCGCTCACTCTCAACAGCGAATGCCCAACTGAGTCTCGTTGAGCACGCTCTTTGCCCGCTCGACTCGGAAGTCTCGCTCAAACCGAACTTCATTTTTGAAACGTCCTACTTCTTCACGGACAAGAGTCGCAATCGGAAGAAAGCCGCCGTTCGCATCGGTGGATTGGAGGGACTCTCGGCACACGATGAACTTTATTTATGGGGACTGCTTTCCCTCGCGATATCACAGACGGAACCGAGTGCCGAGTTCATGGCGACGCCGTACTTCTGCTTGCGACGGCTGGGCATCATCGGCGGCAGCAACAAAGGCGGTCGCGAGTTTGAGTTGTTCCGAGCTGCCATCAAACGGCTCGCCGGCATCCGCTATCAGAACGACTATTTCTACGACCCGATTCGCGGCGAACATCGGGCCGTCTCGTTCGGATTCCTGAGCTACACCCTACCGCTCGGCGATGACTCCGGCCGCGCATGGAGGTTCGTTTGGGACTCGCTCTTTTTTGAACTCGCTCGTGCGACGGGCGGGGCGTTGCGGTTCGACTTGGGCGTCTATCGGCAACTCAGTCCCGCCGCTCGGCGGTTGTATCTATTCCTCAAGAAACTGTTTTGGCGGGCGGAAGAGACGCCCGCACTCAACTTGCGACACGTCGCCGTGGACGTGCTCGGTTTCGCAGCCACGACGGAGACCACACCACTCCGTTGGAAGGTCGCACATTGCATCGAGCAGTTGCGAAAGGCCGAGATCGTCCTACTCCCAGCCGGCGAGACCGATGCCCGTCACCTTTTTCGGAAGCAATCGAAAGGCCAATATGTTTTTCAACTTTTGCGTGGTCCGAGATTCGACACCCAAGGAAACGAACGAAGCGCCGAGCCGACCGACTCGCCCCTGTATGAGCCGCTCAAGACCATCGGTTTGGATGATCGCACGATTGCTCGTGTCATCAGCCAATACTCTCCCCGGATGATCGAACAGTGGGCGGACATCACACTCGCGGCACGGGAACGCCAAGGCGAAACTTTCTTCACGAACAGTCCGCAGGCGTATTTCATCGACAACTTGAAAGCCGCCAAGGAATCGCGCCGCACGCCACCCGACTGGTGGCATGAACTCCGCAAGCAGGAACTTGCTCGACAGCGAGAGCAAGTGAAAGCCAAGTCACAGATTTTCCGATCCGAAGACGATGCGTTCGAGGAATATCTGCGAGACGAAGCCCGCGAAGCGTTTGACGGCGTGATGTCACGCCTAATCGACGATCTTCAAAAATCCGGGCGTTCCGTCAACGAGTGCCGGGAGCAAGCCCATCAGTTCACACGAACTCATTTCCTGAATCGCTTCCGGCAAGAACATCCTGAGTGGCAAAGCGATGGCCCGACGCGACTCGGACAGTCGTTGAGCCGACCAAGTTGAATCAGACGCAGGTGGACTCCGCAGACGATTTCCAACCTCAACTGGTGGACTCTCCGAATGGTTTTCGAGTCTCTCTGGTGGACTTGGCGGACGGTTTTTCTTCGATCGAACTCCGCAAGAATCGCTGACCAAAGCCAACATCATCGTTTTGAACCGTCACGCCAAAAGATTGTTTTCAAACTATCTGTTAGCAAACCGAGACGGGCATTCGCTCGTTGCTTGAAAATGAATTGATACGACAAGCCCAAGAATTTGAACGACAAGGCGGAGTAAAAAAGTCCGCCGCTTGCCGGATTCCAAAAATGCGGTGAAACGTGCGAGCGACGATCGCCGCCGGTTCGCCGAATGATCGCCGAGTGTGGCGAACGCAGGGCGAACGGAGTTCGACCGACGACACGGCTTGTGGAAGCCGAGAACGTCCACGCTTCGAGGGGGCCACGTCGCATGGCTGCGCCGCGACCCCAGGGCATCCGACACGCTGGCGACTCGTAACTCGCGACCGACGCGGCTCCTGCCCTGGGGTCGCGACGCCGTCGAAGCGACGGCTGCGACGTGGCCCCGCACCACTCAGGCCCACGGCCTGATCGGCTGCGGAGCAGAACGACTCGCTCGCGTGAGTCACGCGGCGAGCCACGCCACTACGTCGTCCACATCGTCGCGTCCGCTGCGTTGGTGGCGGAGCCACCACGGACGCGCATCGACTCGGAATGTGCCCGGAGGGCACGGCGGCGTGGGACGCCGAGCTAGCTCAACGCTCCGTCGCGGAGCGAACGAGATTGCTCCACTCGGACGAAGCGAGGCTTTCCGGCTGGCGTCCTTTGAACGCCGCACCGTGCATCGACTGCGACCAACCGAGCCGAACGTCGAGTCCACGTTGAGCGAACAGCCACAACGCATCTTTCGCCCCGTCATCGCCGGTTTGTTCGCAGTCGAAAAGTAACGTCACCTTGCGGCCGGCGAGTTGCTCTGCCCAGCCGGTGATCTTCGCGACTTGAGCTTCCGTGATGCGATTCGAGCAGATCGCGATGGCCGGCACGCCGAGATTGTCCAAGCCGATCACGTCGTTGAAGCCCTCGACGACAACGATTCCGTGCCGAGCGATGGCCTCACGATAGCCAGGTTCTTTCAGACGGCTGGCTTGCTGGCCGAAGAGTTCCTGACCGCGATGAAAGCCCTTCGGAAATTTGTGCTTCATCGGCAAGGGCTTGCCGCCGCGAAGTTCGGGGCGAATCGAGTCAAACTCGGTTTGCTTCTGCTCAAATTGCGGATCACGGCCCACCCAGGCGAGCACTTTGCCGTCTTCGGAGCAGACCGGATAGACGATGTGACCGCGAAGACTCCACCCCCGTTTGTCTCCGCCGCCGTCGTGCGGGAAGTAACCGGCTCGCCACTTTCGCATCGACTCCGGCGTGAGGCACGGATGACGGCGGATGTACGCAGACGCCGCCGGATTCATCGTGGCGATCTCCACGACGAACTTTGCGTCGATGTTCGCCAACTCGCGAACAGCTTCGTTGTCCGCGTCAATCAAGGGCACGTTGCTGGCCGTGTCAGATTCAGCGACGGCATCGTCCGCATTTGCTGTCGTGGTGGGCGTTGCTACGACGCGGGATTGCGACGCAATCTGCGTTTGATTCGAGAGCACGTCACGAACACGTTGGAATTCCGCACCGCGTAGCTTGCCGTCGCTGGGCTTGCGGCCGTTGAGCCAGCCGTGCATCAGAGCGAGCATGTTTCCACGAAACTGACATTGATAGGCGTGACAACAGAAGACCTTTTCGGCATTCGTCGTGTTGATCGAGATTTCTTTGCGGCTAACGTGATCGCCAGGACAACCGAACGGACAGTCGATCCGAACTTCGGAACCGGAGCCGGTCGTGTTCAACGTCACTCCGCATTTCAATGCGGCGTCTTCGAGTGTTGTCTGAGCCTGTAGCTGGTCAACATTCACGAAACCACGAGGTTGGTTCATTCGGCAATCGGAGAAGTATGCGGACGATGTTACGCTGCTTCCGAAACGCATGGCAAATTCCAATCGAATCATCCTCGCGCCGCGTGATCACGCGCTGCTGCGGCTGCTCGGCCGCACGCCCGTCACCAAGAAACTCGTGCTCAACGCGAGTCGCACGTTTCCAGAGCCGTTTCTGGACGACCGCCGAGTCCGCGAGCGACTGCAAACGCTGGCCGAAGCCGGACTCGTGCGAGCCTTCACGGCAACCGCCGTGGGCGGGTTGCTCAGCTATTACAAACTCACGCCCGAAGGCTTCCGGCTGGAGCACGGCGAATCGGCCGAGATGCCGCCCCGCAGCTTTTTCAGCGAGATCGCTCCGTCGCGATTCGTTCACACGCTGACCGTCGCCGAGATCATCGTGCATACGCTGGTGGCCGCTCACGAGCATCGTGTCGAAATTTCCCGCTTTCACCGCGAGAACGAGCTTGTCTTGGATGCGGGCGAGCAAACGCAGATGCCCGACTGCCACTTCGAGTTTTCGAGCGGCGGCAAGTTCTTTCACGTCTTGTTCGAGATCGACAACAGCACGGAGCCAATCGACTCGTTCAGCCATCAGAGCATCAAGAACAAATTGCTCGGCTACGACGCTTATCAAGACTCGGTTCTGCGCGGCTGGGCGAGAACCGGTCGCGTCGGCCCCAAGCCGGCGTTCCGAGTTGCGTTCCTGACAAAGTCTCTGGACCGAGCCTATCACATGCTGTCACTCGCAAATGCGGTGATCAGGAATCGAGATCGTCGTCTTTTCTACGCTGCCACTCAGGATGCGTACCTTGCGGAAGCGGACGCAGTGAGAAAGCCGTTGTTTGTCGATCATGCTGGCGAGTGGCAAGCACTCGTCAATTTTCATCCGACCGCATCGTTTCTGATTTCACCGGTTCGATTGAAGGAGGCCGTGGCGCTGCGAAACTTTGTTTGCTAATTTGGATGTCTCGCGAGTTCTGCCGACGCCTTGAGTCGGGTACTACGCCGTCTCCATTCTCCCATCGGGATGATGAACGAGGCCGCCGGATTTTGAAACGTCCGCGAGAGCCGCCTCGCGTTAGGCCACGCAGACCGAATCGGGGCGGCTTTTTTGGTATGCTGGGAACGTGCTGAAAAATCTGGCCGCACCGGCGACGAACGAACGTGGCCCTCGATACATGGAGAAGGCGCTCGCGGCGATTCATCAGGCGAACCACCAGCATCAGCCCATCGTCTTCGGGTTCGGATCATCGCAAAACCGAGTTGGTTTGTTCTTTGAATTCCCCAAAGAGCTTGAACAACTCGTCTGCGGGCCGATCACAGCGAATTATCCGCAGTGTTCCGTCACAACCGCTGAGTCAGTGGTATCGTCATTGAATTCAGCGGAACACGAGACCTATTCCGCTGAGCTAACGCTCGTTCCCGAACTGTTCCCGATTCTTCGACACGGACAATTCGAGGACCAACTCAATCGCAACTTCGCTGATCCGATCAACGGCATCTTGCGAGCGATCAAGCAAGACGAATCGACGTGTTGTCGAGTCGAAGTCGAAGTTCGACCGGCAAGTCATCGGCGTTGCCATGCTGCGATGAAAGCCGTGCATCGGCTCGACCGCCCGTTCTTTCATCATCATTACCGCTTGGCCGTCTTCTATGCTCGGCACATCACACGCCGACTGACGTGGCCGCTCGCGTGGATCATCGGACTCTTTGCAGTTCGGTCGGAGGGCCACTCCGTCGGCAACACGCTCGTCACATCGACGAGCCGCACTCACGAACGCGAAGCGGATTTGCAAGCCGCGAGCGACAAGTTGGGGGGACACTTGTTCGAGGCTCGCATTCGATTGAGCGTCATCGTGCTGGGACATGACGTTGAGCGAGCCAGAGATCGTTTGCACTCACTGGCAGGAGCGTTCGGAGCATTCACGCGATCGCGGCTCGGAATGTTCCGCCTTGGTCCGTTTCGGCGTGGTCGGTTGAAGCCGCAAAGCGGTCGCAGTTTTCTCTTGTCGCATGAAGAACTCGCGACGCTGTGGCATCCGCCCACGGCGACCGTTCTCGCCGAGCAGATGCAGACGACAGAGTTCGCCGAACTTGAAGTCCCAGCCAAGTTCTATTCAGGAACAGAAGCGGGGGCGGTCATCGTCGGCCGCGTCCACTTTCGCGAGGATCGTCGCGTCATCGGTATCGCCCAGGAAGACCGTCGCCGGCACTTGTACGTTGTCGGCAAGACAGGCATGGGTAAGACGACGCTCTTGCTCAACCAGATCCATGCGGGCATCGAGGCCGGACATGGCGTTTGCCTCATTGATCCGCATGGCGACCTCGCGACGGCGATCATCCGCACGATGCCGAAACAGCGGACGAACGACGTGATCTTGTTCGATGCTGGCGATCGAGACTTCGCCGTGTCCTTCAATCCGCTTGCCTGTCGTGATGATGCTCTGATCGACCAAGTCACGTCCGGTGTCGTGTCCGCATTCAAGAAGCTCCACGATTCTTGGGGGCCGCGGCTGGAGGACACGCTCCGCAACGCCGTGTTCGCCACGGTTGAGCAAGGCGGCACGATGTTGGAGTTGATGCGACTGCTCGCAGAACGAAGTTACCGCGAGTTGATCGTGCCGAAGATTCAAGACGACGTGGTTCGCAGTTTTTGGTTGCACGAGTTCGCCAATTGGGACGACCGCTATCGCACCGAGGCCGTGGCCGCGATTCAGAACAAGATTCGGCCGTTCCTGACCAACCGCACCATGCGAGCCATCGTCAGCCAAGCGGATCGGTCGTTGAACCTGCGCGAGATCATGGACCAAAGCAAAGTGCTGATCGTCAATCTGAGCAAAGGCCGAGTCGGCGAAGACAACGCCACGCTGCTCGGAGCGTTTCTCGTAACGGCGATTCAGCAAGCCGCGATGACGCGGGCAGATGTCCCCGAAGAGCAACGCTTTGACTTCCACCTCTACATTGACGAGTTCCAAAACTTCACGACCAGTTCGTTCGCATCCATCTTGAGCGAAGCTCGCAAGTATCGGCTGAACCTGACCATCGCTCACCAATACCTCAAACAACTGGATGATTCGACTGCCGACGCCGTGTTCGGAAACGTGGGTTCGATCATTGCTTTTCAAGTTGGTGCCGACGACGCTGAAGTTCTCGCCGAGCAACTGAGCAAACACCCCGGCCAGTTGAAATCCCAAGACCTGACCAATCTCCCGAAATACACCGCCTATGCCCGGCTGCTGATTGACGGGATGCCCAGCAATCCGTTTTCGATGCAAACGATTTCTCCGCCAGTCATCATCGAAGACCGATTTTCTATCGTATGCGAACGCTCCCGCCGAGAGCACGCTCAACCGTTCGGGAAGACGCTGGCTGGCATTGCAGGCCAGCGGAGAGCGTGAGAGGCTGGCGGCTCTTTGCGTGTGAAAAGCATCGACTGCCCGCAGAAACCGTGGTAGAGTGTTGCCATGAGCACGCAAGCCACCCTCACCGAAGCCGACATTCTCACCGAACTCGTCGAGCCGAATCGCCCCACGATCAGCCCGCAGTTGGCGGAAGAGTTGCTGTCACTCCGTTTCAAAGACGAGGCGACCAGTCGCATTCGTGATTTGCTGCAAAAGAATAACGCAGGCACGATCACATCGGCTGAGAAAGCCACGCTGGAGAACTATCTCCGCGTCGGCGAGTTTCTCGATTTGATGCAAGCAAAGGCTCGCATCACGCTTCATCAAAATGGCTCGGCTGCGTGATGACTCCCGCCCTTCGAGAGCAAGTTCGGCAGCGAGCGAAAGACTGTTGCGAGTATTGTCAGATGCCGCAGTCTTGCACGCGGTTGCCTCACGAGGCGGATCACATCCGCGCTCAAAAGCACAAGAGCCCGACCAAACTGACCAATATGTGCTGGGCCTGCGCGCTGTGTAACGGCCATAAGGGGAGCGATGCGTCGGCTTACATTCCCGACACAGACGAACTCGTTCGGCTCTTCAATCCGCGAGTCGATGAATGGCACGATCACTTCGAGTGGGACGGCCCGGAGCTTCATGGCAAGACCGGAATCGCACAGGCCACGATTGAGTTGCTCAAGATCAATTCCGAGACTCGCGTGAGCCATCGCCGAATGCTGATCGAGGTCGGCGAGTTTCCGCCCGACCTTAATGACTGACGACTCAACAATCGTCAGTGAATTCCGATGAAGCCCCAACACTTTGGTGTTGGGGCGTGTGTCTGAGCATCGGTGTCGCATTACTCTTTGCGGCATTGGGAGAGCGGCTTCGGTTTGAAGTAGAGATCGCGTTCAATGGGCAGTCCCATCGGGCCGCGAACTTCTTCAAGTTCTGTCAGCGAGAAGTAGCCGAGTTCGGCTTCGTGTCCGATGACGAGACCGAAGCATCTTCGCTCGTCAGGATCGAACTCGGTCACGAACCACGTCCACGAACTATCGGGAGTGAAGAACTTGACGTGGACCATCGGGTCTTTGACTTTTTCCGACGCATACAGCCGTGGGATCGTCTTCGCGAGGCTTTCGGGAATCAGATCGTAGGCGGGATCAGTCGGATCACGAGGCACTTGCAGTTTCGGCATGGCTTGCCCTTTCGGTTGTTCCGGGTTGAGAAAGAACGACACTCAGACCCAAACACATTGCCAGAGCCGACGACCGATGCGCAAACAAGTTCGCGCCGAGTTGCCGTGGTATGCTGGCTGACGAGCCATGCAGTCCGTCACCAACGACAACTTCGGCCCGCTAATCGCCTACCTCGTACCGGGAGCGACCGTGTTGTTCGGCATCAGCCAATTCGAGCCGGCACTCAAGGCGTGGTTTGCGGTCAATCCGGCACAGGCTCCGACAATTGGCGGATTCCTCTACCTCACCATCGCGTCAATCGCCTGCGGGATGATTGTGAGCGCCGTTCGCTGGGCGACCATTGACACGTTACATCGTGTCACCGGGTTGCCGCTTCCGCCGCTCGACTTTTCAAAGCTCGGCCGCAACGTCGATGCGTTCAATCTGCTGATCGAGATTCATTACCGACACTATCAGTTCAACGCCAATATGCTCGTGGCGACCGCCATCGCCTTCACGAGCTACCGCTTTCAGCACCCGACGCAGTTTGTTTGGTTGGATATCGGGTTCGTGCTCGTGGAGATGATCTTTTTGGCGACTTCGCGAGACACGCTCACCAAGTATTACGCCCGGTCGCAGCAGTTGTTGGCTCGCCGCAAATCGGACTCGCATTGATTGTTGCCGAGGACAATCTCGTCACGATCGTTTCGCCAATTCGCGTTCCACTCGTCCGACGAATTCGACCAGACCGATGCCGATAACACGACAGAACGAACGCAGTTCGGCCAAATCGAGCCGCCGATCGCCCCGTTCGATCTTGCTCACGAGCGATTGAGTGAGCCGAAGCCGTTTTGCGAGGTCCACTTGGGTAATCCCCGCGTCGCTCCGAGCTTCGCGAAGCAACCGCAGCATGACTTGATATTCGCGAGAGTAGATCGACTTCTCCATGCGGCCTCTTGCCTTTCCAGGGGCCGGATCGTAAAGTCCTTTTTTGAATAGTCGAAAATAGACTATTCAAGATTTTCTGAGTCCAAGTTTTTGAAAGGAGAACGATCATGGCCAACGGTGGGAGCAAACACCCGACAATTCCGCAACAGGAGCCGAAGACAGCGGGACAGACCGCAACGGAGCAGACCAAGACCGACAAGAAGTAGTGTCAGAAGCTGCCCGCAATTTGAACTGGAGCCTGACCGACGCAGGAAGCGTCGGAGCAGGCTCAATTCATTTCCAGGCCGAGCGAACTCGGAGACGCCTCACGAGTCCTCGCGATCATTGGCGGCGAGCATCACATTGCGGTTTGACGGACACTGCGAACTGTGGCACTCTGCCATCCTTCCGCCCCTCTCGCTTGGCAAAGCCCTCTAAATCAGCGGCCTCGGAAACATCTTGTTCGGAGTACGTCGAACGTCTGACCGACGCGATCAATCGAATGACCGATGAGTTGCGTGTGGCCAGGGACGTGATGGATGAGATTCGCGAAGACATAGGCTGGGTCACACGAAACGGAATCCCCGGCCATCGCGATGGGCCTAGCCAGCTTCTCCGCATGGCTCGTGATCCGTTGGCAGCGGATGCGAGTGAACGTCTTGAAGTCCGTTTGAATCAGGGAGCAGCAACTGATTCACCCGCCTTCTCGCCAGAAAAGTTCGACGAACTCTTGTTGGAGATTGCCGAGGTCGTCACTGTCGTCGGCCAGGAGCAACTCAACTTGCTGCTCACCGCACTCGACAGCGCTCGCGACAGACTGCTCACGGCGATCAAGTCCCCGGCTGCTGATCCTAAGTCAAAGGCCAAGTCCTCTGAGGCTCAGCATCGCTCACAACCTGCAACGCCACCAAAGCCGGCCGGGCGTGGCCGCCTCTTCTGAATTCATTTTCAACCTGTCACTTGGCGAAAGAGCAATTCTTTCATCCCGAATCGGCCGAGTTGCTCAAGACGCTTGATGAGGCGGCCCGTCGCAGTGGCGTCAGTCGTGGGCAAGCCTTCGAGGACTTCCTACACATGGCGCTCTGTTCTTTGTCGGGCGGACGAATGGAGGATCAATACCTTGCTGTCGTGAAGAAACACTCCGAGGGCAAACTCGGAAAACGCGGCTGCGATTCCATTGCCGAACTTTTTGGGAAAGCCGTCGCCGCGATGGAGGAAACTCGCGGAGAGACGAAAGACATTTTGGGCGACCTGTATCAAGGGGCGATCACTTATGGCGAGGCCGGGCAGTATTTTTCGCCAGAGCCTATTGCTCGCATGATGGCGGCAATGACCGTTGGCGATGTACCGGAAGAGGCGAAGCACGAGCGGAAGAGTGTTTGCGATCCCGCGTGCGGGAGTGGGAGGATGCTTCTCGCAGTTGCGGAGACGCAACCGCATTGGCTCTTTGTTGGGCAAGACGTTGATTTGCGATGCGTCCGAATGTGCGCGATCAACTTCGCCTTGAGAAACCTCTACGGCTATGTGATTCACGGCAACACACTCGCGGACGAACGACGGCTGATCTATCGAACGGGATTCGACCTCGTTGGCGTCGTCTCGGAAGTGCCGCTCGATAACTGCCCGGAACCGGTACGGAAGATCGTCACCGAGCCAACATCATTGGCTGAACCAGCGACGACACTGACTTCAACGGATGAGCCGCGTGAACCACGCGATGATGCAGACCCCGAACCAACGCGACGCACGAATCAGCTTCGGCTCTTCTGAGGACCACTTGTTGTTGCCCTCACCAATTGGTCCACAGCGATTCGGTTCGACGCTGTTTGCGTTTCGTCTGACCGGCGTTGTTTGGCATATCAAAATCGAATCGCCGCCAATCTTTCAGCCATCGGTCATATTCGTCGCAACGATAGCCGCTGATCGCTGCTGGGCCAGAATGTGCTCGCAACGCCGCGACCAGCCAGAAGTGATGATGCAGCGTCATCTCGTTCGGCCCGTAGGCCGTTCGCGCCGACCGAGTCTGTGGCATGTACGGCGGATCGGCGTAAATCAACCGGTGAATCTTCTCCCGGCTTTGCCAGACGGTCCACCAACAAGAATCGTTGGTGACTTCCACACCACGCGCACGAGCGATGATTCGAGGAAGTTCCTGTTGTCGAAACGTCTCCCAGGCATTCTCGTCACCCGGCCGACCGCCGCGTGTTCGCTCTGACCACGCGAACGACGTTCCGAGTCCCCCGCGCGAGAAGCGGCATCGGATCAGAAAACGAGCGGCCCGACCCAACTGCGTTATTTCACCGGCATCCCGTTTCGCCTCTTCAAATTCAGAGCGGGTGTAAGAGACCCCGGAAAGATGCCGAACCAGATCGGCCGCTGATCGTTCGTCCGAAAGCACACTCCAAAGAGCCGCCACATCGGGGTTGATGTCGCCGAGAATCTCGCGCTGGACTCGCGGCATGGCGAGGAACACGGAGGCCCCAAAGGCGCAGGGTTCGAGGTACTCACTGATCTTTTCGCGGACGCCGAGCAGAATCGGAACGATTCTTCTGGCGAGATAGTACTTGCCGCCGTGTGCCTTCACCGGTGGACGTAAACGATGGATAACTGCCGACGGCGACAAAGCAATGTTGGGACTCGTCGTTTCTGGCTCGCCAGAAAATGCGAGCAACTTCTGAACTGCCGGACGAAATTCTTCGGTCAGGTTGCGTATGGCTGCCGAGTCAATCGGTCTTGCTGAGTTCGTGTCCGTCGAAGGTAGCAAGGGGGCAATGATTCTCGTGGGATTCGTGGACAGAGCCATTGGAGCGAATCGTAGTGGAACTACACTTGCGGCGCGAGCTTCAAGAATCCGAGTGCCCCGCTCTCTCTACTGACCCATTGAATCAATTCTTTGCGACGGCGCTGATCTGTGCTTCCAGCACTCTTTGGCGGCGAACCTTTCGCACGAGGGCGCGGACGTTGCCTTGGACGACGACTTCACCGCCGGTCGGAATGCGACCCAGGTGACCGATGATCCAACCGCTGAGGTTGTGAACGGGGCTTTCGCTGGCGGGGACCGTGTTGCTCACGTCGATGCCGGTCAGTTCAAACAAGCGGGGCAAGCTGATGCCACCACCGACGACCCAGCCACCGCCGGAGCGGACGGCGTGGATTGGCAGCAGGTCGTATTCGTCCTGAATGTCGCCGATCAACTCTTCGATGATGTCTTCCAGCGTAATCATCCCCACCACGCGGCCGGTCGTGTCGCGGACCAGCGCGATGTGCGTATGCTCGCGCATCAGGCGTTCGAGGACGCTGGAAATCGGGAGATTGTCTTGGAGGCTCAGGATGCCGCGCACGATGTTTCGCAGTGACGGATCGTCCGGGTTCAACTTCACGAAGGCGACGATGTCCTTGAAGGTCGCGTAGCCGACGATGGCTTGCGGGTCGCCGGCTCGTTCGGTGACCGGGAACCGCGTGTGCATGTCGAGGTGCGCGGCGATCAGGCAATCGAGGATGGCGTCATTGACGTTGAGCATACTGATGTGTTCGGCCGGCAACAGAATCTCGCGAATGGGGCGGCTCGATAGCCGGGCCGCTCCGAGGATGATGCTCTCTTCCCGTGCGCCGATCAGGCGTGATGCTCGCGCGAGACTCGCGATGGCTCGCAGCTCTTGAATCTCGGCGGCTTCGGTTTTGAAGTCGGAGTGCAGTCGCGGCTTCCAGAGCTTTTCCGTGAGCCGGACGATGCCCGATGCGGAATTCTCCAGCAGCCAGACCGCCGGCCAAACGCTGACCGCGAACCAGTGCATCGCCGGGGACAATCGCAGGCAAATCCATTCTTTGTTTTTCAATGCGAACAGTTTTGGAACCAGTTCGCCAATGACAATCGTGAGCGCGGTCAATGGGATGACGACGACGACCAATGCCACGAACTCGGCCAAGCCTTCGGACATTCCCGCCGCTTGCAGCAGTGGAGCGAGATCATCCCCAGCCCCGGCACCGCTGGTGGCTGCGGCGATGACTCCGACCAGCGTGATGCCCAATTGAACGACAGCGAGGCTGCGTTCCATGTCCCCTTTCATCGCGTGAGCGATCGCGGCCCCGCGACGGCCTTCACGAGACAGCGATTGCAGACGGGAATCGGCGACGGAGGCCAAGGCAATTTCATAGGCCGCAAAAACGGCGTTCAACGCTACCATCGCCGCGACAACGACCAGTTCGACAGTCCACACGGATGTTATTTTCGATTCTTAATTTTGGATTTTTGATTGGGAGAACAGACGGATTCTGGAGGTTTGGCAGCGGCAGAGCCAGCGACGTGCGCCGGTGGCCTCAATCGAGATTGAAAAATCGAAAATCAAAAATTCCCTCTCACACTTGGCCGGTGACATCATTGAGTTGTCTGGCCGGTTCATCGCTGATGAATCCCAAGTTCTGCTCGCGGACTTTGGCGGCGGCATTGTCGTACAGGAACGGCAGGAAGACGAAGCGTCGTCCGCTCGTGACCGGCGTGGCCTCGTGGAGCAGGGAGCACGAAAAGACACACGCGCCGCCGGCAGGTGGCGCGTACAGATATGGGCCGTATTCCGGGAAGCGGACATTGCCTCCTTCAAACTCGCCGGTGTTGAGCACCAATGACACGGCGAAGCAGCGATGAGCGGTTCCCTTCGTCGTGTTGTCTCGGTGAGCGCGGAAGTGGTCCCCCGTGTTGGCGTCGTAGCAGGCGACGATGTACCGCTCCATGCGCGTGGCGTTGAATTGAAACGCCTTTTTAATCTCCGGGGCCAAGCGATCGTGAATGCGGACCATGCACGAACGGCGCAAGGCTTCATCCTCAATGTCACAATCGCAGCGGCGTTTGTGGCTATAGTCCAACAGGCCGACCGTTTTGCCGTTCACGTCGCGCATGAAGCCGGAATCGACGCCCCCTTTTTGTTCGTAGTAGTTGATGAGCCGCCGGCAGAGTTCCGGTTCAAAGATGCGCGGCACGATCAGAATTGGAGCCTGGACATTCGCCGGGACAGGACGGCCAACTCGTGGGAGTTCGTTGAGATAGGTGACAAGCCGGGCGACGTAGGTTTCCGGCTGATCGTCGAACGGAAACACCTTGAGCGTCCGCAGCCGTTCGTCGAGCACGATCGTATGCGGTCGATAGCCCGCCAGAGTCGGGTCGCCGACGCTCGCACCGTGATCGGCTCCGAACTGGCGGCTGATTTCCAAATCGAAATCCCAAAACCAGCGAACCGAATCAAACTCTTGCCGCACGCGCTGCTGCTGTTCATCGGCCGGGTCGATGCTGACGCCCGTGAAGAGGAAGTTAGTGACATCAAAGAAGTTTGTCGCCGCGTGCAGTGCGTTGATGTCATCGAGAATTCGCCGGCTGGCCGGATTCGCCGCCGAACCGAAGAAGCACAGGACGTTGTATCTCCCGGCGGTCGTGTCGAAGTGGAACGTCGGGTTCAACGTCGAACGGGCCGTGAACCACGGACACGGTTCACCCAGACTCAGAAACGCTTTCCGCATCATTTTCCTCCATGCTGGCGATGAGGTGTGTGTGTGATGAGACCGGTGCGAGTGGCTGCGATGGACTTTGTCACGATTCGCCCACTCCGCGACCCATGCTCGGCGGATGACCTTCGGACCCCAACACCCAACAAGATGATGATGGCTCCAATGAGGCAGACAGCGACCAAAATGGCCAGGACGAGATTGAGTCGTCGCGTGAACGGTGTCTCCAAACGGTTGCAGCCTTCAAACAGATTCGCGACGGCCAAGCGGTAGTCGTGATCCGCCGCGAGGCTCAAGAGCACTTGCAACTCGTCTTGGGTCATGAATCCGCGCCAGATCAAACAGCGTTGGCCAGCATCGAAAACGATCTTGCCTTCAAGCTCCTGGGGGAACCGAATGCCGTGAGGCAGGTGATGCAGCTTGGCGGTGTGTTTCACGACGACACGACTCCCTGTGTCTTCCGAACGTCCCTGTGATGCGAACCGAACATGACATCAACGCGCGGTTCAATCGGCTGGCACTCAACGTGCGTGATGCCAATGGCGTGCGCAATCTGAAGGAAAATTCATCGGTCAGTGATGCCTCGTGTGTGAACCACACACCAACCACCATGACTTGCCAACAATTCGCGAGTTTCTCGCATTTTCACCACTTTTCAGGCCGATCGCCGTTCGGAGTCCAACGACCGGCCCGCCGTCGGTCCGCTTCGCGGTCAGCCTGAAAGTGGTGTCAAACTTTGAGAGTCGTTGTCAGTTTTTGAGCGATGCAAGCCGGTCGTTCACGATGGCCGTTTCACGGAGGAAAGGCTCGAAATGCACGTCTTGTTCATTCACCAGAACTTCCCCGCACAGTTCCGATACATCGCTCCGCGATTGGTGAGCGAGCACGGTTGGAAATGCACCTTCGTCACGGCCAAGGCCAGCGAGTCACTGCCGGGGGTTGAGAAGGTCGTCTATACCTGCAAAGGGGGCGCGACCAAGGCCAATCATTTCTGTACGCAGAATTTCGAGAACGTCGTTTGGGAAGCTCACGGCGTTTACGAAATGCTCAAGCAGCGGCCGGACATTCAACCGGACTTGATCGTCGCTCACACCGGGTTTGGATCGTCGCTGTTCCTGCCGTTCTTGTACGACGCGCCGATCATCAACTTCATGGAGATGTTCTATCGGCCGACCGGCGGTGACTTGGGCTACCGCAAAGAGCTGCCCATTGATGAAGAGACTCTGCTGCGGATTCAAACCAAGAACGCGATGATCCTGTCCGACCTCGCGAACTGCGACCGAGGTTGGACGCCAACGCACTACCAGCGCGACTTCTTCCCGCCGGAGTTTCGGTCGAAAATCGAAGTCATCTTCGACGGCATCGACACGGCCATCTATCACCGTCGGGACAACCCGCAGCGAATCATCAACGGCCAGCAGATTGGGAAACCGGGCCAGCGGATCGTCACCTACGTCGCGCGCGGGTTTGAGAAAATGCGCGGTTTCGACATCTTCATGGAGGCCAGCCGGCTCATTGCCGAGCAGTATCCCGATGTCTTGTTCGTCGTGGTCGGCAAAGACACGGTGCATTACGGCTCGGACTTGAGGTACTTCAAAGAGGCGACCTACCGCGAGCACTTGCTGGCGTCCGGACGCTACGACCTGTCGAAATATCTTTTCACTGGATTCGTCCCCGAAGAGACGCTCGCCGAAATCCTGTCGATTAGCGACCTGCATATCTACCTGACCGAGCCATTCATCGCGTCGTGGTCGATGGTCGATGCGATGTCGTGCGGTGCGGTACTCCTCGCGTCTGACCAGCGCTGCGTGCGCGAATACATCGAACCGGGCAAGAACGGCTTGCTCGTGGAATTCTTCGATGTCGAGGGACTCGCCAAGCAAGCGGTCGAGGTGCTGCGCGACCCGGCGGCGTATCGTCCGCTGGCGGAAGCCGCGATGCAGACGGTGCGCGAGGGCTACTCGGTCGATGTCGCCATGCCGCGACTCAAGTCGTTCTTTGAGAACGTCGCTGCGAAGAAACGTCAGCCGAGCACGCTGATGAAAGACCTCGTGCGTGAAGGGACGATTCAACAAGTCATCTCGGACGAGGAAGCTCAGCGCAAGAAGCAAGCGTCCTACGCGGGAGTCGCTTACAAGCCAAAGGCGTTGTCAGTCACATCATCCGCGCAGGGGGTCGCTCCCGCGCAGTCGAAGTTCACGCCGGAGTCGTTCAAGAAATCGCCGCTGGCGCTCGCGGCGGATTCGCCCGTGAAGCGCGGCAACGCGCCGGCTGATTCGCCGCTTGGTCAAGCTCTCGAAAGACTATGGCAGATGGGAGTCGGCCGGGGCACGATCGAGGATTGGGTGCAAATTGCCGAGGCGTATCGCGGGCCGGAGCCGTTCGGGACGCTCGGCGTGGAACAACACCCGGTCGATCTCGCACGATTGATGAAGCGCGTGCTGGAGTGGAAGCCGAGGCTGATTCTCGAAAGCGGCACAGAGCTTGGCGGGACGTTGTTCTTGTGGACGCGCATCGCCGCGTTCGACTGCCACCTGATTGCCGCCGGTTTGTCGGAGCGGCCGATCCCCGAAGAGCGGCTGCCGTTGTTCGAGGCGTTCACCTGCGGGCAGCAGTCTCTCCGCAGCATCCCGCGCGGCGAGACGACAAAGATCGACTACGACATCAACAAGCAACGCGACAAGCGACTTGCGGACTTCGTTTTTCTCAACGGACGCCGCCCGTATGAGGAACTCAAGGCCGACGTGAACCGCTGCTTGAAGTGGATCACCACCGGGGCGCTCGTCGCCTGGGACGGCCTGCGTCAATTCGGCTTCGATGAGAAGCATCTTGCAGGCGGCATCCAGCTTTGGCAGGAACTTAAACCGCGCTTTCCTCAAAACGCCGAGTACCTCTCCGGCAAAGACATTCCCAGCGGCGGCATCGCCGTGATCGTCGTGAAGTGACCCAACCTCGTCAGAAAGTTCGCCATGTCCACCGAGCAAACACTCCCGCAACAGGCTCTTTCCGAGCGACTGGAACGCGCGCAGGTCATCCCCCTGTCGGAATTCTCGCCCGATACGGCCTCGTGGGAACGTCCGGCGTGTCGAGTCTGCGGAACCGGCGGCCTGATTGAAATCCTCAACCTTGGCGAGCAGCCGCCGGCCAATGCCTTCGTGTTGCCCAAGGACGCCAACAACCCCGAAGCGAAGTATCCGTTGTCACTCCGGCTGTGCGAGTCGTGCGGCATGGTTCAGTTGGGGCATGTTGTGCCCGCTGAATTGCTGTTTCGCTCTTATTTGTTTTTCACGTCGAGTTCTAAATGGATGGCTGACCATTTCTCGAATCTGATGAACGAGAACGCCGAGCAGTACGTTCCTGCTGGCGGCTTGGTGGTCGAGATCGGTTCCAACGACGGCACGGCACTGTCGGCGATTCGGCGACGTGACGTGCGGCTGTTGGGGATTGACCCGGCTCGCAACATTCAAGTGCTGGCCGCATCGCGAGCCATCCCGACGATTGCCGAATTTTTTTCCGAGCCGCTCGCGGAGGAAGTGGCTCGCGTGGCGGGGCAGGCCAGCATGATTGTTGCCTGCAATGTGTTGGGGCACATCGACAACTTGGACGATGTTTGCCGAGGCGTTCGGCGATTGCTGTCTCCCGCTGGGGCGTTCGTGTTCGAGGTGCCGTACTTGAAGAACCTCTTGGACAAGACCGAATACGACACGGTCTATCACGAGCACCTGTCGTATTTCGCGGTGCGTCCGCTGGTCACACTAAT
The DNA here is from genome assembly GCA_016872645.1 of Planctomycetota bacterium. Lineage (GTDB taxonomy): Bacteria > Planctomycetota > Planctomycetia > Planctomycetales > Planctomycetaceae > SXKJ01. The sequence goes on along the minus strand of VGZH01000055.1, from coordinate 19,790 downwards.
GAACCGTCACGGCCTGCGCATGGAGCGCATTCAATCCTTTCCGGTTCACGGCGGCACAATCCGTTGCACCGCGAAGTTGGGCAGCGGCTTTTCGGACGATGTGCAGACGTGGCTGGATCAAGAAGAAAAGGCTGGGCTGGCGGATCGCTTCACCTACGGCGTGTTCGCGGCGCTGGCGTCGAAGAACCGCCACGAACTGACGACCAAGCTGACCGAGTTGAAACGCCAAGGACTCAAGGTGGTCGGTTACGGAGCACCCGCCAAGGGAACCGTCCGGTTGAATTACTGCAAGGTCACGACGGCACTGCTGCCCGACGTGATCGACTCCACGCCGGCCAAGCAAGGATTACTCATTCCCGGTACGCATCAGCCCATTCATCCACCATCCGCATTGGCCGACTTGAAACCCGATGTCTTGCTGCTGCTGGCGTGGAATCACGCCCCGGAAATCCTCGCACGCGAGGCAGAGTTGAAAGCGCGTGGTTGCCGATTTCTCACGCCCAATTTGGAGGAACTGTAAGAATCCGCGAGCGCGATGATTCACCGCCGCGATTAAGTTTACCGAGAAAGCCACCGAGCGGCTTTCCAAGGTTGGCTGTCATCGCCTTCAAGACGCATGGTGGCGTCCATGAGGCGACTGACCGTTGCGACAGTTGACCACCCCCCGGTGGACTCGCGGCGGTGAATCAACTCGCTTGAGGAAGCGATTGCATCGCCGCAGCTCATCTTATCGAGGCGGCAGTGACGACAAGAATTCACGCAGCGCGTCCTGCCAAGGTCGCGGAGTTGGTAGTCCGAGTGTTTGCCAGCGACGTGCTTCCAGTACGGTGAAGGCCGGTCGCAACGCGCGGCTGCCGAACTCGGCGGTCGTGATCGGTGTGCAATCGACCGTCAGCCCGGCGAGCCGAAAAATTTCACTCGCGAATTCGTGCCACGAGCATTGGCCGCCATTCGTCCAGTGATACAGGCCGAAGGCATCCGTTTCGATCAGCCGCAGCGTCGCATCCGCCAAGTCGGCGGTGGCGGTCGGCGTGCAAATTTGATCGGCGACGACTCGTACCGGCCGGCCCTCACGAGCCAGCCGCAACATCGTGTTGACGAAGTTACGACCTTTCCCGCCAGAACCGTGATGGCCATACAGTCCGCAGGTCCGCACGACGAAATGCTTAGGGCACAATGATCGGACGAAACATTCGCCCGCCAGTTTGCTCGTGCCATAAATGTTGATCGGGCCGGAAACGTCATCTTCCGAATACGGGTCGCGCCGACAGCCATCAAGTCCGAAAGCGTAGTCGGTGCTGAAATGAACGAGCACGCAATCGAGGTCGCGGCAAACAAGACTCAGTTCGCGCACGCCGAGCGCGTTCACGGCGAAGGCTTCCCCCGCACGAGTCTCTGCATCATCGACGAAGTTGAACGCGGCGGTGTTGATGACGATTCGCGGACGCAGCGGCGACAAGGTTTGCGATAGCGATTCGCGCTCGCAAAGTTCGACCTCGCGATGCGTCAAGCCGACCGCGCGCGGCCCCAATCGCTCGCACAAGTCGTGGCCCAACTGCCCGGTCGCTCCGATGATGACGATGTCGCGGTCCATCACAGTTCCTGCAATTGCTTTTCGACGCTCAGACCCAGCGAACGCATCTTCGCCTTGAGCGTGTTGCGAGACAGGCCGAGCAACTCCGCCGCTTGCCCTTGATTGCCGTGCGTGTGCTGGAGCACCGATTCGAGCACGGCTCGATCCACGAACGCCGTCACCTTTTCGTAGATGTCCGGCTGCCCGGTGCGGATCAGGTGTTCGACGTGACCGAGTACATCGGCCGTCGCAATTCCGTCCAGCACCTTGAGCACGTCGAGGGGAGTCGGCTGCCGCAGATACTCCGGCAGCGATTCGGGAGTCAGCGTGTCGCTGGTGGCGTGGATCATGGCGAAGCGGATCGCGTTTCGCAGTTCGCGAATGTTGCCGGGCCAAGCGTGACGCGACAGCAGTTGCAACGTCTCGTCCGTCGCCGCACGAACTTGCTTGCCGAGTTTGCGGTTGAAGCGTCGTCGCAGATACTCAGTGAGCAGCGGCACGTCTTCCAGACGTTCGCGCAGCGGCGGCATTCGGATCGTGAATTCGGTGAGCCGATAGAACAAGTCTTGGCGAAACCGGCCGGCGGCGACGGCGGCTTCCAAGTCTTGATGCGTGGTGGCGATGACGCGCACGTCCGATTGAACGGTTTGATTCCCGCCGAGACGGTCGAACCGCCGCTCTTGCAGCAGTCGCAGCAGCTTGGCTTGCAGCGCGAGCGGCATGTCGCCGATTTCATCGAGCAAAATCGTCCCTTGATTCGCTTGTTCAAACTTGCCGATGCGTCGGCGATCCGCGCCGGTGAACGCGCCCCGCTCGTGGCCGAATAATTCGCTTTCGAGCAGCGTGTCGGGAATCGCCGCACAGTTGATCGCCAGAAACGGACCTTCGCCACGACGGCTGTGGTGGTACAACGCTCGCGCCACCAGTTCTTTTCCCGTGCCGCTTTCGCCAAGCACCAACACGGTGACATCCAGCGGAGCCGCTCGGCCAATCGCCTTATAGACCTGTTGCATCACCGGCGAACGTCCAACGATGTGATCCGCGTCCGAGCCATCGTGCTCCACGTCATCGAACACGGCCGGCACATGCCGCAGCCGACTCAGTTCAACCGCTTGGGCCACGACCGAACGCAATTGATGCAGGTCCACCGGCTTCAACAGATATTCAAACGCCCCGCGCTTCATAGCTTCGATCGCGGTGTCTGTCGCGGCAAACGCCGTCACCACAATCACTGGCAATCGCGAGTCGATTTCGCGAATCCGATCGAACGCTTGCAAACCGGACATATCCGGCAATCGCACATCGAGCACGACCGCATCCGGCCCGGTCTGGCGGATGACTTCCAACCCTTGAGTCGCCGTCTCGGCACTCAACACATCGAGCGTGTCTGACCGCAGACTCTTTTCCAGCGAATACCGCAACTCAGCATCGTCATCAACGACCAATAACGTGGGCATGATTCGTTCTCCGTAGCGCAGGTGACTCGTCTGCGTCGCTCTCCTGAATGTCATTGATCGCTTCATTGGTGACAGGCAACGTCACAACGAACTCCGCTCCACCGGTCGTCCGGTTTGCCGCGTGAATTTCGCCGCCGTGAGCTTCCACGATGCGGCGACAGATCGACAAACCCAGGCCCGTACCGGTTTCCTTCGTGCTGACGAACGGTTCAAAGATGCGGTCGCCAAACTCGGAGGGCAAGCCATCGCCATCATCGAGCACAGACAGCGTCACGAGGCTGGTGGCATCATTCGGTTGTGGTGAATAGGCATCATCGAATCGCACTCGGACTCCGACATGCCCGCCGTGCGGAGCCGCATCGAGTGCGTTGAGCAACAGGTTCAACACCAGTTGTCGCATCTGCCCTTGATCGGCCCAAACCGGTGACGCTGGCTCGGCGAGGTCGCAATCAATGCGGACATCTCGTTGCTCGGCACGCGATTCGACCAACGCGACGGTCTGCCGCACCACGTCCGTCACGTCGAACCGGGCCATCTCCAAGCGGGGCGGCCGAGCGAACTCCAGCAGCGACTGCACCGACCGTTCGACCCGCCGCACCACGTCGTCGAGCACTCGCAAGTCGCGACCTTCCAGCCGCGCGCTGTCTCCGGATTCAATCGCCGTTTGCACCAGCAGCTTCATCGACATCAGTGGGTTCCGCAGTTCGTGAGCGACTCCCGCCGCAAGCTGCCCGACCGCCGCCAATTGCTCGGCTCGCAGCATTTCCCGCTCGCTCGTTCGCAGTCGCTCAACGACCGTGCCGATCTGTTCGCCGACGTGCTGCAGCGCGTCTTCGATTTCTTTGAAGGAGCCGCCCGTCGCGACCGTCAACGGCCCCACGACTTCGTTCAGCTTGCCCGCCGCGTCACGAATCGGAACCGTCAATTGCACGATCGACCGATTCACGCCGCGAGCAATCCCCAACCCGGCAATCAGTCCGGCCACCGCACCGCACGTCCCCAGCAGCAGCAGCGCGAACACCATCCAATCTGTGACCTTCTGATTCTCGCGGCTGGTGGCTGCCATCAACTCTTCGTTCAGGTCGAGGTATTGATGGACCGGTTCCAGCAGTTCGCTCGTCAGCACTTCGTCAATCAACCGCTCGACTTCATCCTGAGCCGCCTGATCGAGTCTGCCGGTGGTCCGTACCGACAAGTCATCAAACTGGCGAAAGAACCGCTCGTACCCGCGCCGCGCCTGAGTCATCAATTCCGTCTCTTTCGGAGTCGTCGAGAGCCTCTCCGCTTCGCCCATCCAATGTTGCGTCTCTTCCCGAATCGGCCCGCAGGCTTCCAAATACTTGCGATCCCCCGACCGCAAGAATCGGTTCAACAGCGTCCGCACCTCGCGCATTCCGATTTCAATTTCTTCCGCCGCGCGCACGCTGGAGACGTTCACGACCAAAATGTCGGACGACGAATCCTGCAATTCATGCACATACCACGCCGCGACCGCTCCCAGCGCCAGCAGCACTCCGCTGACCCCCACCACTGGCGCGACGATCCGCAGCATCAACCGCGATCCCGTCTGCATAGGCTCCCTCCCTGAATAGCTTGCCGTATCGCCGCGAAGTGTAGCGGCGACCATACTTGTTGACACACACGCTCTGCGACTGCTTGTTCTCCTTCACCGCCGTTTGTCACAGAGACTGCCCATCGCGATGGCATGGATAACTCGACTTGCGCAGTCGCGAATTCTCTGGCACTGTCGGGTTTGCATCAGGCATTTTGCTTGCTGCCTCTCGCTCAGAGAGTCCAGCGTTCTTTCAGTTTCAGGAGTGATGTCATGGCCCAAGACACGAGGGCGCGGCCCCAAAAGCCGCCGGAAAAAAAGGTCGGTCCATTTGCCAGCGGGATCGGAGTCGCCATCTGGCTCAATGAAACGGAGAGCGACGATGGAGGCATTCGTCACTTTCGTTCGGTGACGATCAATCCGCGTCGTTACTTCGATCAAAAGAGCAGCCAATGGAAGGATGCCGCGTCCTACCAGCAATCGGACTTGCCGGCTCTGATCTTCGCGCTGCAAAAGGCTCTGGAGTATTGCTACCAGACGCCGATCCCCGGCCAGGACGACACCGAGACGGGAGCATCCGAAGGTGAAGCCGGTGACAACTTCTGATCGCTGACTCTCGGAGTTGATCCCCAAGCTGATGAAGCTTGGGGATCTCTTTTGACGTGCCAAAACATTAACCGCATCGCGTCAAGCCGACCGTCATCACGCCAAGCATAAAGGACGTTATGCTTGGCTTTGCTTGACACCCTGATTCGTGATGGCCGAGTTGTCGCTCACCATCGGCAGAGACAGTTCGCTCATTGACAGAGCATCGCGATCATTGCCGACTGTTGTTGCGGAGGCGGGACCGGACGCTCAACGACGGTTCGTCGAATTTTTCGTCGCCCACCTTCGCAACCTCAATACTCGGATGGCCTATCTGCGGGCGGCGCAACGATTCTTTTGTTGGTGCGAACAGCGACAACTCGCGCTCGCCGAAATCTCGTCGTTGCACATCTCGCTCTACATCGAGGAACTGACGAGCTTTGCAGCCGCGCCGACGGTCAAGCAAAACCTTGCGGCACTGCGGATGCTGGGCGACTGGCTCGTTGTCGGGCAAGTGCTCAAGACGAACCCGGCGAGTTCCGTTCGTGGGCCAAGATATTCGGTCAAGAAGGGGAAGACACCAGTGCTGTCGGCGGACGAGGCCCGCGAACTGCTGGAAAGCATCGACGTTTCGACGGTCGCCGGACTCCGCGACCGGGCGTTGATCGGCGTGATGATCTACAGCTTCGCTCGCGTCGGGGCGGTCGTGGCCATGAATACGGAGGACTACTTCGCTCAAGGCCGGCGAATGTGGTTCCGCCTCCACGAGAAAGGTGGCAAGCTCCACGACGTTCCGGCTCACCACAAAGCCGAAGAGTACGTCGATGCGTACCTCGATCGTGTTCTGATTGAAGCCGACCGACATGGCCCGCTGTTCCGGTCGTTTGACCGGCAGCGGAAGTTGACCAATCGCCGCATCCAGCGGCTCGACGTGCTCGCGATGGTCAAGCGGCGTGCTCGTCAAGCCGGCTTGCCGACGAGGATCGGATGCCACACATTTCGAGCGACCGGCATCACGACCTATCTCAAGAACGGTGGCACGCTGGAGCACGCCCAGCGAATCGCCAACCACGAGTCGGCTCGCACGACCGGCCTCTACGACCGCCGCTCGGACGACGTGAGCCTTGATGAGATTGAGCGGATCATCCTGTAGTACGTTGCGGGAAGGGCTTCGCGTTCACCTTCTTGTTCATCTTCGCGAGCCACTGCCGCAGGGTGAATAGGCCGGTTGGTTGTGGGTTGTGTTGTATTTGTTTGGCCCACCGCGACTTCGGGGTGCCGGGGCTTTCATTCGGCAGGCTCATTCCACCCCCGGCTGCTTTGTGTGTCTGCGTGACTGGTTGGGTGGCTCGCTTCGCTCGCTCTTCCAACCCATTGCTCGGTCGCTCCAGACCACGGTTCCAGTCACACAAAGCAGCCGGGGCTGACCGCCCCTGGCACCCCGTCCTCGTTCGCATCCGCTCACTCGGCTGCCCCGCGACGGGGCAGGGAAGTCGCTCCGCCAAAATGTTTTTGTTTTGTGGGTGTTTGTGTTTCCCACCAAGCGGTTCGGGGCCTGCCGATTCTACACGGCCGGTCCCTTACGCAAGGAGCTTCCCTGCGGGGACTCCTCCTTGCGTTCGGGCGTGCGGCCGTGTGCCCCCGCGATGGCCCCGAACCGGCCACCTTTATCTTCTTCCTCACTTTCCCATGCTGTACCAAGTCAAATTCCAGTACGGTTGCCTGATCGAAGCGTCGTCTCGCGACGAAGCATATTCCAAGGCAATCCGGTTACTCCGCGAGACGCCGGAGTCTTACGTTTCCGATGTTCGCCAAGCGGGCGAGTCGAAGAAGCCGGTATCGTTGATGCGTCGTCTAATTACGGGCCAATAGGCCCGTTTTCTTTTGTTCCCCGCGAGCCGCAAACTCCCACCCCCCGTTGATCGTCATTGGAAGTGTGACGAGGCATTACTCATTCTTGGACTTCGGATTCAACTCAACTTCACTAAGTAACGTGCTGAGTTTGGAGCGAGTATCCCTTACGACCGTCAGTTGCTCGCTCTGGAGCATTGCGGCCTCGGCAAACTGGCGTAGGAACACCGCTTTGTCCGGATCATCCAAGAAGCGTTCCGCAGCACCCTCCGCCGCTTGACTCCAATGGCGAAGTTCATCGGGGCTGCGGCGGAACTCCAAAAGGTCGTCGCTACTGGCACACGCCAAGAATGCCTTGGATAACTCGGCCGCCTGCCCCGAAATTTCGCTTTGTGCGGATGCCCAACGAAAGGCCGAGGTGACTTGCGGCCAAAGGTTATCGAAGCGGACCAACTGATCGTCAATCGGCGTCTCAGCGGATCGACGAAACTCGGTCACAGCCCGTTGAAGTTTTGTCAGAAACCACCGGGAGTGAAGTTCAAACGGATCGTCGTCTTCGTCCGCCATGATTCAACGCTGTTGCAAGGACAGGACCAATTGGTCCGTTTTCTTTTGTTCCCCGCCAGCCGCAAACTCCCACCCCCGTTGATTGGCAGTCAGGCTACCGACTCGGATTCTGAGATTCCGGCATCAATCAGGAACTTTTGAATGGCATTCAAGCCGAGCGCGTATTGCCGCTTCGTGAAAAGGTCGCGAGCTTGTTCCAAGAATGCCATGCCTGCCTGCCGATCACCGCGATAGACGTTGGCCGCTCCGAGGCACATTAACGCGACGCCCTCACCGACCCAATTGCCAACCTTGCGAAAGGCAATGAGGTCTTGTTCCAACTTCCGATAGTCTCCCGGAGTCTTCGTGGCCGCAAGTCGAAGGAGGTCAAACGTGCCAAGTCCAACTCCCCATGCCGCATGAGACACATTAGAAGCATTGAGAACGGCCGTCGCTTCAAGTTCCGCCGCAAACGCCTCATCCTGTCTTCCAAGACTGATGGACGCACTCGCCACTTTTTTGAGCGCCGCAATTTCGTTGCCATGATCGCCTCGTTCGCGGGCACGCTGGCGAGCTTCATCGGCCGCACGAAGGGCATCTTCAAATCGCTTCGCCTTGATGAAGGCTTGAGCGAGCACGACCAGCGTGAACGTGATGTCGTAGTCGCTTTCGAGACTACGGAAGGTGGCCAGCGATTCTTGAACGAAGTTGATCGCTCGCTCGGCATCACTCTGCGCCAGTGACAAGAGGCCCAGCAGATTGCGCGTGATCGCGGCCTGACGATCATCGCCAACTTCTCGAAAGTATTGAAACGCGGCTTCCGCGTGGAGCATTGCTTCATCAAATCGGCCATCACCGAAGACCGCCCCAGCAAGCTGATAGCGAAAGACCGCTTCGTTGTTCCGCCAACCAAGGCGACGGCAGGCAGCCAGTCCTTCGTCGATCCAATGACGGATCTCCGCTGGACTCTGCCGCAGATCGAGCAGCGAGTTGCCGCCGCCGGGGTCGCCACATCCAGCGAATCTCACACACATCTCCGCCGCTAAGTCCGAACAATGCAAGTTGGCGGCGGCCCAAGCGAAAGCCGCATCAATCTGCGGTCGTTGTTTGTCGAAAGCTGGTAACAGCGTTTCCACCGGTTCCGACGACGTGCGAAATGACTGAGTGAGACTCTGCAACCGCGACAGGAATCTCGCCGCGTGAAGTTCAAAAGGATCATTTTCGTCCGACGACACGGTTCATCGCTCCAACAGCTTCTCAATTTCAGTCGGGCTGGCCGACAAGACAACGCTACCAGCGATTGTGCGACTGGCCGCGAACCTCTGACAGAATTCGGCTGCGGTCGGTGAAGCGGTTCGGTTAGTCATGGCCCATCCCAAAGCGACGAGAATCTGCGGCCAGCATTTTTTGAGTTCACTTTGGTGTCGTTCGAGGCTGTCCAGCGACTGATAGAACCGATCCGATATCTGCTGATGGCGGGTGAGAAATCGCAACGCATGAAGTTCATACGGATCAGACTCGTCGTCGGGCATCGCATCACCGCTTTTTCAGCAACTTCAACAACGTATTCGCGTGATGCACGAGGACTTGGTGGATTTGAAAGTCACCGTCGCCGAGTGGTTCCAAGAGGCCGCGATCCACGAGCACGTCGATCGTCTGCCGCGCGCTCGCTTCGTCGGACTTCCAAACCGCCATGATGTCTTCCAATTCAAACGTCGCCGGACGAGGGGCGAACGGAGCTAAAGAGGCAAACCGCTTGCGAATTGTTGGATCGAGGCTGTCGGTACTCTTTTGGAGCAACGCGGCCACCGTGGGGCTGACTTCGCCGGGACTCGCGGCCATGTCCGCCGGAGCTTGGGCGTTCAACAACTTGGCCTTGTCATCCCGCAATTCGCGAAGCAGTTCCGGCACGCTCCACCCTTTGGCGTGCTCCGCCCGCAGCAAACGCCCGGCGACTTGCAGGGCCAATGGCAAGCCTTCGAGTTCGGCGACGAGTTCGCGACATTCCTTTTGATGACGCTCGACCACTTGTGGAGCCAGCTTGCCGAGCAATTCCAGCGAGTCATGCTCCGACAGCACATCGAGGTGGTAGATGTCTCCCGGTGTTGGAGCCAGTGCGTCAGCCACGCTCGGAAGTCGAGTCGTGACGAGCATAGCACACTGCCGACCGCCCACCGCAAACGGAAGCACATGGCTCGCGTCCCAGGCATCATCGACGATCAGCAACATGCGCCGATCGCGAAGCAGTGCCGTAATCCGCTGGCTGGCTTCCGCGATATCTTTGGAAAGCAAAATGCTTTCCTCGCCAAGTGACCGCCCCCACGCCAGCAGCTCTGAAAGGATTTGCGGTGAAGGACCGAGTGCCGCCCACAGCACTCCGTCAGGAAACGCCGTCGCCACTTGCGGCCAGTGGGCCATCGCCCGCGCTACGGTCGTCTTGCCCACTCCCGGCCACCCGCGAACGGCCGTGAGCACTTGCGTCGCTGGCCGCTCGGTGACGGAAACACCAGCAGCAAGTCGAGCCGTCAAATTCGCCAGGTCTCGCTCGCGTCCGATGAGCAACGAAGGGAGCGACGGCGCGTTGCCGATGTGCATGGCCGGAATCGAAATGTCGCTTGCCTGAGTTGCAGAACCGTCAGCGTTGCAAGAAGCGTCGGCGGCTTGGCTGTCGAACAAATCCGTCAAGGAGACTTCGCTCCCAAACGTGGTTGCAAGGATGCTGAGAGTACGAATCTCGACCGGCCTGCCAGCTTCGGCGTTCTCAATCGTTCTCTTGGCGATCTGCGATTCGTCAGCAAGGTCCGCCTGTGTCCAACCGCGCTCCAGGCGGAGACGTTTGATCGCCATTCCGTTCGGACGAACTGTCCTCTCACGCATGGTAGCGACTCGTAACGAACAGATTGCGACTTCCCTGCGACGAGGGTTTCGGGCCGTTCTGCCATCGTACCCCCGCTCTGAAACGGTGGACCTCACGGCCCACTTCAACCTCTCTCAGACGGGAATCGAAAGGAGACCTCAAATGATGCGAGTTGTGATTTCAGACTTGTTTATCGGCGAATGTGAGCTGACGGGCAAGTCTGAAACGGAATGCGTTCGCGTGCAGTTTGACGATTCGTCGCCCGAAGCCGTCGTCGCGACGACCGAGTTGTTTCGGCTGCTCCGCTTCCAACGCAAACAAAAAGAGAAGCAGGACAAAACCAAGGTCAATGAACCTCAAGCACAGAAAGGAATCCCGAAATGATTAAGCGCTACCGCGTGCATGGCAGAGATGACTACGCGATTGAGTTCGTGGCGTCCGCCGGCAAGTTCAAGCTCTTCGCCCGCGAGCACCCGGCTGATCCCTACGGCAAGTCGGTCAGCGAGTGCCATCTCTACAGCTCAGGCGAAATCTGCGTCGCCGCCGGCCACGAGCCAGTGACGCTCGACCGAGCCAAAGCAATCGCCGTGCATTGGATGGAAGGTTGGTCGCAGTACGTCCGAACCGGCGAATTCCCGCAAGGGTCGCGCCGCGTGTCGGTCTGATTGAAGGACATCGTGTAGTGGAGTTGCCGGCACGATCCCACCGGCGCTCTGCGGACTTCATGCGGGATCACAGTTCAAGGAGCGGATCATGTTCAAGCATGTTCCGGGCGTTGAAGAGTTGCCAGACGGCACTCTCCACTAAGACGTCGCAACCGGCCCAGCGAGATGCAACCTGCATTTCGCTGGGTTTGGTTGTTTCTTGAGCACTCAAAATCGAAAGGCAATGTCCCATGAAATCTTGGTATCGAAAATCAAAAGCTGGCCCCATGTTTCGCGCTCCGCTCAAGGGCGACGGCGTGGAAATGGATGACTTCGTTGAGCACCCGGCGGAGGACCGCGCCGACTCGCCGCCGGTCAAAAAAACCGCCGACAGCGACCCGGATGAGCCGTTGCCGGTGTGGCTGATGAAGATGACCCAATCCGCGTTCAAGGACGCTTGCGATCATCTGATGCCGCGTCCGCCGGAGGTCGCGGGCATCTTGTTGGGGCCGGTGAAGGACGACTTGGTCGTCACGCATTTCATCCCCGACACCGAGGGCAAGGGTTCCCCCGCGTCCTTCACGCTCAACACTCGCACGCTGAATCGCGAACTCAGCAAAGCGAAATCGTGCGGGCTGAACTGCAAGGGGATTGTGCATTCGCATCCGTCGGGATTCATCGTGCCGTCGTCCGGAGACTTGGCGTACCTGCAACGCCTCTTCACGAGTCCGGCGAATTCCGAACTGACGCAATTCTTTATGCCCATCGTCTGCGATGGGCACTTCTATCCCTACGTCTTCGCGATGGGCCGCATTCATGCGGCTGACTTGTGCCTGATCTAAACCCGTTTCCAAATTCAATCTGTGCCTGACCGAAATCAATTTCCAAGTTCAATCGTTCAACACGAAAGGGTTCCGACATGAAGTTCGATTTTTCAAGAATCAAGAGGACAGTCGATGTTGCGAAGCTGCGCGATGCCACGGTGGTGGTGATCGGCAACGGCGGAGCAGTGGATTTGATTGCCAATCTCGGCCGCAGCGGAGTCACCAAATTCAAACTGCTTGACAAAGATATTGTCACGGACGCCAATCTTTGTCGCCAAGGTTTCGAGCAGGCGGACATTGGACGCCCCAAAGCCGAGGCGGTCGCGGATCGGTTGCGCCGCATCAATCCGGAGGTCGAAGTCACGACGCTCATTTGCGACTTCTGCGAAATGACGGACGAGGACATTGATCGTGAGTTCGGCGACGCCGACTTGTTCATCTTCGCGACGGACCATTTCCCGGCTCAGGCTCGCGGCAATCAAGTCGCTTTGCGACTGCAAAAGCCCGCGTTGTGGCTGGGCATGTACGCCGATGGAGTGGGCGGCGAAGTTGTGTTCTGGCATCCCGGCATTGATGCGTGCTACCGCTGCTTGGTCGAGAAGAGATTCTTGGCTCACGAGTTGGCGAAGGCCACCGGCCAATCGCTCGATCCGCCGAGCGACGGTTGCACGATCTTCGACATCGGATTCTTGGACGCGATCGCTGGACCGCTTGCCATCGGCTTGCTGACACGCGGCAGCGACAGCCGCTACGGGAAGTTGATCGGCGCGCTGGGCGATCGCAATTTCATTCAGACTCAAATTGACCCCGACTGGACGATCAACGGTCGCCGAGTCGTCCGTGAGAAGCTCGGCGTTCCAGACGCCTGCAAAGAGTTTTTCGCGTGGAACACGATCGCCAGAACTGATCCCGAATCGGGGTTCAAAGTCTGCCCGGACTGCGAGCAATTTCGTGGCGATGCTGCCGTGCCGTTCTTTCACGGGATGCCGATTCGGATGCCAGGAAAACGACCGGCGACTCAGAACTAAGAGACCAAGCAAGGGATGGAATTCGAGAGAAAACTGAGTTCGGAGATTTGTGATGATTCCTGAATTGATTGGTTGGAGCATTCTTGGTTCGGCCGCTTACGGGGCCTATCGTCTGATCGGCGACAGGTTTCGTTCGCGGCGAACCCGAAGGCTGGCATCGACAACGCTCCGTCGTGGAACGTCGCCAGCACCGACGCCGCCAGCGGTGACTGCCGCGATGAAACAGGCGGCTCGTTCTCTGCAAATTGCTTTGCAACAAGTGCGGCAAGCGCCGGATTTCCGGCGTCCTGCTAGCTTTGTGACTCATGCTCAAAATGTGCCGTTGTGGTTTCGCCAACGGCAGTATCGCCGGTTCCGTTCGTTGCTCGTCGAGCATCTCGCCCACTTGCTGGGCGAAGGTGCGTCGGTCGAAAGCGTCATGCCCGCGCTCACGGAGTTGGTAACGGGACTCGGTGTCGCGCCGTTTGAAGCCGACTACATCCGCACGGAGGCCGAGTCCCGCTTGTGCCGCCAGGACAACACGCCGCGACCCGACTTCGGCCAGCAACTCCGCCAAGCTCAAGCCGAGTACCGCGGCCGAGTTCACACGCTCGAAGGCATGACCGATTTGGACGAAGAGACGCGAGAACAATTGCTGGAGCAAGAACAGCTTCGCTTCCAAGAACGGATGCGACAAATCGCCACGAGCGGCACCAACGACCGCGCTGCACCGTAACAACAAAGTGAGGATTCAATCGTGCAGACTACGGATAAATTGCCACACGTCGAGAATTTCGCTCTGCATGATGAGTCGGCAGCGGGTGTTTTGGTGCCTGGCGATTCCAGCACCGGCAAGTCGAACTTGATGTACGGCTTGATGACCGCCGTGCTGCGAACCAACGGCCGCGTGATACTGCTTGACCCACACGGCGACATGGCCGATGCCGTGCAACAACTAGAAGTGCCAATCACCACGAGCGGTGCCAACGACCGCGCCACCCCATAACGGAATGGGAGGCGCGATGAGCACTGGTTTGGATTTGAGACGCTTTGCGAACTCGGTTCTGTTGGGGGATTCAGCAGCCGGAGTTTTGGTGTCTGGCGATTCCGGCACCGGCAAGTCGAACTTGATGTACGGCCTGATGACGGCCGTATTGCGAACCAATTGCGGCGCGACGTTGCTTGATCCGCACGGTGACTTGGCCGACGACATCGAGCCGTTCTGTGCCGCGTTACCCCCGTCGCTTCGCCGCCGAGTCATCGTCATCCGCTACTCGGACACCAACCGCATCACCGGGTTGAATCCGCTCGCTGTCAGCCGCGAAGGCGTGGACGAAACGACGTACAAGGCTCGTGTCGCCAGCCGAGTCGGACACGTCGCACGCATACTTCTGTATGCGTTCGGAGAAAGAGATTTCAACGGTAAACCCGTGTTGGCGAAGTGGGTGCATCGGTTCCTGACGACATTAGCACTTGCGGGACTGACGCTCGCCGACGTGCGGCACTTCTTTGACTTTCAGAGTCCAGTGTTCCAAGCACTCACCGCAGTCGCCCCTGATTTCGTGAGCCAGTTTGAATTGGAACAACTGGCCGGGTTGCGGCCAGGAGAACGCGAAGAACAAGTCGGCTCCGCCAAGAACCGATTCCTCAATCTGATGCAAAATCCGCTGGTCGAATTGTCCTTTAGCAAACCGGACGGGCATCTCGATTTAACGCAACTGATTCAGGATCGCGCCGTGATTCTGGTGTCGCTGGCTCGCGGTAGTGTGCTCCGCGAAGAGGATGTCGAGATCTTCGCGAATCTCTGGCTGATGGAGATTCTGTTCGCGATCTACAACACGCCACGACATGCCCGCGTGCCGCATTGCATCTTCATCGACGAGCTGCCCGTCTTCCGAGCGTCGTTCGACATCATCACGCGAGCGCTGGCCCAAGTGCGCAAGTTTCAATGCCGCTTCGTGTGTGCCTTCCAGGGGACGCAGCTTTTCGAGGAACGGGAAAAAGATCGCTTGCTGCAAGCGTTGATTAGCCACTGCAACGCTCACTTTTATTTCCGCCACAAGAACCCAGTCGATGCCAAATTCATCGGCGAGATCATCAAGCTGCCGACGATCGACACGAAGAAAATCAAGCACGTTCAGACTCAACTTCAACAGTATCAAGACGGAAACGAACTCGTCACGCTGACCGACGAATCGGACAGCATGAGCGATGCCGCGCAAGACGGCGGTTCGGCCAGCAACGCCGTCAGCGACACGCAGAGCCACTCGGAAGGAAATACGAGTTCGTCCGGTTCGACTGAGACCACGTCGCTTGTCGCTGATGCCGTGAGCCGTGCTCGCTCCGATCAATCCGGTTCATCAACCGGCACATCGTCATCACGCGGTTCGACAGAGACGAGCGGCAGCAGTTGGTCGAAGACGACGACTCGCGGCAAGAGCGTCACTCGCAAGCAATCGCTCGTGCCCCGTATCCGCACCCGCGAGGTCGTCACGGCGACGCAGTTCTACACCAGCGACGAGCAAATCATCGAAGGTGCTAGCGAGCTGACGACGCTGCCGCGCGGCACGGCGATGCTTTACATCGCCGGGCAAGGCGTATCACGAGTCAACACGCCGCTGGCCCGCAATCCGCTGGTGGCAACGCCACGCTTCGCCGCCAAAAAGATCGCCCAACTCCGCCGCGAAGTTCATGCCCGGCCGGAATTCGACACGACTGAGAACCTCAAGCTCAAGCGGATCGAGTTCGAGCAGAAGCTTGTCAAGTTTCTGCAAGACATCGCAGCGAACAACGAACGCATCGCCTCTTCGCAATCGCAGATCCTGATTGCTCCCAAAGACACCGACAACGGAATCATCACGATCTAAGCCATGACCACCGCTCCGACCAAACTTGTCTTGCAACCACGCGACCTGCAATTGCTGTCGTGTTTGGGCGAGCACAGCATCCTCGATACCGACATGATTCACGCACGGTTCTTTGCAGGCGCGTCCTTGCGCCGTTGTCAGCAGCGGCTCGCTTTGTTGCAGCAACAAGGACTCACCCGCACCGTGGCCCTGACGCTGTGGAGCGCTGAGGCCAGCGGATGCTCGGTTCCCACGGTCCACAGCCTGACGGAGAGGGGGGCCGAGGCTATCGAAACGCTGACCGGCCATCATCCGCCTCGCGTGTCGCGCGGCGATCCCAAGCCGGAGATGATCCACCATCGGCTGCAAATCATTCGCACCAAGCTGGCGCTCGACGATGCGTGCCGCTCGCTGCGCGTCGCGTTGCCAACTTGGATCTTGGAGCAAGACCGCGACTACTCGGCCAGCGACAAACTCCCGCCGTCACACCGACGCATCCTGTACCACGCCTTCCCAGGCCCGCTGAGAAAAACCACCTGCCAACCCGACGCCGCATTCCGCATGTCCGTCCCCCGCGAACTGACCAACTCCGCCGCCGGCAGCAGCGACCTGATCGGCTTCTTCGAGATCGACTGCTCGTCCGAAGGACGCAAGCAAATCGCCGGCAAGCTCCCCGGATACTCCGCCCTCATTTCGCAGCGGACGTTCCAGCGTTACTTCCCCAAATCCGACCAAGCCATCGTCCGCTTGTTTTGGGTCTGCCGCACTTGGGAACGCATCCAATCGCTTTGCGACCGTCTGAAAGACGATCCAGTCGCGGCCTACTGCCGCTTCGCCACGGCCGCCGACCTCACGTCAACCACTGCCCTGACCAGCCCCATTTGGCACGCCACCGACGGCAAGCGCCGCGAAATCATTCGGCTGCCCAACCGTTGACCTCTTCGAGACGAAATCATGTTCGACGATCAATCAACTACAGCGATGGAAACTCACGTCACGCCCAGGATGCTCACGGTTCGCGAAGCATCCCGGCGGCTGACGATTTCGTTGACCTCGACTTACCAACTAATCCGCAGTGGCAAGCTGCCCCATTACCGCATCGGAGCCGCCATCCGCATCGCCGACACGGACATCGCATCGTTTCTGGCCCAATGCCGCCATGAGCCGGTGACGGCGCGGACGCCGCCACCGCGACCACGGCTCAAGCACATCAAGTTGTGATCGTCGCTGTTGCTCGCCGCATGGCGTCGCGCAGGAATTCAGGAGCATGACTAAGATGACTATAGACCTCCGACACCATCGTCACGTCCGAATGCCCCATCAGCATACTGACGGTGAGGGCGTCGAGACCTTGCCGCAGAGCACGGTGACACCACGAATGCCGGATCACGGTCAGGCAGTATTTCGGAGCGTGCTTGGCTGCCTCGCGATTCCAAATGCGAGCACGAGCTTGCTCGCGAAAGAACCGATCCGGCCGCTCAGGCTTCCCTCGCGATTGCCACGCCGCTTTGAGTTGCTGAGTCAATTGTTGAACGTCGTCTTCCGCAATCGACAAGCCCTTCGCACGCATCGCCAGCTTGCCCATGCGAGCCTGCAAACTGTTGAAGGCACAATTCACAGCTTCCGTCGTCCACCGTTGCCCGTTCGAGTTGCGAAAGACATGACCGCTAGAGGCCATGCGACGAACGACAATCTCCGCCGCCGCTTCGTTGAGATAAATCACTCGCGGTTCACGTTCCATCTTCTCTTCCGACTGTGGAAAGACGATCCGGCGATTCTTGAGATCGACGTGGCGCTGTTCTGCCGCCAAGCACTCCGCCGCACGAGCACCGGTTTCCCAGGCGAAGCGAATCAAGTCTTTGAAGTCGTCTCCCGGAATCAAATTCAGGATGCCCTCGAATTCTTCCGACGAGATGACCGTCTCGCGTTTGCCCGCCTTCGGTTTCTTGAATCGGGCCAGCGGATTCTTGTCGATGTAGCCCAGGTCTTGTGCCCACCACATCACGCGGATGATCGCACGAGCGTAGTTCCGCCGCGTGCCGTTCTTGATGTCCGTCTGCCGATCAATCCACTCTTGGACGTGAAACGGCTTGAGTTCGTTCACGGCGAGATCGGGATATGTCTTCGCGAACTTTTGCAGCAAGTCGCGATACCACTCGTAGGTTTCCGTCGCGCGATGCTTCTCGCACCAATCCAAGAACTTGTCGATCAACCCGACCAACGAGTCAGGAGCGACCTGAACCTGACGCGGCTGATTCAGCAACGCCTTGTAGCGCTCGAATGCCAGCTTGCGATCGCCACCGAGGTTGAATTGCTTCCCCTCCAGCGTGACGAACCAAGTTTTACGAGACGGACGGAACCACGGTTTCGGAAATCGTTGCATCTTTGAACCTCCCAGCAGTGAACTGCTTGACGGGCCGGAAGGTTCGTTGGCCCCCGTTGGTGTGACGACCACCGGGGGTTTTTCTTTTGGCGATCTGTGACAAATGTTGTGACAAGTATAGTCGCGATTGTCGTAAGTCAAATACCCCCGAGAGGATTCGAACCTCTAACCTTCGGCTCCGGAGGCCGACGCTCTATCCAATTGAGCTACGGGGGCGAGAGCGTGTCTCGTCGGTTAGTACTCTTTCGCTTTGATCCAGCTCATCATGCGACGGAGTTGTTTGCCGACCACTTCGAGCGGGTGATTACGTTCGCGTTTGCGAGTCGCTTGGAAGCTGGCTTGATTGGCTTTGTTTTCCAGAATCCAGTCGCGAGCGAATTGGCCGGATTGGATTTCGTGGAGGATTTTCTTCATCTCGGCCTTCGTCTGCTCGGTGACGATGCGCGGGCCGCGAGTGTAGTCGCCGTACTCGGCGGTGTTCGACACGCTGTAACGCATGTAGTTCAGGCCGCCTTGGTAGAACAGATCGACGATCAGCTTGAGTTCGTGCATGCACTCGAAGTAGGCCATCTCCGGCTGGTAACCCGCTTCGACGAGCGTCTCGAAGCCCGCTTTGACCAACGCGCTGACACCCCCGCAGAGGACGACTTGCTCGCCGAACAGGTCGGTTTCGGTTTCTTCGGCGAAGGTTGTCTCGATGACTCCGCCGCGAGTGCCGCCAATCCCCTTCGCATACGCGAGCGCCAGCTTGCGGGACTCCTCAGAAGCTCCGGGCAGCAACGCGATCAGGCTCGGCACACCGCCACCTTTTTCGTATTCGCTGCGGACGAGGTGGCCGGGGCCTTTCGGCGCGACCAGAGCGGCGTCGTGGCCTTGCGGCGGAACGACTTGGCCGAAGTGGATATTGAAGCCGTGCGAGCACATCAGCAGCGCGCCCTTCTTGAGGTTCGGGCGAATCTCGGTTTTATAGATGTCCCCCTGCACTTCGTCGGGCAGCAGGATGTTGACGAGGTCGGCTTGCTTAACAGCATCGGCGATCGACATCGGCTTGAAGCCGTGGCTGACGGCGAGATCGTAGTTCGCGCTGCCGGGGCGTTGGCCGATGATGACGTTGCAACCGCTGTCACGCAGGTTCTGAGCCTGAGCGTGTCCTTGGCTGCCGTAGCCCAGGATGGCGATGGTCTTGTCTTTGAGAAGGGAAAGATCGGCATCGGCGTCGTAATAAACTTTGACTGGCATGGTGTGTTCTAGTGGTTAGTGGTTAGGGACTAGTGGTAAGAAAAAGAATACGAGCCGAGGTGTCAGAGCCTTATTCCTGGGCTCCGAACCCTCGTTCCTATTCATTGGGAGTCACTTCGTGGTCGCGTTGCAGAGCGATCCGGCCGGTGCGAACCATTTCCAGGATTCCGAATGGCCGCATCAGCTCGATGAACGCTTCCAGTTTTCCTTCTTGGCCGGAGATCTCGACCATGACGTGCGTCGAGCTGACATCCACGATCCGGCCACGAAAGATCTCAACCAGTTCTTTGATTTCCGCACGGCGGTCCTTGGCCGTGCTGACTTTCATCAGCATCAGATCGCGTTCGACAAACTTCTGGTCGGAGAAGTCGATTACGCGGACGACGTTGATGATTTTTTCAAGCTGTTTGCGGACCTGGTCCAGCA
>VGZH01000054.1 GCA_016872645.1 Planctomycetota bacterium | reverse complement strand
CACAATCGAACTTCACCGCTCAGTTGAGCGCCAGCCGCGATGGCGATCCCCACCGCAAATACAGCAATAACCGCTGTTTCAATTCCACTGGAAACCGATGGCCTTGCAGTTCCGACCATCGACTCCGAATCGAATCCATCTGCGAGATTTAACCTGCGTGACGGCCGACTTTGTTGATACGGCCGTAGACGTCGTTGAGGATCCAGTGGAACAGCACCAGATGAATCGACTCGACCATGCCCATGTCGTCCAGCGGCACATGCAGATTATTCTTGCCGAGCGACTTCAGTTTTCCGCCCCCGTAACCGGTGATGCCCCACGTTCGCAGATTGTGGCGGTTGGCCCACTCGACGGCGTTGAGAATGTTCGGACTGTTGCCGCTGCCGCTGATCGCGATCAGCACGTCATCCGGCGAGGCGAAGTTCTTGAGTTGCTCGACGAAGACACGGTCAAAACCTTCGTCGTTGCCCCACGCCAGAATGTAGGGCGTGTTGTCGGTCAGGCTGAGCACCTTCAGTCGCTTGACGCTGTCGTTGGTGAAGTCCTCTCGTCGCAACGTGCTCTTGCCGAGATCCTCGCAGAAGTGCGATGAGTTCGATCCGCTGCCGCCGTTCCCGCAGATGAATACAAACCGGCCATCCTGATAAGCCGAATAAATTTCGTCCGCCAATCCCGCCGTCTGGCTGAGGTCCAACCGCCCGAATTCCTCGGCACACCGAGCGAGATATTGTTGCGGATTGAGATGCGCTCCGAGCATGACAGATCACTCCGTTGGGGCAACCAGCGGCTTCGCCGTGTGCCGATTTCCGATCTCAGATTTGAAATCTGAAATTTCAAACCACAGTGCGACTTGTCGTGGTTTGATCGCCTCGTTGCAACTCAAGATTTCGGCCGTGAGGCGTTCACGCCAGCAGTTCGTGAATCACCTTGCCGTTGTTGACCACTTTTACGGGGCGGCCTTCGGGAGTGTGAAACTCGGCGTCCGGATCGATACCCAGGCAATGACACATGGTCGCTGTGAGGTCTTCCGGGCTGCGCGGATCGGCGGCGGGCTTTTCCCCTTTGGGATTTGTCGCGCCGACGACCGTACCGCCACGCACTCCGCCGCCGCCCAGCAGGATACAGTTGGCTGGACCCCAGTGATCGCGGCCGGCGTTGTTGTTGACTCGTGGAGTGCGGCCGAACTCACCCATCACGACAACCAGCGTTTTACGCAGCATGCTGCGGTGCGCGAGATCACTCAGCAATGTCGAGAGGCCGGTATCGAGTTGGGGTAGCAGTTCGTTTTTCAGCACGCGGAAGTTCTCGGCGTGCGTGTCCCAATTGGAATGGTCGATGGTCACGCAGCGGACGCCTGCTTCGATCAAACGCCGAGCCATCAAACAGCTTTGCCCGAGCGAGTGCCGGCCATATTCGTTGCGCAGTTTCGGGTCTTCGGAATGAATGTCGAACGCAGCTTTCGTCGCGGGAGACGTGATCAAGTCGAACGCCTTGTCCCGGAACGCGGAGGTCATGCGGGCCTTCGAGTTCGCCGCGACCTCCGCCGATTTCTCGAAGCGATCGACTTGCCGCATCAATGCTCGGCGGTCGGTGAGCCGCGAGCCATCGACGACCACCGGCGGCACCAGATCCGGCACGCTGAAGTTCGGAGCGTTCGGGTCCGCCTCAACCACAAACGGTGCGGCGACCGAGCCGAGATACGCCGACCCGGCTGACGGATGCATCTTCGGCAGGCAGACATATGGCGGCACCGCTCCGCGCGGTCCCAGGATTTTTGCGACGACCGATCCGTGAGCCGGTCGCTGATTGTTCGGCACGAGGTTCGGATTGAATCCCGGCAGCGGTTGATAGCCGGTCAGCATGTAATGGTCGGCTCCGCCGTGATCCGAATTCGGATGTGCCAGCGATCGGAGCAAGGCGAAGTGCTGAGCTTGCTTGGCGAGGAGCGGCAGGTGCTCGCAAATCTGCATTCCGGGCACGGTCGTGTCGACCGGATCGAACTCGCCGCGAAACTCCGGCGGTGCGTTAGGTTTCAAATCGAGTGTGTCGATCGTTGATAACCCACCCTTCAAAAACAGGATGATCAACGAGACGTCATCCTTGTCCCGCGCGGCTTTGGTCAAATCCGCTGCATGTGCCCGACCGGCCAACAAGTTCGGCAGCGTGAGCATCCCGGTCAGGGTGCCTGCACAACCGACCTTCAACAGATCGCGGCGTTGAATGCCATCACAGAATCGAGCGGATGAGGACATGGTGGACTCCCATCAGTGATTGAACACAAACTCCAACGAGTTGAGCAAGCTCCAAACCAAATCTTCGGCCGCTTGGCGGCGAGCGGACGCGTGATCTTGCAGGTATTTCGTGGCGGCCGCTTTCTCGCCGGCAGTCGGAAGACGGCTGACAACGGTCAGGTAAAGTTCGTCGATCAAGGCGGAATTGTCGGACGGGTAGCGGCGGACGAGTCGGGCAACCGTCCCCGCTTCGTCAGAGAGTTTTGACTGCAGTTCGGGGGAATTCAGGACGTGCAGGACTTGGGCGACGCTCGGTTCGGTCGCCCGTTCGCATTCGCAGGCGGTGGTTCGGACGGGGCGGCCGAAGAGTTTCAGGAAGTCGTGTTTGACCTGGCTATCCCAAAGCTGGATCGCTCGCGAGCCGTCGGGGATGCCGGCGAATTTCTCGGACGTGCCGGTCGCTTGCAAGACGGCGTCGAACAGGACTTCCGCATCGAGTCGCTTGAGCAACGCGCGCGAATAATTCTGCTCGTCCCGTTCGTTCGTAACGTTGGGCTTCGCGGATCTTTGATACGTTCGCGAGGCGGTGATCAAGCGGATGAGTTGATGGACGTCGAAGCCAGACTCAATGAACTTCGCAGCCAGCGCGTCGAGCAGTTCGGGATTCGTCGGCGGGTTCGTCAGCCGCACGTCATCGACCGGCTCGACCAAGCCTCGGCCGAGGAAATGTGCCCAGGCGCGGTTCACGATGTTGCGCGCGAAGAACGAGTTCTTCGGCGACGTCATCCATTCAGCGAGTAGTCTGCGGCGGTCTCCTTCGGGAGATTTCTCCGGCGATGGTTCGCCCAGTGCGTGAGCAAAAACCGTCTCACCGGTTTGCGAATGTTTTGTCGGACCGGAGTCGCGGGTCAGCAGCATCTCTCCCTGTGGAGTCGGCTTGAACGTGATCTGTGTGAAGAAAGCTTCCATGCCAAAGTAGTCCGTTTGGCTCCAGCGATCGAACGGGTGATGGTGACACTTCGCGCAATCAATCCGCACGCCGAGCAGCACTTGCGAGATTGTCGCCGATTGTTCACCCGGTTGCTTGACCACTTTGAAGACGTAGCCAGCCGGCTGATCGCGCAGCAGTCCTTCGGCGGTCAGCAATTCGCGAGCGAATTTGTCGAACGGCTTGTTCGTGGCGAAGCTATCGCGCATCCAGCGGTAGTAAGCGTGTGCTCCGGCATGTCCCAGCGTGGGACGTTCGACGCGCAGCAGGTCGGACCATTTGAGCGCCCAATAATCAACGTACTCCGGCCGCTTGAGCAGTTCGTCGATCAAGCGTGCTCGGCGATTGGGCTGCTTGTCGTCGAGGAATCTGCGGACTTCGTCTGGCTTGGGGAGCGTGCCGATGACGTCGAGGAATGCTCGCCGCAAGAAATCTTCGTCCGAACACAGTTCGCTCGGTTGGATGTTGAGCTTGGCGAGTTTCGATTCGACGATCGGGTCGATGAAGGTCGATGAGGTGTCGCCTCCCTCACTCGGACTTCGGCCGCCCTCTCCCTGGGGGAAAGGGGCTGAGGTTGGGCGTGGGACGAGGACTCGGAAGACGTCAACGGCTCCAAGATAATTAGCCATGACGGCCACGTCGCCGGGTGTTTCGTGAGTCGTGACAAGACCGTGCTCATCAACCGAGGCGAGGCCGTCGTTGTTGGATTGGAACTTCGCGTGACGGGTCACTTCTTCCTCGAAGCCGTTGTCAAATTTCGCGACGATTTTCAGTGGCTGAGTGGTTTTGAATCCCATCACCTGCTCGCGCGGCGAGACAGTGATTGAAGCCACTCGCGGCGCGGTCGGTTCGCCGAACGGCAGGCCATTCGCAATCCAGTCGCGAAGAATTCGGTACTCGACAGAATCCTTCCGGATGCGAACTCCGCCGCCGTGAGGCACATCGCCGCAGGACTTTTGCAGCAGCAGACTCTTTTCAGGCGCATTGGGATTTGTCCGCCGACCGCGACTCTCGCTGGTCAGTGCGACGTGATCAGCTTGTGGATCGAAACCGAAGATCGACAACTTGAAACCGTTCTGGCCCTCCGCCTTGCCGTGACATCCCGACGAGTTGCAGCCGAATCGGGAAAGGATCGAGACGACGTCCGTCTCAAAATGGAACGGCCGGGACTTCGCCACATCGGCCGCGGAACTCTTCGTCAGCAGCGCGCCGAGAACCAAAACGCCAATCAACCACGACTTCAAGCCGTAGCCGACGAGCACTTGGCGGGTGCTTCGCGAGGGCAAGTACATGGGCGGGAATATTCGTGGGAGGATCGAAGGCAGATCCGTGAGTGGTCCTCACCGGACGCATCGGAGCCGCCAGATACTAACGCATCGTCCAGCGGCGGGACAATTCTGTGCTGGAGATCTGATGGCGAGGGCTAGGTTTTCAGAGTTTTCACAGCCAGTACAATCCGCGCGATCACACCGTCGGTCAGCCTTTGCTGGCCGACCCGGTTGAACATTGACCGTCGAAGCCTATTCGGAGCGGTCTGAGAATCCTGAACTACGAGAAGGGAGTTTGCCATGAAGCGTTGGATGTTCCTCGCTGTGATCGTCGGACTGACGAGTTCCGTTCGAGCGGACGATTGGCCGCAGTGGATGGGTCCGAAGCGGGATAGCGTCTGGCGCGAGACTGGCATCGTCGAGGTCTTCCCGGAGAACAAACTGCCGGTGAAGTGGCGTGTGCCGATCGCTGGGGGCTATTCAGGACCGGCGGTGGCAGGCGGGAAACTCTTCGTCACTGATTTCGCGAAAGAGTCCGGCAAGGAGTTCAACAATCCCGGCCAGCGCGCGGAGTTGAAAGGAAAGGAGCGAGTCCACTGTCTCGACGCGGCGACCGGCAAGGAGATTTGGAAGTACGAGTACGAATGCCCCTACGCGATCAGTTATCCGGCCGGACCACGAGCGACTCCGACGGTTGCGGACGGCAAGGTGTATGTGCTCGGAGCCGAAGGGAATCTGCATTGCCTCAATACACAGACGGGCAAGGTGGTTTGGTCGAAGGAACTCAAGAAGGACTACAAGTGCGACTCGCCAATCTGGGGTTTCTGTGCGCATCCGCTGATTGACGGCAACAAGCTGATCTGCGTCGTCGGTGGCGAAGGGAGCACAGCGGTCGCGTTCGACAAAGACAATGGCAAAGAGTTGTGGCGAGCGATTGAGGCTCGGCATTCGGGCTACTGCCCGCCGACGATCATCGAAGCGGCGAAGACTCGGCAGTTACTGATCTGGGATGCCAACAAGCTTAACAGTCTGAATCCGGAGACCGGCAAGAAGCTCTGGTCATTCGATCTGGCTCCGCAATACGACATGGCGATCACGGCACCCCGTCAGGCCGGCGACCTGCTCTTTGCCAGCGGCATTGGCAACATCGGCGCGTGTCTCAAGCTGATGAGCGACAAGCCGGGTGCAGAATTGCTGTGGAAGGAGACCCCGCGCAACGGCGTCCCATGCGCAAACAGCACGCCCATTCTGGACGACGGGATGATCTACGGGGTCGACTGCCAGCAAGGCCCGCTGCGCGGAGTCAAACTCGAAACCGGTGAGCGCCTGTGGGAAAGCTACACGCCGACGACCGGCAAGCCCGGGGAACGGGCGAGTCACGGAACGGCGTTTCTCGTGAAGCATCAGGACCGCTTCTTCCTCTTCAGCGAGACAGGCGATCTGATTTTGGCGAAGCTCAGTGCGTCCGGATACGAGGAACTCAGCCGCTTTCATGTGCTGGAGCCGACCCAGGAATGCTTCGGCCGCGCCGTGATCTGGTCGCACCCGGCGTTCGCGAACAAGTGCTGCTTCGTCCGCAACGACAGGGAAATCGTCTGCGTCTCGCTGGCAAAGGATTAGCGCGAGGCGCCAGCAAGTGGTCCGAGCAAAACCGCTCGCTGACGCATCGTGCTGAACGAACGGAGCAAACTCATGACGGAGTCGGTTTCGCTTGCGGGTCGTGCAGCTCTCGTGACGGGGGCTGGTATCGGAATTGGACGTGCGGTTGCGGAGTCGCTCGCTGTGGCTGGTGCGTTTATCGGAGTGCATTGTCATCGCAGTCTCGACGGCGCGAACGAAACGCTGGCGACGATTCGGCAACTCGGCGGCGACGGGATCGTCGTGCCCGCCGACTTGAGCCGTGATGACGAGTCGATTGGCTTGGTCGATCGCTTCGTCGAAGCGGCCGGACGGCTTGACATTTTGGTCAACAACGCCGGGAGTCCGATCGAACGACGGAAGGTCGAAGACTGCCCTCTGAGTTTGTGGCGGCAGGTCATCGATACGAATCTGACGAGCGCGTTCGTCGTAACTCAACGAGCGATCCCGCATTTAAAGCGGAGCGGTCACGGGGCGATCGTCAACAATTTGTCGCTTTCCGTGCAGACCGGCGGTGCCAACGGAGCCGGGCCGTACGCAGTCGCGAAGGGTGGACTGCAAGTGCTGACGCGAACCCTGGCTCGCGAACTGGCGCCCGACGTGCGTGTCAACGCGATCATGCCGGGAGTCATCGAGACTCGGCATCACGAAGTTTTCACGACACCCGAGCGGATGGAGCAGTACCGTCGCGAAACTCCGCTGGGACGCAACGGCACCGCCGACGAGGTCGCGGCGGTCGTGCGGTTTTTGGTCAGCGACGAAGCCCGGTTCGTAACCGGGGCGCTTCTGGACATCAACGGCGGAAGGTTCCTGAGATAGCCGTTAAACCGGAACCGGAAGCCCTGCCTGTTTGAGGAACAGCTTCATGTCTTCCCAGACATCTTTCTTCGCGGCGGGGTTACGCAGCAGGTACGACGGATGATAGGTACAGAGCACGGTTGCTCGGCCGTGCTGGAACGAGCGGCCTCGCAGTCGGCCGATGCTTTCCTCAGTCCCCATCAAGTTCTGAGCGGCGGTCGCTCCCCAGCAGACGATGAACTCGGGATCAACAATCGCGATCTGTCCATCAAGCCACTCGCGGCAGTTCCCCGCTTCTTCGGGTAGCGGCTTACGGTTGCCGGGGGGCCGGCACCGCAAAATGTTGCAGATGTAGATGTCTTCACGTTTCAGACCGCAAGCGGCGATGATCTTGTTGAGCAACTGGCCAGCTGCGCCGACGAACGGTTCTCCTTGAGCATCTTCGTCCGCTCCGGGAGCTTCGCCGATGAACAGAAACCGAGCCTCGGGATTACCGACTCCGAAGACCGTTTGAGTTCGAGCATTCGCCAATTCCTGGCAACGAATGCAGGCCGCGACTCGCTGCCGAAGTTCATTCAGCCGCCATTGACGATCCTCAAGCGAGCCAACTGCATGCGGACTGGCAGGCAATGGATCGGACACAACCGGCAGCGTGTGAGCCTGCGGAGAGGTGATCGGTCGCGAAGTGAATTGAGTCGCTGCCGGTGCAGTCATGCGTGAGTTCGAACGGCTGCTCGGAGGAGTTCGCGTCGTGGGCGGTTTCACCGACGCAGACGAGGGATTGGCGGCGGGGGGTCTGCGTGGCGGCATCGGGAGGTGACTCAAGCCTGCGCGCTGCCAGCTTTCCAACTCTTGCCGCAGCGCGCGATCGATCGCAAAAGTGGAATCTTCGGCCATGGGAAATCTCAGACCGGATCAAAAAGATTCGCGGGCACAAAAGTCGGCGAGCGGAAAGTCGGCACTCTCCGCTCGCCGATGAATTGCAGAAATCCCTTCGACTATTCGACGATCTCAACCAGTTCCAAGTCGAAGATCAAAACGGCATGCGGCCCAATGGTGGGAGGCGACCCACGTTCTCCGTAGGCCAGCTCGGACGGCAGGTAAACCGTCCACCTGTCGCCCGTCTTCATCTTCACGAGCGATTCCTTGAAGCCTTTGATGACGCCGTTGAGCGGAAACTCGGCGGGCTTGTCGCGTTTGGCCGGAGTTTCGCCCATGTACGAACCGTCAAAGACTTTTCCATTGATCAACCTGCCTTTGTAGTGCACCTTCACCGTGTCCGTAGCTTTCGGAGAGGCTCCCTTGCCAGACACCAGTACCTTGTACTGCACTCCGCACGGCAACGTTTTGATTCCCTCTTTTTCTTTGTTGGCGGCGAGGAAGTCCTCGCCCACTTTCACCATCGCGTTCCGACGATGCGGTTCGTAGGCCGCGAAAGCCTGCTTGATTTCCTCCTCCGAGAATTCAGCTTCCTTTCCTTGCATCGCGTCCTCAAGCCCCTTGATGACCCGCTTCGGATCGACATCGACTCCTTGCTGCTTCATCTGCCCGATCTGTTGCCCGAGTGCGTAGCTGATCTTGTCGAGCAGTTCTTTCTTGTCGACCAGTTTCTTGCCCAGCGCGTTCGGATCGGCTTCGAGTTCCAATCCCAGATCGTCATTCGCCTTCTTTGCTTTTGGCTGAGCTTTCGTTTTCGGTTTATCGTCGTCCTGAGCAATCGCGAATCCGACCACGGCTACCAGACTCAACATCACCAACCACTGCCGCATGATCGCACCTTTTCTGTTTCAGTTCGGGGAAAATTCAAAACGGTGAAAGTCTAACAGCCGGAGAGGGCATCGCCCAACCCTTCGGATGTCCTCGCCAGCGATTGGTTTGAACATTTTTTCGCAGGCAAAGTCCTGGCGACAAAATTGCACCAACTGATCTTCCGATCGAAGGTCGACCTGTGGGCAAAGAGTTGGCGTCTCCCGGAATTTCACTCAGAATTCGAGTATTGCCCAAATTCGTCCAATGATCCAAGGTCGATTGCCTAGAGTTCATTCCCCGCGGCAGATATAGACTGGCACTGCGACTATTCCCGACCCACTGACGACGGAGGCGATTATGCGCTGGCACAGCGTTCGGCTGATGGTTTTGACGGTCTCGATTCTGTTCGTCGGTGGTGTGGCGGCGGTGGCCGCAGAACGCGTCTTGTGGACAACCTCGAAAGTCGTTGGATCCGCCGAACCTCCCGATCCGTATCGATTGGAACTGGCCTATCCGAAGCTCAAGTTGTTCGAGCCGTTGTCGGCGGGATTGATCCCCGGATCGAAACGACTACTGGTAGCCGAGCGGCCGGGAAAGATCTGGGCGATTGATGCGTCGAGCAAAAACCCGCAGCCGCAACTGATCGTCGATTTGAAGCGAACGGTCTACGGCATCGCGGCGCATCCGCAGTTCGAGAAGAACGGTTTCCTGTTTGTCACGAGCATTCCTGATCCTGCCAATCCGTCGGAGAAAGGGAGCCGATTGACTCGGCTGACTGTCGCACGCGAGACGCTCACGGCCGACGCTGCGAGCGAGAAGTTGATCCTCGAATGGCCGTCGGGCGGGCACAACGGCGGCTGCATTCGGTTCGGGTTGGACGGAATGTTGTACCTCGTCACGGGCGACGGCAGCGGCATCGCGGATTCGCTGTTGACCGGCCAGGACGTCAGCGATTTGCTCGGCGCGATCTTGCGATTGGATGTCGATCATCCCGGCGACGGCAAGGCCTACGGAATTCCGAAGGACAATCCGTTTGTCGGAAACTCGAAAGCGCGCGGAGAGATCTGGTCATTCGGTCATCGGCAAGTTTGGAAGTTCTCGTTCGACGCGCCGACCGGTCAGATGTGGGGCGGCGAAGTCGGACAAGACCTGTGGGAGATGGTCTACCTCATCCAAAAAGGTGGCAACTATGGCTGGAGCGTTCGAGAAGGAGCTCACCCGTTCCGTCCCGAACGGCCGAAAGGTCCCACGGAGTTCGTCGCGCCGATCGTCGAGCATCCGCATTCGGACTTTCGATCGATCACTGGCGGTTGGGTCTATCGCGGCAAGCGACTGCCGGAACTGGTGGGAGCGTACATCTACGGCGACTACGACACCGGAAAAGTCTGGATGCTGCGCTACGACGACAAGGCCAAGAAAGTCACCGAACATCGCGAGCTGTGCGACACGCAAGTTCGCATCGTCGAGATCATCACCGATGCCGATGGCGAGATGCTGTTTCTCGACTTTGCCGGAGGAGGCCTGCATCGGCTGATGAGGCAACCGCCGCCCAAGTCTGACGCGCCGCAGTTCCCCCGCAAGCTCAGTGAGACCGGCTTGTTTACCAACGTCAAAAACTACAAGCCCGCGGGCGGAGTCATTCCGTACGACGTGGTGGCTCCGCTGTGGTCTGACGGAGCAATCAAAGACCGCTTCATGGCCGTTCCTGGCGATTCGAAAATCGAGTTCGATGCGGTGACGTATCCGCTCGATGCGCCCGGCAACATGCCCGGTTGGCGATTCCCGGACGGGACTGTGTTTGTGAAGACATTCTCGCTCGAACTGGAGCCGGGCAATCCGAAGAGCACGCGGCGGCTGGAGACTCGGCTGTTGCACAAGATTCAAATGCCCGGGAACGACGACGAGTACGGTGCTCAAGTCTGGAATGGCTACACGTACGTCTGGAACGACGAACAAACTGACGCGGAATTACTCGACGCGAAGGGCCTCGATCGCGTCTTTCAGATCAAAGACAAATCCGCGCCGAACGGAATTCGTGAACAGAAGTGGCACTTCCCCAGCCGAGCGGAATGCGCGCTGTGCCACACGATGGCCGCGAAGTATGTGCTCGGTGCGACGACCGAGCAGTTGAATCGCGACTTTGATTTCGGCGACGGAAAGCCGAAGAACCAGTTGAGGCATCTCGATGAACTTGGCTACTTCACGAAGCCGATCCCCTCGGATGCGAAGGGGCTGCAAAAAGTGCTCGTCGATTACCACGACTCAAAGCAAACACTCGATGCCCGTGCGCGGTCGTACTTGCATGCGAACTGTTCGCACTGCCATCGCAAATGGGGCGGCGGCAACGCCGAGTTCATCCTGCTCGCGTCATTGCCACTCGCGGAAACCGGCACGGTCGGCGTTCGGCCGGGACAGGGGTTGTTCGATTTGACCGATCCGAAAGTTGTTGTCCCCGGCGATCCGTCGCGGTCGATGGTCCTGCACCGCATGAAAAAGACCGGCCTCGGACGAATGCCGCACATCGCGTCTAACGTCATCGATCAACAAGCCATCGAGTTGATCGAGCGTTGGATTCGGGAATTGAAATAGCCGCGTCGTATTCGAGAACGGAGGCACTCATGTCGAAACGAGTGAAATCGTTGGGTGACGATCCCGCGCTGTCGGCTCGCCAGACACCGCGCGGTTGTGTGCCGGGATGTTTCGTTTGGGTCTTTGCAGTGATGTTTTTGGGGGTCGGCGGCTTCTTCTTTTATCTCCTGGCGCTGAAGCCGTGGTTCGGGGTGCTGCAAGCTCGCAGTTGGGTTGCGACTCCTTGCACCGTGATCTCCAGCGACGTGAAGGCGGATTTCGACTCGCAGCAACTCAACGTCACTTTTAAATACACGGTCGATCAACGGGGCTATCAGTCGGACACGTACTGCTTCAGTTTGATGTCTTCGAACACGGGAGACACTTGGAAGCGGCAAGTGGTCAAGGATCATCCCGCGGGCAAGCAGACGACCTGTTTTGTCAATCCGAGCAACCCGGCGAAAGCGGTGATCGATCGCGGCTGGGTTCCGGACATGTGGTGGGGCTTCTTTCCGATTCCGTTTTTGATGGTCGGCGGAGCGGCCCTATTGGTGGCGCTCGGTGTGATTCGTCTGCCCAAAACGACGGCGCAAGCGGCGGCGTCAGAATGGAAACCGGCCGTTTCATCCGGGATGACCTCGGACAAGTCCGATTTGGACTCGGAGGAAGTCGCTGATTCTGAGAGTCTGATGGGCTCCGATGAGCCAGTGACCCTGCATCCGACCTCCACTCCGCTCGGAAGTTTTCTGGGGGTACTCTTTGTCTCGTTCTTCTGGAATGGCATCGTGTCGATCTTCGTATGGAGCATGTTTCAAGAATACCAACGCGGAGGCTTCGCGGCGGTTAATTGGTTTCAGGCCTTATTCTATTCTCCGTTCATTCTGGTTGGGTTGGCTCTCGTGGTGGCAGTGTTTCTTGCGTTTCTGGCTCTGTTCAATCCTCGGCCGACATTGATTGTGAGTTCGCTGTCGGTGCCGCTGGGAGGCGAACTGCAGCTCCGTTGGACGGTGACCGGCCGAGTCAGCGCGATTAACCGATTGAGAATCGTGCTCAAGGGAATCGAGAAGGCGACGTATTGCCGCGGCACGACGACGTGCAACGATGAAGCGACCTTCGCCGAGATTCTACTCGTCGAAACCTTTGAAGAATTCGAGATCGCCGAAGGGGAAGCGACCGTGACGATCCCGTCCGACTCGATGCACTCCTTCGCCGCGTCCAACAACAAGATCGAATGGTCGCTGACCGTGCAGGGGGACATACAACTCTGGCCGGACATGATGGCGACGTTTCCGATCACTATTTTGCCGATACGCGTGAAGGAGTCCGCATGAGTCAGCTTGCGATTTACCTTCCCGACGACCGCTCAGATTTTGAACCGATGGAAACGATCTCTGTCGAAGCTCAGTGGGAACTGGACTCCGAGCCGGACTCTCTGCAACTTCGCGTCGTGTGGAACACGTCGGGCAAAGGGGACACCAACATCAGTACCAAAAAGATCATCACGATCGACTCGCCGGGCGCTGCAGATTCACGCCGTCTCGACGTGGAACTGCCGGCCGAGCCGTACAGCTTCTCGGGAAAGTACGTGTCGCTGATCTGGGCGTTGGAACTGATCGCTCAGCCTTTGAACGAATCGTGCCGCAGGGAAATTACGATTGGACCCGGCCGCCGCGAAGTGCTGCTGCATCGCGAATCGACCGATCCACCTGCCGAAGAATGAGCGACCATCGTGAAACGAGCACGCGACAATCCATTCGCCGTCGAGCAAGTGCAGCGGCTGCGCTATCGTTTCCGCGACGAGGATTGGCCGTCGTTCTTGAATCGGTTGCGATCGCAGAATTACCGCGGCGCGATCGTCGGTCCGAAGGGGTCCGGCAAGACAACGCTGCTGGAGGAGTTGGCCGGACAACTCGCACCGCTCGGCCTGCGAGTTCATCGTTTGTTTCTGAATGAACAACGCCGGGCCTACCCAGCCAGCTTTGTGCGGTCGCTCCAAAATTCACTTGGCCCGCAAGACGTCATCCTGTTCGACGGATGCGAACAGCTCCGCCCTCTCTCGTGGTGGCGATTCCGATGGCAAACACGTCGAGCTGGTGGGTTGATCGTCACGACACACCGAGCCGGCCGCCTGCCCACGCTGATCGAATGCCAGACGACTCGCGAATTGTTTGGCGAACTCGTGCGCAGACTGCACGATTCAATCGCGTTGTCTCCTGAGACGCTGGATCGCCTGTTCGAGAAACATCGCGGCAACCTGCGCGACGCGATTCGAGAGTTGTACGACCTCGCCACTGGCGAGAACCTAGAGGAGACTGACTCACTCACGCTTCGTTCGCGAATGTGATTTGCAGTTCGAGGTTTTCCTTCGGCAACACTTTCCCGCCGACTTCAATGTGCGGATACACGAAGAAATTCAGCGGTTGGCTCGCGGACTTCGGGACCAGCGAAATGTCACGGCCGACAGAGAACGTCACCCGATCTTGGGTCAATCCTCCGAAGTAGTAGTCCTTCATCAGCGGGTTTTTGTCCGCTTCCGAAATATCGACCGGCACCCAGCCACGCTCGTCGGTGTAGAACCACGCCCAGCAGTGATAGCCGGCGATCGAGCCTTCCGGCTTGTCGGTCGGGATCGAGAAGCCGATTTCAAATCGAGAGGGCAATCCCTGCGAACGAGCCAGCGAGATGAACAAGCTGTGGAAATCGGTGCAATTACCGTAGCGGCTGTCGCAGACCCAATTCGTGTCGCCGCGCCCCCAACCGGTTCCTTCTTTCTTGTACGAGACGTGATTGTCGACGATGTCGTAAATCTGCCGCGCGCAGGCGAACTTGTCCTGCATCAGCTCGATCATGTCGAGCAGTTTGAGCGGCTTGCCAGTCGTCGGGACCATCGCATCCGCGCGCAGGAAGAACTTGCGTCCGGTCTCGTCCAACTTCTCAGCGGCTGGACCAACCGGCCGTGACGATCCGCGCTGCACTTCGCGGCGAGTGACTTCGTAGGGGACATCGACGCTGAACTCGCCGCTGTCGGGAACCTTTGTCTCGAAATAGAGGATGCGATTTCCAAATTGATCGTCGACGTTTTCGGAAATGTTGCCGGGAGCGTCCGCTTCCAAGCGTTTGACGCTTTGCTCATCGCTGGAAGATGCTGACGGCAGCCACACACGAACCAGCGAGTCCGCAGCCTCCTCGGCGGGTTTCAGGTCTTTGACTTTGAAGCGGTAATGAAACGTGAAGCTTCGCGACTTGAGCGGCCCCGCAGAGTCTGTCGTCCTGTCATTCGTCAAATTCGACGCTGCTAGTTCTTCCTTCGTCGCGGTAATGGCGGGACTAGCATTGGCAACCTTCATCGGTGCCTCTGAGTTCCGGCGACAACCCAAAACAAAACCGGTGCAAACCAGAATAGTCGCCAAAAAGAAAGTCCTCATGCGGTTCGCATCTCCAGATTCCTTGTGTTGCAGTTCCAAGTGGCCCAATAGCGGTCGCGGCGAAATTCTAATGGCCTGAATTTGAGCTGTGCCATGAACAAGACCAACGAACTTTCCGGCTTTGATCCTCCCGAACAGATCAAGCCAACTCAAACGGAAACGGAATAACGTGTCGAACAGAATCGCATCCAAGGCTGAGCATCAGCAGCCGGTCGAATCCCAGTGCGACACCGGAACATGCCGGCAAGCCGCTTTCCATCGCGGACAACAAGCGCACCGGTTCCGAGATGTGCTTCTCGCTGGCGGTCGCGTCGTGCTGGATGCGAGTCCGCAACGCGGCGGCGTCTGTGAGTTCGTGGTAGCCGTTGCAGATTTCGATGCCGTCGATGTACAGCTCGAAGCGCTCGGCGACGGCGGTCTGTCCCTCCCCGCGGACGCGAGCCAACGCGGCTTGGGATGCGGGATAGTCGAACACGAACGTCGGCCGATCGTAGCCGAGGTGCGGCTCGACTCGCTCGGCCAACAAGAGATTCAGCCAGCCGTCGCGATCGTCCGCCAACAGACTTTCGGGAGCACTCACTCCCAGCCGCCTCGCCAGAGCGACGATCTCGTGAGTCGGCCGCGCGAGAACTTTCGAGCCAGCATGACGCTCAAACGCTTGGTCGTAGGTCAGGCGGTCAAAGTCGGGAGTGGAGAGCAGGGAGTGGGTCGTGTTTGTGAGCCGACCGATTTCACAGGCGAACGTCTTGACGAATCTCTCGACGAAGTCCATTTGCTCAAGGTGTGAATCACCGACGCGATACCACTCCAGCATTGTGAACTCGGGGTTATGCAGCCGGCCGAGTTCTCCGTGGCGAAAGACTTTTCCGAGCTGATAGATTGAATCGGCTCCGGCGGCCAGCAGTCGCTTCATCCCAAATTCGGGAGATGTTTGCAGGAACAAACGCTCGCTGGCGGACCACGGCACGACAAACGGTTCGATGTTCGGATCGATCACGCGCTCGTGTGACAAGGTCGGCGTATCGACTTCAAAATGGCCCGACTCGTCAAAGAATTTACGAGTGAACGCCAGCAGCTTGGCGCGAAGTCGTAAAACGTCGAGTGTCGCGGAGGGGCGGAAGTCGGTCACGGCTTGATTCCGGTGAAGGCGTGACAAGCAGAGGGGGTGCACGGTGATTTGTTTCCTCACCCTGTCACCCCCTGACCATGTCACCTTGTCATTTTCCAACCTCGTCGCGGCTCAAATATGACCGCGCTCGATCCGAGATATCTTTGCGGCACCAGCCACCTTGCCAGCGTATGCATTTCACGGCCTGGTAAGCGTTGAGCTTGGCCTCCGCGAAATCGCATCCCAGCGCGGTGACGCCGAGCACCCGGCCGCCGTCGGCGACGATGTCGTCCCCTCGGCGAGCACTTCCGGCGTGAAATACTTTCGCGTCTGGCAGTTCGGCCGCCTCGTCGAGTCCGCGAATTGGTGCGCCCTTTTTCGGAGTCGCTGGGTAGCCTTCCGCAGCCATCACGACACAGACGGCGGGGCGTGGATCCCACTCAGCGGGGCCGAATTCGGCCAGCTTGCCGTCGGCAGCGGCTTTTAGGAGCAGGCCGAGGTCTGACTTTAATCGCATCAACACCGGCTGCGTTTCGGGGTCACCGAAGCGGACGTTGAACTCCAAGACCTTCGGGCCTTGATTGGTGACCATGATGCCGGCGTAGAGACAGCCTTTGAACGGTCGCTCTTCAACGTTCATGAAGTGAACCGTTGGGACCAACACCTTCTCGACAATCTCGTCCATCAACTGGCTGGTGATCAGCGGAGTCGGGCAATACGCACCCATGCCGCCGGTATTCGGACCGGTGTCGCCGTCGTAGGCTCGCTTGTGATCCTGGCAGGCTTCCAACGTCAGGATTGTGTTTCCGTCAACGATTGCGAGGATGCTGGCCTCGTGACCGTGCAGGCATTCTTCGATCACGATCTTGTTGCCTGACGCGCCGAAGGCTTGTTCGAGCATGATCTGCTTGACCGCCTCGAGAGCCTCTTGGCGGTTCGAGCAAACGAAGACACCCTTGCCCGACGCGAGTCCGTCCGCTTTCACGACCAGCGGAGTTTCCTCGCGGTCTTCCAGAAAAGTGACCGCATCCTGATGCCGCGAAAACGAGTGGAACTCGGCCGTCGGCACGTTGGCCTTGCGCATCAATTCCTTCGAGAAGATCTTGCTGCCTTCAAGTTCGGCAGCCTTTTTCGTGGGGCCGAAAATGCGGAGGTCTGCCGCTTGAAACGCATCGACGACACCGGCCACCAGCGACGCCTCCGGCCCAACGACGGTCAGATCGATCCGTTCCGACTTGGCGAACTGCACCAGCCGTTCGACCTCAGTCGAACCGATGTCCACATTCGTCGCCTCCAGCGCCGTGCCGGCGTTTCCCGGAGCACAAAAAACTCGCTCGACCGACGGCGAGTTCTTCAGCTTCCAGCATAACGCATGCTCTCGGCCCCCTTGGCCGATGACCAAAACTTTCATCACAGACCTCCCAAACCACGAAACGGTGAAACGGTGGATGATAGCGTGCAGAATCACGTCAACCGAGTCTCCCATCACTCTGACTCCAACGATCTGCCAAATCCGGTTGCCAGAACGATGTTGGCAGAACGATTTCGGTCGACAGACGATTGCCGTCGCAGTACGTTGTGCCAGCCTATTGGCCGCGACCGAGTTTTGTCCGAGGCTGCCGCGATGTTGCGATTGTTGGGTTCTCAACGGCGATTGTGCGACGGGATCAGTCGTCGCGATTTGCTGCACATCGGCGGGCTGGGGTTGTACGGACTGACAGCCGAGCGAGCCGCGGCGCTGGCGGCGGAGTCGCTCGCGACTGGCGGCGAACTCCGTGGCTTCGGAAAAGCCAAACGCTGCATCATGGTCTTTTTGTTCGGGGCGGCTTCGCAGCATGAGACGTTCGATCCCAAAAACGATGCGCCTGCCGAGATTCAAGGAGATTTGAAAGGCATACCGTCCGCGCTTTCCGGCGTGCCGATCTGCGAGGGGCTGCCGCTGACCTCGAAGATCACCGACCGCCTGACGATCGTCCGGTCAATGACGCATCCATTCCCGCTGCACTGCGTCGCGTACGCTCTGAGCGGCATGCCGACATACACGACCGACATCGAGACCAAGCCGCGCGATCCGGTGCATTGGCCGTACTTCGGTTCGATCGCGGATTACTTCTGGTCGCAGTCCGCACAGAAATCGGCGAGCAGCGAATGGACTCCGCGGCACGTCGGCTTGCCCTGGGTTTTTAATTCGCAGGTCGATGATCTGGGAGTCCTCGCCGGGCCGTATGCCGCGTTTCTCGGTCAGCGGTTCGATCCGGTCTGGGCGAAGTTCGAAGGGAAGTCGTTGCGGATCGCTCCGAAGGCTCGGCACGAGCAGCCGAAGGAATACTCCGACCCGTATGCGGCGGTTGATCCCGAATGCCGTTTCGTGTTCGACGGAGCCGGCCGCTTCGCCGAAAATGTGTCGCTCGACCGTTTCAACCTGCGTCGCGAGCTACTGTCGCAGTTCGATGCTGCTCGTTTGTCTGCCGACACGCTGGCTGAGCGATCGTACTCGTCGAACCAAGGCCGCGCGTTGTCGCTGCTGACGTCGGCCAAAACGCGCGAGGCGCTCGACGTCAGCCGCGAAGTTCCGGCGTTGCGCGAGCGATACGGTCACACGCTGTTCGGACAGTCGTGCCTTGCCGCGCGGCGGTTGATTGAGTCGGGGACGCAATTCGTCTCGGTCTTCTGGGACGCTTACGGCACTTACTTCAGCGGAGCCTGGGACACGCATCAAAATCACTATCCGCGCATGAAGGAGTACTTGCTGCCCGGCTTCGACGCGGCGTTCTCCACGCTAATCCTCGACCTCGAGCAACGCGGGTTGCTGGACGACACGCTGGTCCTCTGCATGAGCGAGCATGGCCGCACGCCGCAGATCGACTCGAAGCCGGTCGGAGCTGCTCGGCATCATTGGTCACAAGTCTATTCGATGGCCCTCGCCGGCGGAGGCACACATCGTGGAGCGGTCATCGGTCACAGCGACCGAATCGGCGGAACGGTCGCCGACACGCCGATCTCACCGAAGGATATCCACGCGACGACGTTTCATCTGCTCGGCTTGAACCCGCACGCCGTCATCCACGACCAACAGAACCGACCGTATCCCATCGCCGGCGATGGCCAGGTGAGACACGAATTGATCGCGTAGCCTTTGGCGTGCAGTGTGTCAGCAGCGCTTTGGTTCGCACGACCGACAAATCCAAATTCTCCAACGCGGTGCTGACACGCCGCACTCCAAAGAGACGACATGGATCTGCACAACACTTCGCTGGCCTACGAATTCTTCGAGCAGCTCGCCGTCACGCCGACGACCGCCGTTGCGTTTCTGGAAGGCCCGGCTGCGGCGGCTGACGGAAGCGTCTACTTCAGCGACATCCCCAACAACCGGATCATGAAGTTTGATCCGCGAACCAATCATCGCTCGGTCTGGCGAACTCCAAGCGGACGAACCAACGGTCTGCTGTTTGACGCCCAAGGCCGACTGCTCGCCTGTGAGGGGAACGAGTTCAGTCCCAACGACGGTAACCGCCGGATCACACGCACCGACATAAGCACAGGCAAAGTCGAAGTGCTCACCGATCGGTTCGAGGGAAAGCGGTACAACTCGCCGAACGACATCGCCGCGCGGTCAAACGGACAGATCTTCTTCACCGATCCGTGCTACGACGATCGCACGACGATGGAGCTTGATCACGACTCGGTCTATCGCATCGACACCGACGGCTCGGTGCAGCGCATCCTGACTCAGCCGCAAATTCAACGGCCGAACGGCATTCATCTCAGCCCCGACGAGAAGACGCTGTACCTCGTCGATAGCTGCCCGATCAGCGGCGGTCACCGGAAGATCTGGGCATTCGATTTGTCCGAGAAAGGTGAACCGAGCAACCAGCGAGTCGTGTTCGATTTCGCTCCCGGACGTGGGGGCGACGGTATGACCGTCGATCAAAAGGGAAATCTGTACGTCGCGGCCGGCATCTCGCAACCGCGCGGGCCGCACGAATCGACGGCAGTTCCAACCGGCATCTGGATTATCCGGCCGGATGGAAAACTGCTCGGCCGGCTGCCGATCCCGGAAGATACCATCACAAACGTGACCTTCGGTGGCGACGATCTCCGCACGCTATACGTCACTGCCGGAAAGACTTTGTTTCAATCTCGAACCACCATTCCCGGCTGGGCCGTGCATCGAAAGATGTGACACTCTCGAAAGGAGTCGCCGACGTGCAACAGGAACTCGACGAATTTGTGCAGGAACAACAGGCGGTCGAGCAACTTCGCGGCAGCCGGCGGCGGATCGACGAGCAACTCTCGAAGGTCATCATCGGGCAGGCCGACGTAATCGAGCAGTTGCTGATCAGCCTGTTCGCCGGCGGGCATTGCCTCATCACAGGGGCTCCCGGTTTGGCGAAGACGCTGCTGGTGCGGTCGATCGCGCAAATCTTCCATCTGAAGTTTCAGCGTATCCAATTCACTCCCGACTTGATGCCGGCCGACATCACAGGCACTGAGATTCTGGAACAATCTGCCGAAGGACATCGGCGCATGCAGTTCGTCAAAGGACCGATCTTCGGCAACGTGATCCTCGCCGACGAAATTAATCGCACGCCGCCGAAGACTCAGGCTGCGCTGCTCGAAGCCATGCAGGAGCATCAAGTCACAGTTGCTGGCGTGCGGTATCCGCTCGAAGAACCGTTCTTCGTGCTCGCCACACAGAACCCGATCGAGATGGAAGGAACGTACCCGCTCCCCGAAGCGCAGCTCGACCGGTTTATGTTCAACGTGCTGATCGACTACCTGCCGGAAGACGACGAGGTCACTGTCGTGCAGCAGACAACGTCGCGCCGTCCCGAACCGATCGAACCGCTCTTCACTGGTGACGACGTGCGCCGCTTTCACGATGTCGTGCAGCGAGTCCCCGTCGCCGAGGACATCGTTCGCTACGCCGTGCGACTCGCCGCCGCGAGCCGCCCCGCGCAATCCGGCACGCCCGACTTCATCAACGAATGGGTGAGCTGGGGGGCGGGAACACGAGCCGCTCAATATGTGGTGCTCGGAGCCAAAGCCCGCGCGCTGCTGCACGGCCGGAATCATGCGACGATCGAAGACATCCGCGCGCTCACGGCCCCGGTTCTGCGACATCGCATTCTCGTCGGATACCGCGCGGAAGCCGAAGGGATTTCGGTCGATCACGTCATCGGCCGACTGTTGGAAACAGTCGCCTTGCCAGCAAGCTGACGGGACAATCCCCGTGAGCCGACGGCCATTCGCCGGTTTCAGTCTCCTGGAACGATAAAAAGGTTTGAGCTAACGGATTTCGGCCTTCAGCCATTGGCCGGACAAGACAGAAAAACTTGATGACCGCTCCGAACAACACCGCTGCCGTGCGTTCCAAAAGCCGAGCCTCGTCGTACATCGACCCTGCGACGTTGATGCGGATCAAGAATTTGGAACTGCGGGCCAAGCTGGTCGTCGATGGATTCTTGAGCGGCTTGCACCGCAGTCCGTACCACGGGTTCTCCGTGGAGTTCACCGAGTACCGGCAGTACTCGCCCGGCGACGATCTGCGATTCCTCGACTGGCGGCTGTTTGCCCGATCGGATCGCTTCTACCTGAAACGCTTCGAGGACGAGACGAACCTGCGTTGTTACCTGCTGGTCGATCTGAGCCGCTCGATGGGATTTCATTCGGCTGCGTTGAAATACGACAAGGCCGAATACGCCAAGACCGTTGCCGCAACGATCGCATACTTCCTCACACTGCAACGTGACGCGGTCGGGTTGATCACGTTCGATCAGGCAATTCGCGAGTACGTGCCGGCTCGATTCCGTTCGGGGCATCTCCATCGGCTGATGATGCTCTTAGAACACCAGCTGGCCGGGACGGCGACGAACATCGGGTTGCCGCTGGAACAAGTCGCGCGGACGGCTCGCAAGCGCGGCGTGGTCGTACTGCTGTCTGATCTGCTTGCGCCCATTGAGATGTTGGAGACGAAACTTGGCTACCTACGCTCGCAGGGACATGAGGTAGTCGTGATTCGCACACTCGATCCCGTCGAAGTCGGCTTTCACTTTTCCGAGGAGTCGATGTTCTTCGATCTCGAATCAGGCCGCGAACTCTACGTCGACCCGCAGGCGGCGCGGACGGATTACTTGGATCGGTTCGATGCGCATGCAAAGTCGCTCACTCGCGTGTGCAGCGGCCTGGGCATCGACGTCTACCAATTGACCACGGATCAACCGCTCGACTTGGCGTTGTTTGATTTGTTGAATTCACGGATGCGCCGCGGACGGCAGGTGGCGAGACGACGGCGAGTTTGACTTAGGGACCTGAAAGGCAGTGCAAAGTGACGAGCGCAGAGTGCAAAGTGCACTTTGCACTTTTTGCGGGAGTCGTTGATGGGCATTCTGGTTCCCCTTTATCTGGCAGGTCTGACGGCGCTGTCGCTGCCGCTGATTCTGCATTTAGTGAGACGGACTCCGCGAGGCCGGCAGGAATTCAGTTCGCTGATGTTTCTGTCGCCGACTCCGCCGAGGCTCACGCGCCGCAGTCGGCTCGATCAAGTGCTGTTGTTGCTGTTGCGGCTGGCGGCACTGGCTCTTGTGACGTTGGCGTTTTGTCGGCCGTTCTTGCGAGAAGCGGCGTCGCTGACATTTGCCGACCTCACCGGCAAGCGTTTGGCGATTTTGATCGACACCAGTGCCAGCATGAAACGTGGCGATCTCTGGCAGCAGGCGATCAAAGCGGCCGAGAAGCAGCTCGATGATTTGAACCCGCAAGACGATGTCGCGCTGTTCACGTTCAGCGATCGGCTTCGAACGATCATCGACTTTCAAAAAGAGGGGGCCCCGCCGATTCCCAACAAGCCGCAATTGGTCCGTAATCAATTGAATTCCCTGCAACCCGATTGGATGCCGACGGACCTCGGAACGGCGCTGGTGGCCGTGGCAGGCGAGCTCGACACTTCCGGCGATGTGCGGCAGTCGCCATTGGAACCGCAGATCGTCGTCATCAGCGATTTTCAAAGCGGCAGTCGGATCGAAGCTCTGCAAACCTTCGAGTGGCCGGAGCGTGTGCCCGTGGTGACACTGACCGTCGCGCCGCTGAAGACAACGAACGCGCACGCACAAGTGCTGCCGGCGGAAGAGGGGAATGAACTCGGCGATGCGCGTGTGCGAGTCGTCAACGCAGCCGACTCGCGCGGCGATCAGTTCACAGTCGAGTGGGCCGAAGCAGAATCGTCAGGAGCCCGAACGGACGTCTACGTTCCGCCCGGTCAGACTCGCATCATCCGGTTGCCGCGAGGCGCCGAGAATTTGCAGATGGATCGAGTCGTTTTGCGAGGGGACGAGCACGACTTCGACAACACATTCTTCGTCGTCCCGCCGCGCCAGCTGGAGGCGACGCTGCTGTACGCCGGTCGCGATGCGGCAGAAGATCCCGAAGGGCTTCAGCTTTATCTCCGGCTGGCAGTGGCGAACGATCCGCTGCGACGAGTCGATGTTCGTCCGCTGGACGTCACAAAGCCGCTGACAGCGCCGGGCGATATCGAGCCGAAGATCGCCCTCGTGTCACAGCCGGTCACCGAGGAACTGCGAACGGCGTTGATGAAGTTCGTCGAGCAAGGAGGAGTGCTATTGCTCGTGCCGGACGGCGATGAAGC
This sequence comes from Planctomycetota bacterium, assembly GCA_016872645.1. Taxonomy (GTDB): domain Bacteria; phylum Planctomycetota; class Planctomycetia; order Planctomycetales; family Planctomycetaceae; genus SXKJ01. The sequence goes on along the minus strand of VGZH01000054.1, from coordinate 17,345 downwards.
GGCGACATCGGTCGCGACGTTCTTCGACGATGTCGAGTTCTCGCGCGTCGCGGGGGACACCGTTGGAGCAAACGAGTCGCGCAGCGAAAAATATCTGCTGCTGGGCGAGATCGACTTCACGCATCCGCTGTTTGCGCCGTTTGCCAGCCCGCGCTACAGTGACTTCACAAAGATTCATTTTTGGAAGCATCGCGTGGTGACGCTCAAGCCACCCGCGACCACGCGGGTCGTGGCCAGGTTCGACAACGGCGATCCGGCACTGCTTGAGCGGAGTGTCGGTAAGGGGCGAGTGCTGGCAATGACGAGCGGCTGGCAGCCGGCCGACAGCCAATTAGCTCTCTCCAGCAAGTTCGTGCCGCTGGTCGGTGCGCTGCTCGATCTGGCTTGTGGCGGGACCGAGGTCGCCGAGGGCGTCGCGGTCGGTCAGCCGATGACGTTGCCATCGTCGAAACAGCCGGAACCGATCGTCGTACAGACGCCCGATGGCCGTGAAGTCCGGCTCGAATCGGACGCCGCGACGTTCGCTGAAACCGATCGGACGGGGATTTACCGAGCGAAAGTCGGCTCGACGGAGACGCGATTCGCGGTCAATCTCTCCCCCTCCGAGAGCCTCACCACTCCGATGGATTTGGAGCAACTGGAACAACGGGGAGTCCGCATCGGGACCGAATTGACTCGCACGCAACGGATCGACCGAGTCCGACAACAACGAGACACCGAACTCGAAAGTCGACAAAAAGTCTGGCGCTGGCTGATTGTCGTGGCGTTAGGATTGCTCGCCTTGGAAACATGGTGGGCGGGACGAGCGGAACGTAAGATTGCCGTCGAGCAAATGTAGCCCGACTCTCCGAGCTTGGATCTCTTGTGATTCCTGACTCGGAGAGTCGGACTACGAGAAAGAGGTCGTCCGATGATTCAGGATCGACTGTGGCTGGAAGTGGAACGAGTGGCGGATCGGTATCACCAACTCCGATTCTGGCGAGCTCTCGCCGTGGGCTGGGTGATCGCGGCGGCGGTCGTGCTATTGCTGAGCGCCAGCGGGGTCGTGACTTCGCGCAATCCCTCGGTGATCTTTCCAGTGATTGGCAGTGTGGCGACGGTGTTGGTGGTGCTTTGTGCTTTGGCAGTCCACGCCACGAAGCTTGGTCCGGAGTGGGTGGCTCGGCAAATTGAGGCGGAGTTCCCGGATCTGGGCAGTTGTCTGCTGACAGCGATCGAACAGCAACCGGCTCTCACCGATGGACGGTTCGGGTTCTTGCAAGAAAGTGTCATTCGGCAAGCACTGGTCCATGCGGCATGTCATCCGTGGACTCAGGTTGTTCCGGCTCGACGTCTCGCTTGGGCAGTGGTGACGCAGAGCGTGACATTGGCTTTGTTCGTTTTGGCGCTGACCAACGCGCCGGTCGGAGTAACTCGTTCATTGATCGCTTCATCGCCGGAGGATGCGGCGCTGGTGGCGAGTACTTCGGACTTCTCCGTCGAGGTCGAGCCGGGAACGACCGCGATTGAAAAGGGAACCAGTCTGTTGGTTTTGGCTCGAATCATCGGGCAAGTTCCGGCCGAGGCGACGCTCGTCATGCAACCGGTGGCTGGCGAGTCGACGCAATTGGAAATGACACGCAGTCTGGAAGACCCGGTCTTCGGCGGCAGGATCGCGACGGTCAAAGAATCGTTGGACTATCGAGTGGAACTCGGCGGACGAGCGACGCCGACGTATCGCGTCACAGTGTTCGAGTACCCGCGGCTCGAACGAGCCGATGCGCGGCTGGTCTACCCGAGCTACACCGGCCTCAAAGAGCGAGTGGTGCAAGACGTCCGCACGATCTCGGTCGTCGAAGGGACGCAGGTGACGTTGATCTGCAAATTGAACAAATCGGTCAAGCTGGCGCGGTTCATCGAACGTAGCCCTGCCGCTCCGCGACAGGAAAGCCGAACGCCGACCGACGATGCTAACTCCAAGGATGTTGATGGCGCGTCCGGCATTCGTCTCGCCGAGCGAGACGGCTACTACGAGGCGACGATCACCGCCACAAAGTCGCATCGTCTCAAGCTGGAATTGATCGACGAGGCCGACCGCCGCAACGTCGAGCAGGCGGACATCTCGATCAACGTCGTACCCAATCAGCCGCCGACGCTGAAGCTTGTCCAACCGGCCAAAGACTTGGAGGTCTCGCCGCTGGAAGAGCTCGACGTCAAGGCGACTGCGTGGGATGACTTCGGCGTCAAACGGATGGGGCTGAGCTTCGCACTCGCCGGCAGTTCGCCGATTGACGTCATCTTGGGCGAGAATGCCGCCGCCAAACAGAAGCATGAACTGGCCAACGCCATCAAGTTTGAAGAACTCGAAGCCCAGCCGGATCAGTTGCTGTCGTATTTCTTCTGGGCCGAGGACTTCGGCCCCGACGGCAATCTGCGTCGCACATCGAGTGACATGTACTTTGCCGAGGTGCGGCACTTCGAGGAAATTTTCCGGCAAGGTCAGCAACCTCCGGGCGGCGAGCAACAACGACAGCAACAACAGCAACAGCAACAAAACAGCCCGGCGGGACAGCAGGCTCAGCAGTTGGCTCAAAACCAAAAGGACATCATCAACGCAACCTGGAAGTTGATCCGCCGCGAGACCGGCCCGAAAGCGACGATGCCATTCGCGGAAGATGTCGAGCAACTCGTCCAGGCTCAGAACGCCTTGTTGGAAAAATCGAAAGCCCTCGCCGAAAAAGTCGGCGACGAGCAATCGCAGGCGCATGTCGAGGCGCTGATCGGATCCATGTTGGAAGCGGTCAAGCAGTTGATGACCGCTCACGAGCAAACGTCAGCTGCAACGCTGCAACCGGCACTGGCTGCCGAGCAAGCGGCGTATCAGGCACTGCTCAAGCTGCGTGCTCGCGAGCACGAGGTCGTCCGTCAGCAACAGCAGCAACAGCAGCAACAAGCCAGCAGTTCGCAGAGCCAATCGCAGCCCCGCTCCGGACAGCAGCAGCAGCAAATGGAGCAGCTCAATTTGAAGAAGGAGGAGAATCGCTACGAATCGCAGCGGCAGGCGCAGGCTCAGCAAGAGAAGCCGGAAGATCGCGAGACTCGGCAAGTGCTCAACCGGTTGCGCGAGTTGGCTCGGCGGCAGAACGATCTCAACGAGCGGCTGAAGGATCTGCAGTCGGCGCTGCAGGAAGCTCAGACCGCCGAACAAAAAGAGGAGATCAAGCAGCAACTCAAACGGCTTCAGGACGAGCAGAAACAGGTGCTTCGTGACTCTGACGAACTGCAGGCTCGCATGGAGTCACCTGAAAATCAGGAACGCATGTCCGAGGAACGGCAGCGGCTTGAACAGGCTCGCGAACAAGTCCAGCGCGCGTCCGAGGCACTTGAGAAAGAACAGGTCAGTCAAGCGGCCGCGTCGGGAACTCGGGCCGAAAAAGAGTTCGAGGAACTCCGCAATGAGTTCCGCCGCCAAGCGTCGAACCGGTTCAACGACGAGATGCGTGAGATGCGAGAATCGGCCCGTGAACTCGATCAAGAACAGCAGAAGATTTCGGAGAAGCTCACCGAAATCACGAAGCCCGATCCCTCTACCAAGAAATCGCTCCGCGACGACAGCCGCAGCGACGAGGTTGTGAAAGGGTTGAACGAGCAAAAGGAGAAACTCTCAAACCTGACCGAACGGATGAAGCAGACGATCGAAGAGGCGGAACAAACCGAGCCGCTTTTGACCGAGCGGCTGTATGACGCCTCTCGCAACGTGCAGAACCAGAAGGTCGATCGGGCACTTGAAGCCGCCAGCCGTTCGCTGCAACGCGGCCTGATCGAGGACGCGCAGAAGGTTGAACAGATCGCCGACCGAGGGATCAAGCAACTTCGCGAGGAAGTCGAGAAGGCTGCTGAAGCCGTGCTCGGCGACGAGACCGAAGCTCTGCGACGAGCGCGAGAGCAGTTGAAAAACCTGTCGCAGGAGTTGAACCGCGAGGTCGCTCGCAATTCGCCGGAGGAGGGATCGCAATTACCACGTGAGAGATCGGAGCATGAGGGGGAGAACGGGAGACAAGGAGAGGGGGAGACAAAGGACGAACCCAATCAGGCTTCGCAGCAACAACCTGGTGATCGACGCCCGAATGAGAACCAAAACGGTGAGCGCCAACAGGGACAACGCCAAAATGGGCAGCAGCCGAATGCACAACGACCCGATGAACAGCAATCGCCGGCAGGACAACAACCGGGGCAGGCACGCGTCGGACAACAACCCAACGAACGGCAGCCCAACGAAGATCAACCCCGTCAGCGTCCGGCGAACGGACAACAGCCAGGTGAGCAGCAGCCCGGCCAGCCGACTGGCAATCAACCTCAACGCAGGCAACAACCGGAGCAGCAGCCAGGAAATCAACCCGGCGAGCGTCAGCCGGGGCAATCTCAACCGAGTCAGCAATCCGGACAACCGGGGCAGCAACTGCAAGGCGGGCAACCTCAGCCCGGCCAACCGCAAAGCGGCCGGCGCGGTGCTCCGCAATTGGCGGACAGCAAACAGCCGGGCGGAGCACGGTCAGTTGAAGGTGACGCGAATCGCGAATTCGCGCCGATCTCCGGCGAAGATTTTCTCAACTGGTCCGACCGTCTGCGCGATGTCGAAGAAATGGTCGATGATCCTGAACTGCGAGCCGAAGCCGCTCGCATCCGCGATGAAGCTCGCGCGATTCGCGCCGAGATGAAACGGCACTCAAAGGAGCCAAATTGGAATCTCGTCCGAGTCAATGTTGCTCAACCGCTGGTTGAGTTGTCGAACCGCGTGTCGGATGAGTTGCTGCGACGCACTTCGAAGCAGGCGATTGTGCCGCTCGACCGCGATCCGGTGCCCCCCAAGTATTCCGAGAAAACCCGCCGCTACTACGAAAGATTGGGGAGCGGCAAATGATTCTCGCCGAAGTGACCTTAGGAGCACGTCACTGGCTGGGCGGAGCGATACTGTTGTCGGCGGTCGCATTGGCGATGCTGGTTTGGTCGTATCGCCGTGCGGGATCAGCAACGTGGGTGCGGGGACTGGCTGCGTTGTTAAAAGGGATCGCTGTTATCGCGCTGGCCGTCTGTTTGGTCGAACCACTTTTCACGGGGACTCGGCCGCGGCCGGGGAGCAACCTTTTTCTCGTTGTTGCCGATAACAGCCAGAGTTTGAAACTGTCTGACGGGGATCAAACTGCGTCGCGCGGTCAGACGATGAAGACGAGGCTGGCGGACGAGTCGTTGTGGCTGACTCGATTGGCTCAGGACTTCGACGTGCGGCGGTATGTATTCGACACGAATCTGCGACCGGTCAAATCGTTCTCAGAACTGACGATCGATGGCGAGGCGTCGGCGATGAACACGTCGCTGGCAGCACTCGTCGATCGTTTTCGAGGACAGCCGGTGGCAGGCATCCTGCTGCTGAGCGATGGCAACGGGACCGATTTGTCCGACGTGCCACTCGATGCGAAGAAACTTCCGCCAGTATATTCAGTGGCGATCGGAGCCGATCGGGGGCTGGTCGATTTGTCGGTCTCGCATGTCGCGGTGAGCCAGACGAATTTTGAGGCAGCACCGGTGACGATCACCGCGACGCTCGATGGGAGAGCGGTTGCCGACAAAGAACTCGGCGTGCGGTTGCTCAACGCAGCGGGGGAAGAGATCGAGCGGCGCAAGGTCGAGAAGATTGTCGATGGCGAGCCGTCGGTGCAGCGATTCTTGCTGCGCCCGGAGAAGTCGGGGTTGAGCTTTTACACCGTGCAGGCGTACTTGGCCGGCGAGGAAAAGCTGAGCGAGAGCGACTCGAACTCCAAGGAGGCGACGCTGGCCAACAATCGGCGGCTGGTGACGGTCGATCGTGGGGGCGGGCCGTTCCGAGTGCTGTACGTCGGCGGCCGGCCGAATTGGGAGTTCAAGTTTCTTCGGCGAGCCCTTGACGAGGACGACGAAGTCAAACTGGTCGGACTCGTGCGGATCGCCAAGAAGGAGCCGAAGTTCACGTTTCTCAGCCGCTCGGGTGAGCGGACCAATCCGCTGTTTCGTGGCTTCGGCAACAAGGACGAACAGGCGGAGCAATACGACCAGCCGGTACTGCTGCGGCTGGGAACCGAGAACAAGGAAGAGCTCATCGGCGGCTTTCCCAAGAATTCAGACGAGCTATTTCGCTTTCACGCCGTAGTGCTGGACGACATCGAGGCGGCGTTCTTTACGCAGGACCAGATGTCGCTGTTGCAGCAGTTCGTCAGCCGGCGCGGTGGCGGATTGTTGATGCTCGGGGGCAAGGAGTCGTTCGTCGAAGGGGGATACCAGCGAGCGGGCATCGGCGAGATGTTGCCGGTCTACTTGGATCGAGCCGACCCAGCCACGATCGACGCGGGGTATCGGCTGCTGCTGACACGCGAAGGCTGGTTGCAGCCGTGGGTCCGCATGCGGACGAACGAGCCAGACGAACAGAAGCGGCTTGCAACGATGCCGGAATTCAAAAGTCTCAACAGCGTGCGAGCGATCAAGCCGGGTGCATCGGTGCTCGCTCAGGTGACTGCGTCTGACGGAACCGAACGCCCCGCGCTAGTCGTGCAACCGTTTGGCCGAGGCCGCACGTCGGCACTGTTGGTCGGCGATCTGTGGCGATGGAATCTTAAACGAACCGATCACACCCAGAGCGATCTCGAAAAATCCTGGCGGCAAACGGTGCGCTGGCTGGTTTCCGATGTGCCGGGCCGCGTCGAAGTCGAAACGCGCCGCACGTTTGCCGGGCCTCTGCCATCGGTACAAGTGCTGATACGGGCGCGCGACGTCCAGTTTGAACCGCTCGACAACGCTCACGTCGCGCTGCGAGTACAAACGCCAGACGATCGCAAAGTCGAACTCGTGGCCGAGAGCAGCGATCGTTCCCCCGGACAGTACGAAGCGACATTCGCTCCGCGTGCTCCCGGCGCGTACCGAGCGACGATCACCGTCACTGCGGCGGACGGCAGCGAAGTCGGACAGCGCGAGATCGGCTGGACCGCTGAGCCGCAGACGGAAGAGTTTCGGACGCTCGCGGTCAATCGTTCGCTGCTGGCTCAACTCGCCAAGGACACCGGTGGCGAAATGATCGAAGCCGAAGACCTCGATCAGTTTGTTGGCAGTCTCCCAAACCGCAAGATTCCAATCGTCGAAACGTGGACGTACCCACTGTGGCATCAGTCGTCGGTGTTTCTGCTGGCGGTCGGATGCCTGATCGGCGAATGGGGGCTGCGCCGCTGGCGAGGAATGCCGTAGGTTGTGGAAACTCCAATGTCCAAAATCCAATGCCCAAGGAATGTCCAAGCTCCAAGACCCAGCGCGCAGCGGTGTGGGTTCTCAGCCAGACGTCTGTTGTTGTTGTTTGGGATTTGGTCATTAGTCATGACTTGGACATTGGGATTTGGAAATTGGACCTTCGCCAATGAGTCTCGACCGATGGTGCTGATCGTCGTCGGCGCGGAGGGTTCGGCAGAGTATGGGCAGCAGTTCCGTCGATGGGCCGGTCGTTGGAGCGATGCAGCGAAACTAGGGGGTGCGGAGGATGCTCTGATTGGATTGGACAATGTTGGCTCGGAGGCGGATCGCGAGCGATTGAAGAATCGTCTGGCGGAAGCGGCGGGATCGGAAGACCCGCAACGAATACAGATGGCACCGCTTTGGTTGATCCTGATTGGGCACGGGACGTTTGATGGCAAGGTCGCGCGGTTCAATTTGCGTGGGCCGGATGTCGCTGCTGGTGAACTGGCGGAATGGCTCAAGCCGATTGTGCGCCCGATCGCGGTCATCAATTGTGCGAGCAGCAGCGGGCCGTTTGTGAATGAACTCTCTGCCCCAAACCGAGTCGTCGTTTCAGCGACGAAGAGCGGGCATGAATACAACTTCGCTCGATTCGGCGATTACCTGTCGTCCGCGATCAGCGATCCGCAGGCTGACCTCGACAAGGATGAGCAAACATCGTTGCTGGAAGCCTTCCTGCTGGCGTCATCGCGTGTCAGTGAGTTCTACTCCGGCAACGGACGCTTGATGACCGAGCATGCGCTGCTCGATGACAACGGTGACAAGCTCGGCACGCCAGCCGATTGGTTTCAAGGAATCCGAGCGACGAAATCGGCGAAGAGCGGAGTCGCGGTGGATGGTGCTCGCGCAGCACGATGGCACCTAATCCGGAGCGATCGCGAGGAACAGCTATCGGCCAAACATCGCGAGCGACGCGATCAGCTGGAACAGGAACTGGCTGATTTGCGGTTGCGAAAGACCGAATTACCCGAAGAAGAGTATCTCGGACTGATTGAGCCGCTGCTGGTGGAATTGGCAAAGCTATACGAGAGTTCCACACCACACGCCGCAAAGTAAGACATCAGTCGGCCGTGTGTTCGGAACGGATTTCAATTGCCAGAATCCCTTCAAGGCGATTCAGGTCGGCGATCAGTTGCGGCAGTGATGCTGTAAGGGGCAGGTTGACTCGGTAGTGCAATTCCATCGCCGAGCCTTGCCGGATCGTGCTGGCGGCGAGCGATTGCACATCCGTCACATACTTCGACAACGCGTCGCGAAGTTGAGTCTCCAATTCAGGCGACCACGACAGTTTCACGATCAGAAGTTTTTGGTGAAGGACCACTGCCGCTTCGCGCGGGCGGTCTCGATAAACCGCCGCAGCAATACCGACCGTTGCCAATCCGATCAGCGCGATCGCGGGCTGTCCCGCTCCGATCGACATGCCAACGACGACGGCAAAGATCACGAACGCCGTGTCTTTGGTATCACGCAGGACGGTCCGGAAGCGAACGATCGACAGGACTCCGGCCAGGCTGAATGCCCACGCGACGTTCTCGCCGATCACCTGTGTCACCATCGCGATCAGCACGCAGAGCATCACGAGGGTGGCGGAGAAAGTAGTCGAGTGGTCCGAAGTGCGGCCGCGTGTGGCTCGGTGGATGCCGACGACTACGCTTCCTAACAGGAGTGCGGCGACCAGACGGATAAGTAACGTTTGCCACGGGCCGATCGGGGTGGCGTCAAAACTTCGTCGTAGCCAATCGGGCATTATTTTATCCTTGCGCGCCGCCGTTTAGTCGCATACACCCGTCAAACGCGACAGCGCAATGCAGGCCGCGACGCTCTCACGGTACTTTGAAAATGATCTGGGTGCCAATCGCAAATCTTGAATCAGGCCACGAAAAGAATTAGGGAGTACGTCGCGAAATTTGAGTTCCACGATTCGTTGGCTGTTCAACAGTGGCTCGCCAGTCAGAGGACCAGTCGGAACGTGCCAGTCGGTCGCGTCTGTGGCGAACAGTTCGCGGTCGATCGTCAGTCGAAGCGGGCCGGTGGCAGATGTTCCGACGTAAGCTGTCCGACAATACGTCACGCGGCACACGGGCCGCAGTTGGCGTTGGTCGAGCCGTCGACGAAACCAAGCTCCCTCCCATTCCGGATCGGCAGGTTGCGTGATTTGGTGAGTCCAATCGGTTTCCGCGACGGAGACTCGACGCTTGCGTACCAGTCCGTTGCGTTTGCGTTTCAGTTCCAGCCAGATCGTCGATTCGTTTCCGTAGCGTCGCAGACGAAATTTGCGTCGACGAAATCTGGGACAACGGCGATAGGTGTCGAAGTTTAACGTGTCGAGATACAGGCTGTTGACGCGATATCCCTCTTCGCTTTCGCCACCATGCGGGTCCGCCGCAAGATGTTGCTTTGCCCAAACCGCGATCGCGTCTGCAATGTTTGCATCCACGACAAACTTCATTTCGCTGGCACCGCGGGGACTGACGAGGGACGGCGATACGGGGAGTGGCGTCAATTCGGGAGGAAGAACTCGGCTGACATCATTGGTGTCGCCCACTACGCCGTCTTGTGGCAAGACGTTTCTCGCAACTGCTCCGAGAGCTCGCTCCGCTCCATGAGACTCAGAGTGCGGCGGATCAGGACGGCAGGTATTCGGAAACAGGGATCTCCTCTTTGAGGGATCTGGATTTACTCGCGATGTCGGACTTGACCGCGTCAATGTGAATATCTTCTCACGACTGCTGTCGCAACGAAATATCACTTGGCGATGGCGGACTTGACCGCAGGATGTTTGAGCAGGAACTCGCGACGTTGGTCGGCGAACGCTCGCAGGCTGACCGAGTGACGGGGTGGGCCAAAGCGTCGTGTCGGTTCGGCGTCCGGCTTGTCGTTCGATTCTTTGGCGGCAACATCGGCGGTCGCCTTTTGGAAATCAGCAAACGAGCCGAGCTTGCGAGTGTCGGCCTCGATTTCCTTCTCGATCAGCGATCGGTACTGCGCGACGACCGGGCCAAGATTCTTCCAGTCGAGCGATTCCTCGGCAATCGTACGGACATGCTGCAGGTAGCGCGTTCGAAGGCTCGGTACAGCGAGCACTTTGCTGCGGAGCGGCTTACGAGCGTCGTCGAGTCCGATCAGCGGATCGAGATCAAACGCGAGGCCACCGGGGCGAGCGTTGTCACCCGGACGGGGATCATTCGGACGATCACCGTTGGGTCGTCGTTCTTCAGGACTGCGTTCTTCCCCGCGCGGTCCATCGGGACGTCCCTCGCCCGGCCGACCGCCGAAACCGCCTCGGCCGGGAGGACCACCTCGTGCTCCACCGGGGCCACCGGGGCCCGGTCCCATCGGGGCGCGGAAGGCTTCGTTCATGTCGTGCGGCAAAAAGTGAAATTTCCCTTTCGCATCCAGGAAGATGCTGTAGTCGCTGGCTCGAATCCAATAGCCGTCGCAGTTGATCAGCGCGTTGTCGAGTGCCAGGAACCACAGCAGCCCATCAATGTCGACCAGCGGTTCGAGCGCGGCTTCGAGTTCGTCGGCCGGAGTCTCGTTGAGCGTCTTGCAGAGTTTGATGATCCGCTTCCAAGCCTTATTGTCGTCGCCGGACTTCATGTCGTAGCGGCGTCGGTAGTCCTCGACGTTGTCGCCAAGGTATTCCAAGCCGCCGCCGCCGCCCGGCGATCCGGAGACTTTCCAGCGCGTTCCTTTGGCCGATGGAAAATTCTCGGCGAGGTATTCCTTGTTGAATTGCTGCAGGTTGGCATAGACGCCCCAGCTCTCGCCGTTGATGACAACCTTCATGAAGTTCGCCTTCGGAGCGGGAATGTGCTGCCGGGCGATGTGTGAATACAGCACTGAACTGAGGAATGAATCGTCCTCGTGCGCATTCAACAGGTTCAGCGTTTTGTAGCCGAGCAGCCGTTGCGTCGAGTCGACGAAGTCGAGCGATAGATTGAGCGACCGCTTCGAGCCGACCGGTACCGCCATGAACGACGACATACCTCGGAAGTGAACGCCGACGTTCGGATACTTTTGGCCGTCGACAGTCAGAGTGGCCGGGACTTCGACGTCTGTGTTGTTGAAGTCGGCGAGTTCCGCTTCCCAATCGTTGTCCTCGAAGTCGATGAAGATTGTTCGCAAGACTTGCGGGTCGTACAGAGGCGCGTCGCTGGGAGAAACATCATCGGGCGAAACGCGCGGGCCGGGTTTGCCCGGTTCCGAGCGCGGGCCAAAGGGACCACGTCCGCCGGGACCACCCGGAGGACCGAAACCACCGCGTCGGCCGGCTTCGGACTTCATCGAGTCGCGAGCGGCCTGACGCTCCTCCTTGTTCAAGCGACCGTCTTCGTCCTTATCGAACTGTTTGACCAGTTTTCGATTGCCTGGCATCGGCCCGACGGGACCACCCGGCCCGCCGCCACCTGGTGGTCCGAATGCGCCAGGGCCACCCGGAGGACCGAAGCCGAAGTTTGGTTCAGGAAACGCGAAGTCCGCTCCCTTGAGCTTCTCCCATTGTCCTTGCTGCTTCGGGTCGAGCACCGCGACGACGTCGGCTTCCGCTTTCTTGCGCTGTTCGGGCGGTGCGAAGAACGGTGGATTCTGCTCGATCAGTTTGCGGAGTTTATCGCGCTGCGCTTCGCTGAGCTTGAGTTGCTTGCCGATCTCCTCGCGCAACAGCGAGCCAACGCCGCCGCGTTGTAATTGGAGTTCAGAAAATCGACTGGCTTGTGACTTGTCGAGAATCTTGGCGAGTTGTTCTTCGGCCTGCTTGGTGATCCCTTCCATCTGAGTTCGCATCTTCGCGAACCGCTTGTCACGTTCGCTCTCTTCCAGCGTGAAGGCTTCTTGAAAGTTGAATCCTCCGAAGACCGTGCGAGATTGCTCCTGGATTTTTCCAATGACGTCGGCGATTCTTGTCTTTTGCTCATCGGACAGTTTGAGCTCGTGTTGTACTTCGGGGATTCCGATCAGCATGACCGATCCGATCGAATCGCCTCCTGGGCCACCGAATCCTGGTCTAGGTGGACCACCCTGTCCAAGTCCGCGAAAGCCTTGAGCCAGAGCGGTCGTGGCAATCAACAGGCCGCAAGTGGCCAGACATAGCCGAGTTCGCCAACGCATGAATTTTTCCTTCGGCTATGGGCACTCTTGCCCGCGTCGAAAATGGACGGGCAAGAGTGCTCATCCGACGTTTGCTCACCTTGAGTCAAATATACAAACACCAGGCCGTCGTGCTGGTCTCGCGCTTTTGTCAAAAACTCTTGCCCGAGCGCCGCTTATCCCCGAGGCGTTCCGCCAGTGGCACGGCCTTGACTTCCAGGGATAAAGAATTTGTTCAACGGACCTTGATACGGTTTGCCCGTCATGGTTCGCCACTGTTGCAGTTGATCCGGCGTCAGCACCGCCAGCATCCGTTGCAAAGCCTCTTGGGCATAGGCCACCAATGTTTCTGGTTTTGTCGACTGATTGCGGATCAACTCGTGGAAGCCACGAAAAGCCTCGGCTTCGATGGCTCGCATTCGCTCTTTCTGATTGGCGTTGAGCTTCAGAGTTCTGGCTACATCCAGTTCGCGGAGTGCTCGTGTGCCCTGACATTGCAGCGCGATCTGCCCCAGACGTTGCCGTTGTTCGGTAGTCAGGATTACCGACAGCGCGGTTTCGTGTTCGCGGGCGATCACGAGTGATCGCTGGCGTTGCTCTTGTGTCGGCATCTCGCGAGGCCCACCTCGCGACTCTTCGGGGCGCGCATTCATTTTCGCAAGCTGTACGCGTTGTTCAGGCGTGGCCTCCAAATCGTCAAGTACGCCCGTATCTCTCAGCAGGTAGTTTTGACGATCGGCTCGCAGAACCGCCAAATCGTCCAGGATCGTCTTCACACGATCACGTTCGATCGCCAGTTCCGCCTGCGCTTCCGGCTTCGCTTCCCGTTGCTTGATGAATTCCTGATAGTATTCAAGCGCAGCTTCGAGCAGCCTTTTGCGCAAGCCTTCCTGGAATGGATTGTCCGACAACTCTTCTTCGGCGACTTGAATCATTTCGTCGGCGGCTCGGCGAGCTAATTCGAAGCGGGCTTCGGCCTCGACTGCGCGGAACGCGGTTGCGGCCTGTTCGCGAGCTACCATTGCAGTTGTGACCATCAACCCGATCACTCCGCTGACCAACATCAGCACGGCCGCACCAACGGACGACGGATGCCGCCGCATCCATTTGCGGGTGCGGTCTAACAGCGTCGGCCGCCGAGCCAAAATCGGGATTTCATTGAGATATCGCCGCAGATCGGCCGCCATCTCGCCGGCAGTCATGTAACGCTCCGCCGGACTTTTCGCGGTCGCTTTGAACACGATCGTTTCCAACTCTATCGGAATCGCGCGGTCAACCTGCCGCAATGGACGGGGATCTTCGTTGAGAATTTGCAGCAACAACATCGGACGATCCGAGCCGGAAAAAATAGGCTTCAGCGACAACATTTCGTACAACGTCGCACCGAGCGAATACACATCGGCGCGATGATCAACCGGAATTCTCCGCCCCGATGCCTGCTCGGGACTCATGTACCGCAACGTGCCAACCAGATCACCGGTCTGCGTCACGCCGACATCGGCAACAATTTGGGCCAAACCAAAATCGGTGATCCAGACGGCTCCCTTGGTATCGAGCAGCAAATTGGCCGGTTTAATATCGCGATGCACGATTCCAGCCTCGTGAGCGTACTCCAGTGCGTCGGCAACTTGGGCCGCAATACGAGCCGAAGTCCGAAAGCTCTCACGGCTGCGCCCCGAATGCTGCGTGCCGCTTGTCGCATAGGATTTCACAACAGTCGCGCTGGCGTGATAGGCAGCCGTCGTGGCAAGCGACGAGGAACTCGGATCGTTCGGCGAGTCGCCACGCAATTCTCGAATCAACGCCGACAACGACCGTCCCTCGATGAGTTGCATCGCGTAGAAATGGACGCCGCGTTCACACCCGACTGCGTACACCGGCACGATGTTTGTGTGATGCAACTGAGCCGCCGCAGTCGCCTCGTTCTTGAAACGCTGCAATTGCTTGGCATCAAGCGCGGCTGCAAACGGCAACACTTTGAGCGCGACACGACGTCCGAGCGAAAGCTGAATCGCTTCGTAGACGATCCCCATGCCGCCACGCCCGATCTCGTTCAAAATCTGAAAGTCTCCGAGAGGACTGGCGGTGAATTCGGACTGCAATTGCGGTATCGGAACTGCAGGCCGTAACGACTGGGCCAATTCGATCCCGTCGAAGCATTCGGAGAGCTGATCAGCCAACTCCGGAAACCGTGCAAGAAAGACTTTACGATCCGGTTTGTGTCCCGCCTCCAGTTCGGCGAGATATTCGCGCGAAGCTTGCAGGATTCGCGGATCGTCATTCGTGATGTCGTCTTGATGGGCGCTCATGACTTCGCCTCGTTGAATTCTTTTTTCAGTTTTGTCAGGCCGCGCAGCCACAACTTTTCGACACTATCCACGCTGCGACTCATGCGCTGGGCAACTTGCGGAAATGTCAGCCCCTCCAGGTGTCGCAGCACGAGCACCGTTTGATAGTCCTCCGACAATCGAGACATCGCTTCAGCGACCAGCAGGCTTTGCTCGCCGCGCATCACTTGTTGGCTCGGTGAGCTATGCGGATCGGCGAGCATCCGTCCGAGGGCGCAGGTCGATTGATCCAGATCGTCGGCTAATTGCCGCTCCAATCGTAGATCGCGTGCCTGCGTCCCCAAATACCGCCGCACAATATTCGACAGTGTTGTCGCCAAGATTGTCCGCAACCACTGTGCGAACTGACCTTCGGCATGTCCATGAAAGTTGGGGAAGTGGCGATGCGCCTCAAGAAACGTTTCCTGCACCACGTCGGACGCATCAACCTTACCTTGCAGCCGTCGGCCGATCTCAATCCTCGCCAGCAATCGCAGGTAATTGTGATACGACTGAAGCAGTTGCCCGAGCGTGGCATTGTCCCCTGCGCGAGCCTGTTCAATCCAGCGTCCAATGTCCGCCGCCATGTCTACTCCCATCGAGTCTTCGACTCTCTTATGGTGGTCACGTCGCACGCGTCAAAACCGCCACAGTAGGTCAAACTAAAGATCGGATTTCGGTGATCATAAGGACGAATCCATCGAGTTCGCCCCGGAATGATCCGCGCGTTGATCGTCTCGAAGAATCAAGTCTCGCATTTCGGCGGCAATGAAGAACGATCCCGTCACGCAAATCAAATCTTTCGAGGTGGTAATTCGTCGAGCAATTTGCCAAGCCTCCGCGGGAGTCGAAGCCACATGGCACGGCACGTCGCTGATGGATTGAATCAATCGCAACAATGATCCTGCGGAAACCGCGCGAGGATTCTTGAAATATTGCGTCAGGATGATGGCATCAAAACGAGGTAACAACTGTCGACTGATCCCAAACACGTCCTTGTCTTTCGTCGCCGCAAGAATCAAGACGCAACGAGCCACTGGAGACAACGACGGTAGAAATGACGCTTCGATTGTCTTGCCAAGTGCAGAAATCGACTCCCAATTGTGCCCGGCATCGACAATGACCGTTGGATTTCGAGCCACGACTTCGATCCGCATTGGCCAACGTACCCGCGCGAGTCCAACCTGAGCTGCTTCCCGTGATACGCTCCACCCCAATTGCCGGAGTTTGTCAATTGTCGCCAACGCAACCGCCGCGTTGTGTGCCTGGTGCTCACCGGCCAGCGAGAGTGGCATTGTCGGCCACTGTGAATGCGGAGTTTCAACGTCAACCGCGCCAAAGTTGGTCATCGAATATTCCGGACCGATGCCCGTCGACTTGAAACAACCTTGAGGAGAGTGCTTAAAACTGAAATCCAGGCCAAGTTGCCAAAGATCAGCCCGTTGCTCGCGGCATCGCCTCACGATCACCTCTAGTGCCTCCTTGGACTGCACTCCGCTAATGACTGGAATCCCTTCCTTGATGATTCCAGCCTTTTCGCCGGCAATCTGAGCCAGAGTGCTGCCGAGCAATTGCGTGTGGTCTCGACTGATCGTCGTGATGACAGAGGTAATCGGCGAGCAAACGTTGGTTGAATCTAACCGTCCGCCGAGACCGACTTCCAAAATGACAATCTCGGCCCGCTGCGCTTCGAAGTACATCCAGGCGAGAGCGGTCGTCACTTCGAAGAACGTGGGACTGAAGGGGGACGCAGACGTTTCACATTGACTGACAGCGACTTGAACGCGGCGCACGAGTTCGACGATTTGAACCGGCGTCGGACGCTGGCCCCCAACCAACATCCGTTCTTCAAAAGCGTCCACGTGTGGCGAAGTATAAAGCCCAACAAGGAAGCCTGCCGAAGTCAGCATCTCTGCCAGCATGATCGCCGTCGAACCCTTACCCTTTGTTCCAGCGATATGGACTGTTGGCAAGCGTTTCTGAGGGCTGTCGAGAAGCTCTAACAGCTTGCGCATTCGGCCAAGCCTAAAATCCTGTTCACTCCCAGCAGGAGTTCGCTCGAAATTGATTCGATCAAACAGGAATCGAATTGCCTGTTCGTAGGACTCGGCGGGCTCGACCATGGCGGAGATGGAACGTCGAAAAGACGACCCCAAGTTAGAGAGGCACAAGGCGTTGCAATCAACGACTTCAATTCGTGAAATACAAAGTGCCAACACAAAACGTTGGCTTCAATTACCAGTTGGCATCGATCCTCGTAAAATCTGCGGATTCGCAAATTCGCAACGACAATCTTTGAGCTTTGTTACCCGCACCCGATACGACTCACAAGAGTTGCAACTGTTTGTGCGGTGTCAAACGTTGCAATGATTCGACGGAGTGGAGGCTGGACACTAAGATCACCAGACGACAAAATCATCAGCCTTGTGCATTCGGGCGTATAGCTCAGTTGGCTAGAGCGCAGCTCTGATAAAGCTGAGGTCATTGGTTCGAATCCAATTACGCCCACTCGCTCCTGTCCGTAGGAAATAGCCTTGGTCTCGTCCGCGAGCATGGTGACGGTCCGGGGACGTAGCTCAATTGGGAGAGCACTAGCTTTGCAAGCTAGGGGTTGCCGGTTCGATCCCGGTCGTCTCCAGT
>VGZH01000053.1 GCA_016872645.1 Planctomycetota bacterium | reverse complement strand
ACGGCGGTGTAGGCCGCGGCGTCTGCCGAGACATCGCATCGTCATCCGTTTGGGACGCTGGGTTGGGAACGACTGGGTCTGGCGGTAACTCGAACGTTGGCGGTGGGGGACTGAACCCCATTTCGCGACGCACTGACGACGTGTTTGTTTCGCCAACATTTGACGAGGAACTTCCCACCGCCGCTCGTTTCAGTTCCCGTTCCAAGGTCCACAGATCGCTGAATTCATCACTCGCGGCTTCCACCTTCAGTTGCGCAATGATCGCCAACGCCTGGTCTGTCGCACCAGAATCCGCCGCTTGGCTCAGTTGCTGATACAGTTCATTACGCGGATTTCGTTCTGGTAGCTTTGCCATTGGTTCGGCCGCTTCCAAGAGATCAAAGAAATCCTCAGTCTGCACCTCCGGCGACGGAACCTTGACCAGACACTCGCACCCAGGACATTTCGTGGATCGCCCGGCATGTTGGGGTCTCGCCGACAGGGATTTGCGACACTGCGGGCACTCGAAGCGAATCAGTTCGGACATGGAAACGCCTTTGTCGGAGTGAAATGTTTGAAGTCGGACTCTGATGAGTGCCACTCTTTACACAAGCGGCGTCAGTTGGGCTTCGCATCAGAAAGTGCCACAAAAATGAAGGGAGTCTCGCGTTTCTCGTCGATAGTTCCGTTTCCAGAAAAAATCGGTCCAAATTCGGCGGCGAATCTTTTCACACTTTTCTCATTCACCTCCACTCCAAGGTCTTTCAGCCATGTTTCCATCATGCCTTGGTACGACGCATACGGGTTGATGATTTTGATTTTGGCTGTGATGTTCACCGACTGCCCCACGGCTAATCCTGCCACTGTTGTTTTCCAGTCAGGCGCGTCTTTGGATTGCAGATAACCTGCGACTAATACGTCGTGATTCGATACTTTGAAGAGGCATCCGTCCTCCTCGATTTTCGAGACGATTAATGTCCACCGCACTTCTTGACCTTTCAAAGCGGCAATAGATGTTGCAAATTCATCGGTTGCTTTTTGAAGCTGAACTGGGTTCTTTGCTTTACAGGCCGCTTCAAAATCGACGTACGGTTTGCTCTTCGAGAGGAAGCTTGCTGACTCCTTGAAACTTGCAGGATCGAACGCGGAGGGGCCGCCGCAACCGGAATTCACCAACACCAGGGCGATCAATAGGATGGTTTTTTGGGCGAGGATGGGAGGTTGACGAACGCTGGAAAGCATCATCGTTGGCTCCTTTTTGCGAATCAGGGGGTTCGCAGTCTGGGTTGGCGAATCCTCTGGTTTGGCGCCGCTCTCAAAACGAGAGGAGCGTCAAACCAGAGCCGTCCGAGAGACCCCGACCAAGGGGCACAAAGAACAGCACCCGGCCGACGCTCTGAAAGGCGGAGCTTGGCTGCGGACGTCTCAGGTGTTCTTGGAAGATTTTGAAAAAGCGACGGCAATTAAGGCCCGGCGTTTAGGCGCTAACAGTGTGTTTGCTTGCTGGACGGCCTTGGTGGACATAACCTGACACAATCAAGAGTTCTCGGCAGCAACTCGCCATCGACTTTCCGCACCGATCTTGCCGGGATGTTCTGCAAATCGAATTCGGATGGATGTGGAGAGATGTCGCATGCTCGATGTCCGGCAAGCATCAACCGACGGTAGGGATTCGCGGGCGGGCGGTCGGCGGGAGAATGGGCCGTCCGACTCGGCCCGCGCGTTGGATTACGAGCAGTTGCGCCAGGTTGCGCAGCGATTGATGTCCCAGGAGCCGAAGGATTCGACGCTGACTGCAACCGCGCTGGTTCATGAGCTGTATTTGAAACTGGTGCATCGTACGGAGACTGAGGGTGGGCCGCTGTCCGTGTGGTCAATCCGTTTCGCGGCTCAAGCCATGCGGCAGATTCTGGTGGACCGTGCTCGGTCGCGACGATCTCGCAGACGATTGGAAACTGGCCATGTCC
Source organism: Planctomycetota bacterium (assembly GCA_016872645.1). Taxonomy (GTDB): domain Bacteria; phylum Planctomycetota; class Planctomycetia; order Planctomycetales; family Planctomycetaceae; genus SXKJ01. Next base: position 38,993 of record VGZH01000053.1, on the reverse strand, counting down.
TACCGGACTACGGCAGCGAGTCAGACGTCGAATCGGTCGCCATGTTGGCCGAGGATTTTCTGCGACTCGAACAAGCGATACGCGAGTTGGAGGAACGGTCGGCAGACAATGCGGAACTGGTCCGACTGAAACTCTTTGGCGGAGCGTCGCTCGAGCAAGCGGCGGAATTGTTAGGGATCTCACGGGCCACCGCGTACCGTAAGTGGGAGTTTTCCAAGGCCTGGCTAGCTCGGCGTCTGCGCGATGAATCCTTTGGGGACTAACCATTGCTCTTTTTTCATGAACCCATTGTCAATCGAAGCCGCACGCTGGTCTCACCCTGAGCAGTCCATGAAAGATCCAAACTGATGGAATGTCCGCGGTGATCGCAGAAAAGGTCCGAAGCACCCGTCGCCCGACTCCTTGTGGGGCGTAGGATTTTGACTGAGCATTGACTTTCCAAGAAAAACCGATCCTACGACGGGCCAAGGGTTGGGCTACAAGAACAAAATGACTTTCGAAAGAACTCTGAGACACCGCTCCGGCCGGCTCCGCTTGACGTGAGAGATTGGAGTTGTGATGTCTTTGCCATCGGTTGATCGACTGGAGTCCGCGTTCTCGGCCGCGCTGAGTTTCCGTTCGGAGGCGGAACGACAGGTGTGGCTCGCGCGGTTGTCGCAAGAAGCCCCGCTTCTCGCGCGCGAAGTTGAAGGCCTCTTGGCTGCACATGCAAGGTGGGGGGGGCAGTTTGAAGTCCCGGCCAATGTCGCCTACTCGTCGTTGCTCACGACGCGGAACGATGATCGCTGCTTGAGGGACTCGGACCTGGCGGCGGTGTTGGCTCAAATCGGGGGTTGCGAATCGTCGGCCAACATGGGGCGACTCGGTGGTTACACGCTCCAAACTTGCGTGGCCTTGGGACACACGGGATTCGTGTTTCGAGCTTGGGATGCTCGGTTGGATCGCCCCGTTGCCATCAAAGTGCTGGCCCCGTCGCTCGCAGAGGATGCGACTCGCCGCCGTCAGTTCCTCAATGAAGCGCGGATGGCTAGCCGCATTCGGCATCCACATGTGGTCACGATTTTTCATGTTTCGGAGGAGGACACGTCCGGACTCGTGTACTTCGTGATGGAATGGATCCCTGGCACGACCCTGCAAAACTGGCTGGAACAAAACCCAAAAAGGAGCGACGACCTTGTACTCAGCATGCTGGATCAAATCGTTCAAGGGGTGACAGCGATTCACGCTGCGGGGATCGTGCATCGCGATCTGAAGCCGGGCAACGTATTGCGTGACGAATCTTCGGGTCAGCTCGTCATTGTGGATTTTGGCCTGGCGTTTGAGGGACACTCGGACGCGGATCTGGTCGCGGGAACCCCGTTGTACATGGCTCCCGAACAACTGCTCAGTGGAAAGGTCACGTTTCGCAGCGATTTGTTTTCCCTGGGTGCCATCACGTTTCTGTTGGTCTATCGGCGGCACCCTTTTTCCGGCGGTACCCTCGCGGAAGTCACGGCTCGGATGATGCGCGAGACGCTGGAATTGCCTGAATCGGCCGGCGCCTGCGAGGACGGATTGCGGACCGTATGGCGAACGTGTCTGGCGGCCGAGCCAGAAAATCGGTATGCGACTGCTGAAGAATTCTGTGAAGTGTTTCGCGCCGCTTGGGCGGTGGCCCGCGGTCTGCCAGACACGATGCGAGAAATACCTTGGCGGATCCGGCTTGAGAGCGAAGCTGGAGTTCACTCCGTCCACGCACCGAAGCCGAACGCGAGGAGTCGGCTGCGGATGGGATCATGGGTATTGCTGGTGCTGAGCGGTGCGCTGATCGCGTTGGCGTGCCTGTGGTTCGGTCGGTCTCCAGTGCATGGATTGCTGGACCCAGACACCTACGTTAATTCGCTCGGCATGAGATTTCGGCGAGTTCCAGCACCAGCGCCGATCGCGTCGTGGCCCCCATTTTCCGAACATCACGAACTGACCGAACGGATTGATTGGCGAAACATCGATCGCGACTTCTACCTAGGAGAGTGTGAAGTGACGCGGCGCGAATTCGCGGCTGTGATGGGTAATGCTGCTGTAGCTACTTCGCCGACACTCGTTGAGGATCAGGACCTGCCGATGACCGGCATCACGTTCGATGAAGCGGAGTTGTTCTGCCGAAAGCTCACGATGCTCGAACCGGGGCCTTGGACTTATCATCTGCCTTGGGAAATCGAAATGACCTATGCCGCGTATGGCTTTGACCTCTTGTCGCGCGGTACGCCCGTAGCGACGCTCGTGGACAGCTTGCCGCCTGTCGATGACACAATCGTCGCCGCGCGGCGATCGAGTCGCTCGTCACTAGGGCTGTTGGGTTTGTCAGGAAATGTGTGGGAATGGACCGATGCCTCGATTCGCAAGCCGTCGCAGTGGGAAGGTGTCGTGTCATTTGCCACGACGGGCGAGATGCCGGCAGAGGAGAGCCGCTTGGTGTTTGGTGGTGGCGCTCGCGACCTATTTGTGCATGCGTATGACATGAATTGCGGCATCAACGATTTTTTGGAGCGTGCCGAGAACGCTCATGTTCACACAGAACCGGACGAAGTGACGAAATACCTTTGTCCGAAGTCGCTCGATCAGCCGTTGCGTTTGGTTTACCACTACACGGTTTCGTCGCCGATTCGGCGTGCGAAATTGGTGAATGTAGCGGGATTGCACGTCGAGAATTCGGAATTCGAAATAAGAGTGCGCAAGGCTGGTCGGCAAGGTATGGAGTCAGTGGCGGAAGAATGGTACTCCGTGTTCAAGCATCGCGGCAGGTTGTCCGTCGTCCCGAGGGAGTTCGACCTCACGGAGCAATTTACCGGCGCCACCGAGATGTGGCTGGAGTTTCGGATGCATTCGGACGAAGCACCTCGCCATTACACTCAGTTTGCAAGGACCAACCCCATCTTGAAGCTACCCAATGTCGGTCGGTTCGAAGCCGAACTGCAATCGACGCGCCGCGAGCTGCGAAGCCAAATAGCAATTCCACGCTCATACCGCAGTCCGCACATCGGTTTTCGCGTCGCCATGCACCTCGCTCGGACGTCAGATTCAAGTCTCACTGAAACTCGAAGCGGCAACGAGGCTGAACGCACCAAAGTTTGCACCCTTCACGAAGCCCCCGGCCTCGCCCACGATTCCGGTGGCGACGCGGCATCGCCGAGAGCGTCGTTCGCCCTCCCCTGAATCGACAGTCACGCTTTTGCGGCGTACAAAACGTCGAGCTTAGGCTTGCTCACGCGATACAGGCCAAGACCACCTTTCGAGTCATTGACTCGCATGATGCAGTCCGGCTCGCCCTTCGACGCGTGAGCGAGGATTGCCTTGAGGGTTTGCACGGCGGCGACGGTTTGGCGGTCGGAAGCGAGGTCTTTGTACGAGAGTGTTTGAATCTCGGCCAAGCAAGCGGATCGGCGGACGTACCGCTAGCGAATTTGGCTAAGGTCAGTTCGCGCAAGAAGCCACCAGCATCCGCTTCCTCAGCACCATGAGCCAAGCGCTCCGAGGGCATCGCGTGGGCCTCTTGATTGTAGAACCACCCAATCTCAACAAGCCCGCTGGAAGGCACCAACAACAAGATCGGAATCCTACAACGTCGAGCTTACGGCGACCGCCACTACGGCCACTTCAAGCTCCGACTCTTCGCACTCTATCACACCACATGCAGCCGACCAGCACCGCCATTTTCTACTGTCGTCAACCGGTGAACTATGATTTTGCCCGAAATGATTTTGCTGAGTAGCGATGACGCTAATGTGGTCAGCAAAATCATTTCAGCAAAAAAAGCATGAAGCCTATTGTCGCCGATTGTCGGCGGAACTGCGCAATCTCAAATCGTGCGAACTCTGTTACTCGTTCTTGGCTTCGAAATCTTTCATCAGCGAGATCAGAGCATCGACCCCTTCGATCGGGAAGGCGTTTTAGATGCTGGCTCGCATGCCGCCGACGTCACGGTGGCCCCTGAGGCCGTCGAGTCCGGCGGCGGTTTCGGCGTGATTCTCAATGATCTTCCTCTGTGACTAGTCGCACCTCTGAGGTTTCCAATCCTTTGTTCGATTGTGACCAGTCCCGAATCGCGAATGGGAATCACTGAGGCGCGACGGGACACAGAGTCGAACAAAGCGACAAATCCAGGTGGCCACTCCTCGTTCCGCCGCCATTGAAGATCACGCCCGGAGTGGACATGTTGGCCTGTTTTATTTTCCGTCTGCCGTCCGATCAGTTTTAGAAGAGCGGTCGAAAAACGGTGGGCGGAAGATGCGGGCAGTTCGACTTTACTGCTTGCCGGCCGGGATCAGGATGTTGAGACTATGTGATCGTTTCGCTTTACCAGTTTGCTGCTCTGAGAAGGGACTGATTGTGAATCGACGCAGACTTTTGAACCATGTTTTGTGGCTGGGAGTGACCGCCATGTCGCTGGGATATTTTGCGGGATTGGATTTCACGTCGGCGACGGCCGAGGCCGCTCCACCGAAGACACTGCCGCATCCGGGGCGGTCGGTGGTGATTGCGAAGAACGGCATTGTCGCGACCAGTCATCCGCTGGCGGCTCAGGCGGGGTTGGACATCCTTAAGGCCGGAGGTAACGCGGCCGACGCGGCGATTGCGGCCAACGCGATGATTGGACTTGTCGAACCGATGAGTTGCGGCATCGGCGGCGACCTCTTTGTGATCTATTGGGACGCGAAGACCAAGAAGCTCTACGGCCTGAATGCGTGCGGGCGGAGTCCTTACGCCGTCAATCGCGAGGTGTTTGCTCAGAAGAAGCTCGACGAGATGCCGGAGACTGGACCGCTGTCGTGGTCTGTGCCGGGCTGCGTTGATGGTTGGGAGATGCTGCGGTCGAAGTTTGGAACGATGAACTACGACAAGCTGCTCGCATCGAGCATCCAAACGGCCGACGAAGGTTTTCCTGTCAGCGAAATCATCGCGGGCTATTGGTCCAGCTCGGCCAGCAGTCTGTCGCAGTGGCCGGATTCATCGAAGACCTACTTGCCGAACGGCAAAGCTCCGCGCGTGGGCGAGATATTCAAGAACCCGAATCTCGCCGCGTCCTATCGCGCGATCGCGACGGGAGGGCGAGATGCCTTCTACGAAGGAGCGATCGCCGGCGAGATCGTGCGGTTCAGCGAAGCGAACGGCGGGTATTTCTCAATGCACGATTTCAAAGATCACACCTCCGAGTGGGTGGAACCGGTCAGCACGAACTATCGCGGCTACGACGTTTGGGAACTTCCGCCCAACGGGCAGGGGATCGCAGCGCTGCAGATGCTCAACGTGCTGGAACGGCATGACCTCAAGTCGCTGGGCCCGTTTCATCCCGACTACCTGCATCTGCTGATTGAATCGAAGAAGCTGGCGTTCGCGGATCGCTCGCGGTTCTATTTCGATCCCGCGTTCGGAGTGCCACCGACGAAAGAGTTGATCTCCAAAGAGTACGCCGCGCGACAGGCCGCTCGCATCGACATGGCTAGGGCGGCGAAGCAAGTGGTGCCGGGCGACATCGACGCGAAGCTGGCTCATGGCGATACGATCTATCTGACGGTCGTCGACAAGGACCGCAACTGTTGCTCGTTCATCCAAAGCAATTACTTCGGCTTCGGCTCGCAGATCGTGCCGGGCAACGTCGGCTTCGCATTGCAGAATCGCGGTTGCCTGTTCGCGCTCGATGAAACGCATCCCAATCGGCTGGAACCGCACAAGCGGCCATTCCACACCATCATCCCCGCGTTCGTCACGAAGGAGGGCCAACCGTATCTGACATTCGGTGTGATGGGTGGCGACTTCCAACCGCAAGGGCATGTGCAGGTGCTCGTCAACATGCTCGACTTCGGCATGAATGTGCAACAAGCGGGCGAGCACCCGCGTATGCAACACACCGGCAGCGCGACTCCCACGGGCCGCCCGATGTCGGCGAATGGTGGCACTGTCGGGCACGAGTACGGTTTCCCGGCCGCAGCATTGAAGATGCTGACCGAGCGCGGTCATCAACTGACTGGTCCCGGCGGTGCATTTGGCGGTTATCAGGCAATTCTGATCGACCACAAAAATGGCGTGTTGCATGGCGGCACCGACCCGCGCAAAGATGGCTGTGCGGTGGGATACTGACGAAAGTGGCGGACCTCACTACCATCCGCCTCGATTGTTAATCGATCGAGCAGTCTGTTTCCTGGAGAGCGAACGATGCTGGTGGTGTGCGTGATTCTTTACATGATCGCCACGGTGGCGGTGGGCCTGTGGGCGGCGACGCGCGTGAAGGACTCGAAGGACTTCATGGTCGCGGGGCGGTCGCTGCCGCTTTACATGAATTTCGCCTGCGTGTTTGCGACGTGGTTCGGGGCGGAGACCGTGTTGTCAGTCTCCGCGACATTCGCCAAGGACGGTTTGGGGGCCGTCTCCGGCGACCCATTCGGAGCGTCGGTCTGCTTGTGTTTTGTGGCTCTCTTTTTCGCGAGGACGTTCTATCGGCTCGAACTGCTGACCATCGGCGACTACTACCATCTGCGATACGGCAAGTTCGTCGAGGTCATCACGTCGCTGGGGATTGCCAGTTCGTACCTCGGTTGGACGAGTGCTCAACTCTCGGCGCTGGGATTGGTCATCAACGTCTTGTTCCCGGAGTATCTGACGCTGAATCAGTCGATTATGGTCGGAGCGGTGATCGTCACGATCTACACCATGTTTGGCGGCATGTGGTCGGTCGCTCTGACGGACGTGATTCAGACGGTGGCGATTGTGGTGGGGCTGATTCTTGTCGCGGCCTTGCTAGGCCATCGTGCCGGCGGCGTGGGCGAAGTCATCGACCATGCGTATCGCGCGGGAAAACTGAATGTCTTTCCGCATCTGACGGCTTCCGCCTGGATGGTTGCCATCGGCCAGTTCATCACGATGGCATTTGGCTCGATCCCACAACAGGACGTGTTTCAGCGAGTCACCAGCGCGCGGGATGAGAAGACGGCGACCATCGGCACCTTTTGGGGCGGTCTCTTCTATTTTGGGTTCGCATTCGTGCCGATGTTCATTGCCTACTCCGCCACGTTGATCGACCCCAGCTTCGTCGAGTTATTCCAGTCTGACGATCCACGCGTGGTGCAACAGGTTCTGCCGTCGCTGGTGCTGAATGTGACTCCGATTTGGTGCCAGGTGCTGTTCTTCGGTGCGTTGATGTCGGCCATTCTCTCGACCGCCAGCGGCACATTGCTCGCCCCCGCCAGCGTGCTCACCGAAAACGTGCTGCGAATTTTTCTACAACGACTGAAGCTGACCGACCAGGCAATGCTGATGACGCTGCGTTCGCTGCTGGTTCTAGTGGCGGTCGTGGCCACGACGATGTCGGTAAACTCCGGTGCCACCATGTACGAGATGGTCGAAGCGGGTTACAGCGTGACGCTGGTAGTCGCTTTTGTACCGCTGGTTTTTGGCGTGTATTGGAAGCGAGCCACCACTCAAGGCGCGGTTTTCGCAATCGTGCTGGCCGTCTCAGTCTGGCTCGGCTTCATGTTCTCGTACCACGACACAGAGAGCGAAAACGTCTGGCGGAGTATGCCGCCGCAGCTTTACGGCTTGGCCGCATCGTTCGTCGGCATGATCGTTGGTTCGTTACTCCCCAATTTCATCCAGCACACCCAAGCGACGGCGGAAGATCTGGCCCAACGCCGCAACGTGGGAGGCGGACACTGAGGGACATGGTGAGCAAATTCGATTGCGGTGCCGCATTTGTCGTCGAAATGACAGCCCCGACGGTCTGATGCCGAGAACCGAAAGTTGTTGTCGGACGAAAAGCCTAACTCGGAGGGCTAAAGCCCTGCCGCTCGCCAGGCGTTGATTCAGAGCGACAGGTCTTTACACGCCACCATGCCGCAATCGGATAGAGCAGGGGGCCGCTCGCCATGATGGCCAACGCGAGGCCGACGACATTCCACAAGCCGCCACCCTCTTCAGCAGGCTCTTGAACTCGGTAGTACACACCGGCTCCGATGCACAGCACCGGGAGCACGCAGAGCATTACCGCGATTCCCCAGCCTCCGGGGACTCGGAACGGTCTTGCGAGATTCGGTTCACGGCGACGCAGCACCAAAAACGACAACAACTCCAGCGACAGCATCGCCCCATAAATGGTGACATCCGCCGACGCCAATTCTTCCAAGTCTCGAAAAGAACAGACGACGATCGAATACACCACTCCGGAAACGATCAACGAGACCCACGGTGCGTCTCGGCGATTTGTTTTCATCAACACCTTCGGCAAGTAGCCGTCAACACCCATCACGAACGGGACTCGGCTGTAAACCAGGACCAATGCCGAATACAGACCGATCGCGGACAGCATTCCCATCGCGCTGAGATAACTTCCCAGCCACTCCCCGCCGATCTGTTTTGCGGCGTTGCTCCAAGCTCCGGGGGTCCAGGTGATCTGTTCCGGGTCGAGCAATGCCATCGCTACCAACGCGGGCAGGGCATAGCACGCGGCAATCACCAGCGCTGCGATCAACAGGGCGCGGGGATAGTCGCGCTGCGGATGCTGCATCTCACCGGCAATCGGCGAGACCGAATCCCAGCCCATGAAGTTCCACAGTACCAACGGGATTGCCGCCGCCAGCGCCGATCCGATCGATGCCTCGCCGCTCACGAAAGGTGTCACTGGACTTTGCGCGAACCCCGAGGTGCAGCCACGCCACACTCCGATCAACACCAGAATCACAAACGGACTGAGCACCAGCCACGTCGCTCCGTGGGCCAACTTTCCGAGCGTCACCGAACCGTACAGATTCAATAGCACGAAGCTCCAAATGATGACGAGCATCGCCCCTCGCCGCAGCCAGAAATTCCCGTCCTCGCCGACATCCGGCACGAAGTACGCGAGATAATCGCAGAACATCATCGGATACAGCCCGATGTCCACGAACGTGTAAAGCCACGCCCACCAACCTTGGCAGAACGAACCGAACGGCCCCAACGCTCGCTTCGACCAAGCGTAATAGCCCCCTTCTTCCGGGATCGCGGAACCTAACTCCGCGCAGACCAACGCCACCGGAGCACCCCAAACCAGCGGCGTAATCATCAGCAACAGCACCGCCAACCCCGGCCCGACCGCCAACACTTCCTCCAACGCATATGCCCCGCCGCAGACGTTGAAGAAAATGATGCTGACAATCGCCATCAACGGCAGTGAACGTTTCATGGCATTGCACTTCGCGATTCGGACGAATCAGCCGGAACGCGCCAGCGTCCGGTTCAACCGGGGCTAGCACCCTGCGGCTAACTGTCGCCACTCGAATTCTTGGTAGCGGGAACCGGACGCTAGCGTGCTCCGGCTTACTGCTCGTAGACCGGCATTGCCGGACGCGGCCAAATGGAAACCGACGAGGTCGGCTCCGTCAATGAAGTGAGTTGTTCAAGCAGGTCGCGAATGACCGCCTCGGCTTCGATCTTCTCGTTGATCCAGCGTTGGCTGGCAGAACGCCATGCGGACTCGCGGACGTTGAGCTGCTCGGCCTGAGTCTGCAAATCGCTCTCGCGCGCCCGGAGCTTCCGTTCCTGGGTTGCGGCCCAGTCGGAGAGCGTCTGCTGTTCGGAGCGGACATCGTCTCGCTGGGTTTGAAAGACCAGTCGCATCTCGTCGAGTTCGCGGCGTTGTTCGATCAAGGCTTCGCGCAGGCCGCGATAGTGACCGGAAAGTTGTTGCTGAGCTTGGTCGAGTCGTTGCTGGGCGACTTCCGCTCCGCAGGCTTGAGTCAACTGCGCCCACGCTTCTTCGATGGCCATGCGGCGTTCGAGCGTCGTGCGATGCGTTTCTTCCAGTTCGGCTCGCAAGTTGTCCAGCCGTTCACGCCGGCCTTCTAGGTTTTGAGCATGCAGCGTGAGCATGTCCTGCTGGCGACGGAGATCGGCCAATTGGCTCCCGCGCTCACGATCCCAATCTTCGCGTTCGCGAGCGATTCGCTCGCGGTCGTGTTCGGTGAATTGCTCGAACGCTCGCTGCGACTTGAAGAGCATCTCTCGCTCGCGATTGACCGACCGTTCGCGTTCTTCGAGCAACGCTCGCACGCGGTCGAGTTGCGACTGCCGCAAGCGTATGATCGCTTCGCCCTCTTCCAGTTGGCCGCGCACGCGCTGCGCTTCACGGCGGAAGTCGTTCTGAGCCGATTCGATTTCCTGCCGTGCCTTTGCGAGGTGTTCCTGTTGGAATCGCAAGCGGTTTTCGAGGACCGCGCGTTCGTGCCGCAGTTCGGTCAGTTGCTGCTCGCGCTGCCGAGCAAACGCTTCCTGGGCCTCGAGCAAGCTCGCTTCTTGAGCCTGTTTCGCGGCATCCAGTTCGGCGAACTGCGCCTGTCGTTGGGCGAGCAATTCCTCACGCACGCGAGCGACGGCCGCCTCCTGAACTTCACGCGTGTGTTCGAGTTCTGCCCGTTCGCGGTCGCGCTTCGCGATGAAGTCGGCTCGTTGGCGCTCGAATTCGTTGCGCTCGCGAAGCAGCGTGTCTCGTTCGGTCCGTAACTCCGCCGTGAGTACCTCTTCGGTTACGACTTCGCGGACATGCGACTTTGCGGCCTCGACTTCTTGCAACTTGAGTTGGAATGCCTCTTCCAGACGTTGCCGCTGTTGCTCGAACTCCATCTCGCGGCACTGTCGGTCCAGGTCGGCAGCCGCGATCGCTTGCTGCAAGCGTTCTCGCTCGGCGACGACCTTTGTGCCGATGTCGGACATCAGCCGGATGCGATCCGCTTCGAGTTGCTCGCGGCCATTGGCAAGGCCTGCTTGTTCAGTACGAAGCTGTTCGATGGCGTGTTGCTGCGCGGCGATCTGTTCGGCGAGCGTCGTCTCACGCTGCCGCAGGGTAATTTCTTTCGACAGCAACTCCTGATCGGCCTCTTGCTTCCACTGCCGCAGGTTACGACTCTCGTGTTCGATCTGCTGAAGCTGCGTCGCCAAAATCTGGTCGCGCCGCTGTAGCTCGGACACTTGGGCCCGGAGTTGATCGACGAACAGACTCGCCTGGCTGAGCACTTCGTCGTGCCGCTGCGCGGGAACCGAATCGAAGGCCGCTGAAGCCTCATTGTCCGCCGGATCAAACCGAGCAACTCGGCCATCAGCGAGCGGCACAAAACGAGACAACGGCTCCGGAGAGCCGTCGTGAGCATGCGGCTTCAAGTCAGAACGGTCGGCTTGCGTCTGGTCAGTCATTCCGGGAGTCCTTTCCCAGGAAAGTCGTAGGATGGGCACTCTGGCCCGTCCCTTTTCAGGAACTGCGGGATGGGCCAGAGTGCCCATCCGATAAATTACAGCGCTTTGTCGATCATGCTGGCGAGCTTGGCCTTGTTGACCAGGCCGACCGAGCGATCGACCGGCTGGCCATTCTTGAACAGGATCACGGTGGGGATGCCTTGGATGCCGTACTGCGACGCGATGTTGCCGTCGCTGTCCGTATTCACTTTTCCAACCGCGCACTTTCCGGCATAGTCGTTAGCGATCTCATCGATTGTCGGACCAAGCATCTTGCAGGGGCCGCACCACGGAGCCCAGAAATCGACCAGCACCGGCTGGCTGCTCTCCAGAACTTGCGACGAAAAATTGGCTTCCGTGAACTCCAAAACATTTCCGGCCATGACAAGGAACCTTTTGCGAAAGTGAAACGAGACCCGCCGGCCCACACATCGGCTCGGCCAGCCCTCAAAAGTCGCGAGATTATTGGTCAACTCCGAAAACGTGTCAACGTGATGCGCGGCGGGACATCGTAGTCTATGTGAACGCCGAACGATCAAGGTACCCCGGCGGCGGCCAAGAACCTTTGAATTCAGAACCCGCTCGATCCGCCGCTCGGGTTGACCGTCTTCTTGGGCGATGATCACGAATCCGTATTCAGAATGACTCGCGATAGCTCGAAGCTTCCGTCGATGAAGCCGCGTGGTGCTTCCTTTTGATAAATCGTCCAATTACCAATGATCTTCATTCGGTCCTGCGAGATCCGTCCGGAGTATTCAACTGAATGCGCAGGTGTTTCGTATCCAATTCCTGTCTCGCCGATTTCATAGCCATGAAATGATTTGCCCTGATACGTCTTTGAGAACCGGACAAATGCGCCATTCACCGTTCCCGCAAGTACCGCGTCGGTTGGGAGAATAGAACGAACGACGATCGGATCACGACCAGCATTTGGAATCGCACTTCGAATCTGTTCGTCAAGTTTTTCGTCAGCACCCGGCGGAAGACCAGCGTGTGCGACGGCATCGTAGAGTTTCCGGGCAGTATTGGTGTCTAAGTCACGCATGCGGCCAGAAATACTAACGCCATCTTGGACAAGAGTCGCAGCGATTCTGCTGCGACTGTGATACTGCTCATAGTGGCCAATCCAATCGCCGGTGATAGTCGTCATGTCAGACTGACGTTGCCCTTGACGAAATAGTCGTTTGAGGAAGTTCATTTTGCTGTCGCCCCACAGTGCATTGAGCTGGACGTGGCCTTTCTCGGCGGCTGCGATCGGCTCGATTGTTTGACCACCGAACTAAACTATCCCTGAGTTCAGAGTTTGCCAACCGAATGCGTGGTTTGTCGGCAAGGCGGATATCAAGATCGGAAGCGTGCGGCCTATCCCAACGGCATCGCACGGTCTTGCGTTTTCACAGTCGGGAGGTTCCTGTCACGGATTGGCGCGCCTCGATATTCTCTGTTCGTCGCGGCGGCCCTTGGTCGCGCGACGATCGCATTGATCGAGACCTCGGACACTTGGGAGCCTGCTGCTGATGTCAGTTTCTTTGCAACAACGACTGCTGGGGGAGTTGGAACAGCTCGTCCTGATCGACCCGCACACGCACATCAATCAGCTTGATCCGGCGTCGCACACGTTGGCGGACATCTTGGGCTACCACTACTACACCGAGCTGGCTCATTCGGCGGGGCTGCCGCGCGAGCAGATCGAACAGCCGGGCATCGACCCGCAGGAAAAGGTCCGCCGGCTCGTGCCGAAGCTGGCCGACATCGAGAACACGGCTCAATACAGTTGGCTGCTGGAGATGTGCCGCGTCTTCTTCGGCTTCGAGGAGGACCGCATCACGCCGTCGAATTGGGAGAAGCTGTACGACGACGCGGCCAAGAAGATGGCTCAGCCCGATTGGGAAGAGCAGGTGCTGAAGATCAGCAAGCTCGAACAGATTTTCCTCACGAACAATTTCGATGAACCGCTGACCGGCTTCGACACGCGACGCTACATCCCCTGCCTGCGCACCGACGACCTCGTGTTTCATCTCACGAAGCCGGAGACTCGCACGCGGTTGGCGAAGGCGACCGGCGTGGAACTCAGCGGCGCGGCGTCGCTCAAGCAGGCGGTCGGCAAGCTGTTTGAGCACTTCGTCTCGAAGAACGCGAAAGCCTGCGCGATTTCGCTGCCGCCGGACTTCGAGCCGATCCGCATCGAGGCGTCCGCCGCCGATCCGATCATCCGCTCGGTGGCCGCTGGCAAGGAACTGTCGGCCGACGAACAACGCACGCTCAGCCGCTTCGTCTTCTGGACGCTGGCCGAGCACTGCGCCGATCACAAGCTGCCGTTCGATTTGATGATCGGAGTCAACCGCCGCGTGTACGAAGCCGGCGTCTATCAAGGCCAAGACCTGTTCGACCAGCGTGTCTCGCTGATTCAATACAAGACGCTGTTCAACGCCTTCCCGCAGGTCACTTTCCCAATCTCGGTGCTGGCTCAGATCAGCAACCAGGAACTGGTCAGCTACTCGTGGATCTTCCCGAACGTTGTCACGAACGGGCACTGGTGGTACTCGAACATCCCGGCCTACATCGAGACCGACTGCCGTGCTCGTCTGCAAGCGGTCCCGCGCACCAAGCAGATCGGCTACTACAGCGACATGTACAAGCTCGAATTCGCTCTGCCAAAGTTCGGCATGTATCGGCGCATTCTGGCGAAAGTCTTGGCTGAAGATTTCGTGATCGGCCGCGGCTGGGCGGAAGAGCACGCTTTAGAACTTGGCCGCCAGAATCTGCGTGGAAATGTCGAAGCGATCTTCGGTGTGAGCGGCAAGTGATATCCGTTGATCATCGTCGTCTCGTTGCAGTGTCATTCGGCGGCAAATACCATCCTCAGCATGCTGTGGGAACGGCGGGTGTCAGTAATCACCCCGTCTTTGAGTTAGGTGTTGGGGAATAGCAGTTATGGCAATTTTGGTTGTATTACAAGGAGGGAAAGCGGTCTCGCACCCGATTCTCGACGGGGAGACGATTCTGGGACGGCATCCAGGCTGCACCATTCAGTTGGACTCCAACACGGTGTCGCGGCGTCATGCTCAAGTGACCAAGGTTGATGAAAATTATTTCATCCAAGATTTGGGCAGCGGCAACGGGACGTTCGTGAACGGCAAACAGATCGAAGGCAAAGTTCAGCTTGTTCACGATGACCGCATCAAGCTTGGACCGATCCTTCTGAGATTTCAGGGCGAAGGTTCGGCATCGGTTTCCCCAGCCATAAAGCCAATGATTCCACGACCCCAACCCGTGGCGGATACAAGCCACGAGGTGGACTTCGTCGAAGAAACGGATGACGGCTCGACAATCACTGGAACCTTAGTGGGGATTGGCGGGGGTGGGGGCGGCCAATTCGGAATGCTGGATGTGCGGCCGGAGGTCAAACTCAAAGCCGTCATCGAGATCACACGCAGCTTAGCGGGCGTCGTCGATTTGACGGCGATTTGTCCGAGGATTCTGGAAGCTCTGTTCGAGATTTTTTCGCAGGCCGACCGTGGTTGCATTCTGCTCAAAGAGGAAAACGGAAAACTGGTTCCGCGAGCCATGAAGCACCGCCGGACTGGTGAGGATGCAACCGTCAAGCTCAGCCGGACGATTCTCAACAAAGTGCTCAGCGACAAGACGGGGATTCTGTCGGCCGATGCCGCCAACGATGCCGCATTTTCCGCCAGCGAATCAATCTCCAGTTTGAATATCCGCTCGATGATGTGCGTGCCGTTGCTCAGCCATGCAGGTGAGCCGATGGGCGTGATCAGCATTGATACTCAGAACCCGATTAGTCAGTTCAACGAAGAAGACCTCGATCTGTTGATGGCCGTCGCTGGACAAGCGGCGCTGTCGTACGAAGGTGCTCAACTGTTGGTCACCTTCATGGAAAAGAAGAAGCAAGACGGCGAAATGGAAATCGCTCGCAACGTCCAACGTGCGTTGCTTCCGGGTGAACTTCCCAAAGCGCCTGGCTACGAGTTCTACGCTTCCTACGATGCGGCCCAAGCGGTCGGCGGTGATTACTACGATGCCGGAATGTTGCCGGGAAACAAGATTTTTCTCTCATTCGGTGACGTGGCAGGCAAGGGGGTTCCTGGCGCGTTGATCATGTCACGCATGTCAAGTTGCTGCCAAAGTACAATGCAGTTCGTCTATGAGGTTGGGCCGGCTGTCGAGGCGATCAATCACCACATGTGCGCGAACGCGGTTGAGGGACGCTTCGTGACTTATGTGTTGGCGATCATCGACCTGACCACCCACGAGATGAGCCTGGTCAACGCCGGACACATGTCGCCGATCATCCGTCGTGCCGACGGGTCCCTGTTCGAGTTTCCCGACGAGACCGTCGGTGTTCCAATCGGAGTGGTCGATAGCTATTCGTTTGACGTGCTCAACTTCAAACTGGAACCGGGTGATCTCGTGGTTCTGTTCACCGATGGTGTCAGCGAAGCGATGGCTCCGAACGATGACCTCTACACGCTGGAACACCTGCGCGAGTTCATCAAGAAGGGGCCGAAAAAAGCGGATGAACTCGGTAAAGCTCTGCTGGCAGATGTTCGACGCCACGCCAATGGCCGTCCGCAGAATGATGATATCACGATCATGACATTTGGTCGCAATCCGGCCTGATCTGAGTCAGTCGTTCCCAATGAATCAACGCACGCTTGTCGTGCGACACGCGGGCCTTGTCGTTGGTAGAAAAGTCTTGGCGGCGTGAGTGATTGCCGGCGGGACGTAGGTCAGTTCAAACGATCTGGAACTCATGAAGATTGCGTTTGCCGCCTCGATCTTGCGAGAGCCGAAATGGAGGACTGCTTCGAGAACCTCCCTCGACGTGGGAAAAGGGCGTCTGCTGCGGCGTCCATGGCGTTCATCAGGGCCAACGCGTGAAGAGTCGTGACGGCGTTGTGAGTTCGGTTTGCGTGAATGAATCAGAGTCATCACAAGCTGTTCTTGATTTGGATTGGTTCAGGGGGTGTCGTGAAAAAACAGGCGTGGGACGATGTCGTGCAGTGAGGTTTGCGGGCTCAAGCTCATGAGATCCCGGACCCACGCGCGCGTCGTAAGCCTCGGCATTTATTGACAGACAATTTGGTGATCTCGCGCCGCTGATTTCGGATGCTGCTCGAATTGCGAGGTTTCACCGACGCCGGGTCGACGTGTCGATGCAAATCAAAGCCGATCCGAATCCGCCAAAGGCACACGCCGACCACGCGGAGATTACGCAAGTATTGATCGACCGGATCCGCAATCGTCTGGAGTCAATGGAGGATATCCCCGCCGACGAGTGCCGGATGTTGGTGGAATTGCAAAACGAACGAGCCGGTTGGTTGCGAGTATCCATCACGCACCGTGATTGTGGTGTCTCTGCGGAACAGTAGCCAAAAGGATTTCGCGCTTTTGTAACTACGAAGCCAGATGGCTTGGGACTGGGCTTGTCATTATGCAAGACAATTATTGAGAGCCGCAGTGGGCGATTGCGGTACAAACCTGCTTCACCCACGGGTTCCAAGTTGAGTTTCCTCCTTCCTTCCGAAGAGCGTGTCTTCGAGGCGGCGATCTCAGCCCTGTTCCCCTTGGAACTGTGACGGCTCGCACATACTATGTTCTTGCTGATTTGCAGGAGTCCAACATGCTGTTCCCCTGGTCGATGGTTGCCCTCTTGATCGCTGTTGCCGCCGGACTGCTCGGGGTCCTGGGCTTTGGCCGTCGTCTGTTCGCTTCGTGGGCCGCGGCGCGCCGCCAAGCCGAAACAAAAGACGCGCTGCAACAATTTCGGATGCAGCGTGAACTTCTGGAGGCCAAGTTCTTTGATCTCGCTCGTGTCTCCGGGAAGCCGCGAGGCCTGAAATGGCTGGATGGCGACTGGCAGAGTGAAGTCACGTTTGCTCGTGCCTGTGACACTGGCTTACTGACCGCATTCGTTGGACTGCACATTCGCTTTGAAGCCGTGGAAGGTGGTGACATGGAGGGTGTCGCTGCCGTAGACACGGTTCGCGATGCGGCCGCCGTCTTTCACTACCAGCGCGGACGTTGGGGAACCGGCGGCCGAGTGCTGATGAACATGAATCCTGCCGAAGCCGTGATTCGGCTGGCTGGACAATTCGCTCCCGTGATCAGCGGAGACTCGTGACAGGTTCGCTGGATCGGATTTCACTCGCAGCAATTCAAGGTGACGCTCATGGATGGACGCCTCTCGCCGGAAGAACTCGGCTTGCTCAAAAGCTTAAATCGACCAGAGAAAATTCAAGCGTTTCTGGATAACGAAGTTCACTACAATCCAGAAACAACCTGTCGCTCGCCGCGTCGTGTCATCCGAGATCGCCGGGCTCATTGTGCCGAAGGAGCACTCTTTGCGGCGGCCGCGCTGGATGCCAACGGAAGTCCGCCGCTGATCATCGATATGGAGGCCATTCGCGATGACGACCATCTGTTGACCGTCTTTCGCGAGCACGGTCGTTGGGGCGCGATCGCCAAATCCAACTACGCGGGATTGCGATTTCGCGAACCGGTCTATCGCACGCTTCGCGAACTGGTGATGTCGTACTACGAACACTATTTCAACACTGCCGGTGAGAAGACGCTGCGCAGTTTTTCGCAACCGGTGAATTTGCATCGCTTTGATCACATCCATTGGATGACCACGGAAGAAGACGTCTGGGAGATTTGCGAGTATCTCTGCACAATCCCACACACACGCGTGCTGACCCCGGCGATCGAGCGTCGGCGCCGCAGCGTCGACGCGAGATTGTTCGCCGCGGGACACGTCGGGGCTGTTTGACGCTCGCTTGTCACACTCCCGGTACCCCGTCAGACTCCGCCGGCTTTTTGCTTTTTCGCCAGCCTCACGGACGGTGCGATGCCCGAACAAATCATTCACACGCACGAGTTGCCCAACGGGTTGACGGTCGTGATCGAGCCGATGTCCGACGTGCAATCGGCGGCTTTTTGTTTTTTGATTCCGGGCGGCAGCGCGTTTGATCCTGCCAGCCACGGCGGTACCGCAGCGGTACTGACCGACTGGATCATACGCGGAGCCGGAGACCTCGATAGTCGCGATTTGTCGAATGCCCTCGACAACTTAGGCGTGCAGCGAAACGAGAGCACCGGGCTGAACCATCTGGCGTTCACGGCCGCCACGCTGGGCGCAAACGTCCCGGCCGCATTGTCGCTGTATGCCGACATCATCCGGCGACCGCAACTTCCCGACGAAGAATTTGAAGGTGCGATCGCCGGAATCGAGCAGTCGCTGCGAGCGATCGAAGATGAACCGCAACGCAAACTGATGATCGAGCTCCGCCGCCGCTGCTACGACGCGCCCTGGGGTTTGCCGACGGAAGGAACTCTCGAAGAGATCGCACGCATCACGGCAAACTCCGTGCGAGCTCATTATGACCGCTGCCTGCGTCCGAACGGTGCCATTTTGGGAATCGCCGGCCGGGTTGAGATTCCAGAGATGCTCGACTTGATCGGCGACAAGTTCGGCGACTGGGCCATGAAGCCCGATTCCTCGATGGTCACTGGCCCGCGCGGTGAACGAATCGGACACATCAATCACGACTCGACGCAGACGCACATCGGCATTGGTTACGACGCCATCGAATACGCTCATCCCGATTACTACAAGGCCTGGGCGGCAGTCGGAGTCCTGAGCGGGGGCATGAGCGCGCGGCTCTTCACCGAGGTTCGCGAGCGTCGTGGCTTATGCTATTCGGTCAACGCATCGCTCAACAGTTTGAAGCACGAAGGGCGAGTTCTCTGCTACGCCGGCACAACCGTGGAACGTGCGCAGGAAACCCTCGACGTGACGCTGCGTGAATTGCAGCGACTCGGAGATGGAATCGAATCCCATGAACTCGAACGCTGCAAAGCCCGCGCAAAGAGTTCGCTGATCATGCAGCAGGAATCGACGCCCAGCCGTGCGACGTCCATCGCTCGCGACTGGCATTTTCTGAAACGTGTCCAAACGCTGGACGACATCCGCCGCGACATCGATGAACTAACCGTGGCCGGAGTGCTGGACTACGTCCATCAACATCCGGCGCGTGACTTCACTGTCCTGACAATCGGCCCGAACGCCTTGAAAGTTCCGTAGCAGCGGGCGGTTCTCCTGCTCATCGCACGACAGGCGAGCCGCTTATCTCCACGAAAGATGCCATGACATTTCATCAAACAAAACTCGCGAACGGCTTGGTGGTCATCGCTGAGTTGAATCCGGCGGTACATTCGGTCGCGCTGGGCTTCTTCGTCCGGACTGGCTCGCGTGACGAAACCGCTGCTGTTTCGGGAGTCAGTCATTTTCTGGAACACATGGTCTTCAAAGGGAGCGAGAAGTACTCGACCGGCGACGTCAATCGAATCTTTGACGAGGTCGGAGCCATTAACAACGCGGCCACGGGTGAGGAAGGCACGCTGTTCTACTGCGCTGTCTTGCCCGAGTACTTGCCGCAAGTGTTCGAACTGTTCGCAAACATCCTGCGCCCCGCGTTGCGTCAAGAAGACTTCGGCATGGAGAAAAAAGTCATCTTGGAAGAAATCGGCATGTACGACGACCAGCCGAGCTTCACGGCCTACGAGAATCTGATGCAGACACACTTCGCCGGGCACCCGCTCGGGCAAAGCGTGCTCGGCTCGAAAGAAAGCATCACGGCGCTGTCGTGCGATCAGATGCGTGCTTATCACCGCGACCGATATCTCGCCGGCAATTTCACGCTGGCGATCGCTGGCAATTCCGCATGGTCGCAAATTGTTTCGCTCGCCGAGCAGCATTGTGGGCATTGGCCATCAGGAACCTGCGGCCGAGCGACGCACGAGGCGAAGCCGTCGGGCGGACTGAAAGTCATCACTCGGCCGAAAAGCCAGCAAGAGCACATCATGCAGATGACTCCCGCCCCGTCGGCTCAGAATCACCTGCGATTCGCCGCTGAGATTCTGTCGGTGATTGTGGGGGATCACAGCGGCAGCCGACTGTTCTGGGAACTAGTCGACCCCGGTCTTGCCGAGGCGGCCGACCTCGACTTCTCTGAGTACGACGGCAGCGGCAGCTACTTGACCTATTTGTCGTGCGAGCCGGAGGCCGTTTCCGAAAACCTCGCTCGCATTCAAGCGATCTACGCCGACGTCAATCTGCACGGCATCCGGGACGAGGAACTCGATCAGGCGAAAAACAAAGTCGCGTCGCGCGTCGTGCTGCGAAGCGAGCGTCCAATGGGCCGGCTCTCGTCGCTGGGGGGCAATTGGGTCTATCGCCAAGAGTATCGCTCGGTGGACGACGACCTCACGACGCTGCGTGGCATTACGTCACGCGACGTCCGCGAACTGCTCGACGCTTATCCGCTCGGGGCCACGACCACGGTCGCCGTCGGCCCGCTGGAGTCATTGTCGTAGGTCGGACGCATACATCCGTTGAATCCACAAATCGAAACGCATCTGGTCCACAGTTCAGGATTAGCGTGTCAGGCCCATCGTGAATTGGAAGACCTGCAGCAGGTCATCCTTCTCTTTCATGAGCGGGAAGCCAAAGTCGAGTGCGATCGGAGCGGGTCCCATCATCGGTACTGTGACTCGCAGGCCAAAGCCCACTGTCAACCGCAGATTGGCCAGCTTCGCCGTAGTGTCTTGAACTGTGCCGAAGTCCGTGAAGGCAACCACTCCAAGGGTTCCATCAGCAGTGATCGGGACAAGGTATTCCGCTCCTCCGAGAAAGCTGAATTGCCCGCCAATGCGTGTTGGACCATCGGTCGGACTGATGCCGCGGAACGAGAAGCCTCGCACCGATTGGAAGCCACCCGCGAAGTAGCGCTCGTAGACTGGAGTGTCGGCACCGGTCCATGCGGCTTGCAGGCCCAACGACAGAATGTGCCCCCCCTCACCATCGGGTCGCTCCAAGAAGTAGAAGTACTGATGCCCCTCCGCATCAACTCGTGAATAATTAAACTCACCGAAGGCCTGCTCAAATCCGCTCGTGACATAGTGCCCGTGACGCGGCTGAAACGGCGAATCACGAGTGTCGTGAGCGACCGCGAGGCGACCTGTCGACAAGAAGGAATTGCCGAGGACTTCACTCACCATCGCAGCCACCGGCGTCCTCGGATTCGAGAGATGGACCGATTCCATGCGAAGCGAACCGATCAACGACCAAGCTGCATCTAATTGTCGACCGACGGT
This sequence comes from Planctomycetota bacterium, assembly GCA_016872645.1. GTDB lineage: Bacteria > Planctomycetota > Planctomycetia > Planctomycetales > Planctomycetaceae > SXKJ01. The sequence continues at coordinate 17,585 of VGZH01000053.1, read as the reverse complement.
GACTCGACCGCCCGTGCGTTGTTCCGTCCAATCTCGATAGAAGCGATTGAAGTAGAAGCCGCTGACGCCGACGCTGTAGGGACTGTCATTGAAATACGGATCGGTCCAACTCACGAGATAGCGGCTGACAACATTACCCGGCACAGCCTCGATTCGGAATTGCTCACCGTGCCCGCGCAACTTTCGAAACGCTCGGCCGGAATAAATGTCCTCCGCACTTCGCGGAAAATTCATGATGTCGAAATTGTTTTCTTCGAGAACGATGGACCCGACGACTCCCGAATTGCTGTTGACGCCAACGCCAAACGACAGGCGACCGGTTTGCGCAGTGGTTGCATCGACCCCTAAATCGATTTGTCCGGGAGGCAGTTCAGGCACCGCCAAGGGGTCTGTCGCATTACCTCCGAACGGATAATTCGGCGCGGGAACCTGAGCCATCAAAACCGACGAACTGAAGTCCGGGGAATCGGCGTCTGACGAATCCGGACTCTGGCCGCGAATCGACACTTTTGTTCCAAAAATCAGCGAATCCGATTTCAGGCGTTCCAGGCTGACAATTGCGGGGTCCGGTGATTGCCCACGAATGACATCCGCTTGTGCGACTTGCGACCGATTGGAAGTCGGCGCGTCGGGCACCTTCGAGATCTGAATGCGAGGAGCTTCCGGCCCACCGGGAGTGAAGATCTGGCCGCCGATCCGCCGTTCGCTTTGCCGAATCTTTTTGGGGTCCGCGAGATCGCCGGGATGAACCATCATGCGATTGAGTACCACCGACAGTTTCGTGTGCGGCTGATCCTCGTGAATGCGGACATCGACGTGGCGAATTGTGTAAACGCGGTCTTCGTTGACATGGTAAACCAAATCCATCGTCCCCGGCTCTTCCAGGAATCGAGGAACCGCTTCGACGTTCGCAAACGTGCGCCCCAAATGACCGTACCGCTCTTTAATTCCATCCACATCCTTGCTCATGTATCGCGAGTTGTAAAACTCGCCGGAGCGCAATTTTAGTTCGTTGGACAACTCTTCGGTCGTGAAGATCTTGTTCCCCTCAATGACAAGATCACGAATCTTGAAACGAGGCCCTTCTTTGATCTTGTACGTGATAATTGCGTGGGCCGCCTTGTAGCTCAGCGGGTTCCATGGGCTTTCGTCGATGCCGACTTCTTTTTCGATCTCAGCGTCGAAGTAGCCCAGGCTGTGATAGTACTGCTTGAGAGCCGCAACATCGTCCGGCAATTGTTCCGGCTTGTACTTACCCAGAAATGCCAGCCCGAGAATCGCTGGTTTCAACGTGAGCTTCTGTTTTAAGACGCCAGTTGAAAAGGACTCGTTACCCTCGAATCTCACAGAGCCGACGATCACTTTCGGGCCTTCGTCGACCACAAAGACCACCTGTCGGTCTTCGCGTTGATTTCCTTTTTCGAGCGTGACTTTCGTGAACGGAAAGCCTTTCGATTTGTACTGCTCTTCGATCCGCTTCGCCGCCTCGCGATTCAAACTGACCTCGAATGGGCTGCCTGGCTTGAGGCCGGTCAATTTTTCGAGGTAACTCGTTTTGATCCGTTCGTTGCCATGAAACTCGACCTTCTCGACGATCGGCCGCTCGATCACGCGAAACACCAGCACCAACCCCGCTTCGCTCCGTCGATAACGCGGTTCGATGCTGAAAAACCAGCGAGTGCTGTACAAGGCTCGCACGTCTTCGCGAATCTGAGACTCTGCCGGAGGCCGCCCGATTGCCGAACGCACCAATTTGCGAATCGCAGTCGTTTCGATCGTGTCGTTGCCCTCAATCACAATGTCGACAATTGGATCGGTCAACGCGTCCGGACGTTCTCCCTTCAGATTCAAACCTTCATCGAGATCGTCTGGAAGGATTTCTTCATCGGGCGTTGGCTCATCGTTGATGCGCCGAACCGATTTACTTGTAGTGGGCTCGTCGAACGCCGGAGATTGGCCGCGAATGTCAGGCAGCGACTGGCATCCTGACAGCACAGCCAACCCCAACAGCGACAAGTATCCCCAGTGGGGCACACGACCCACTCGCTCGCCACAAAAGGTGCCGTCCTGGACACCGCTCATGAGGTGGATTTTCCGGCTGGAGGATCAAAGTTCGGAAGGAAGACAGAGAAGAGACAGAGCTCTCTTCAGAGGAGAAGAGCGGGATGTATCGAAAATCCGATTTTCAGAGCAAGACTTGTTTTCGGGCTACACGGGGTTCGCAGGCATCACTTGAACAAGCCCAGCGACCCGCCCGAAGAGAGCACGCCATCCGGTGGCATGGCGGCGGCCTCATCGACATGAGGCAAGATGACTTCGGACAACAAAAACTGCTTCAACTCTTTGGTCAGCCATAAGAAGATATTGCGGTCCAACCGCTTGGTGAGACACACGCTAAATCAAAGTGCTCGACGTCAGCACGATCCGCCGGATCCACTGATGCGGTCAACACGACGACCGGCAAGCTTTCCAGTGCGGCATCGCCTTTCACGGCCGCGAGCACATCTTTCTCGCTGATCCCGGGCAATCCAAGTTTAAGAAAAATCAAATCGGGCCGCGGACCCTTGGCGCACTTGCCCGTGCGCCGCAAGAACTCCAGCGCATCCTCGCCGGTGTTAAATCAAGTCATGAGATGCGCGACCTGTCTCCTGGTCAGCGGATCCATCGTCAACTTGGCCGCAGTCAAACTGTCCTCGATCATTTGCACTTGCATCGGGCGGCGAACGGTCTGGGTGGAGCTGCCCATGGGAGGCTCTCTTGTCGCGACCAAGTTGAGGTCGTGGCTTAAGTCTATTGACTGGAACATGAATTCAGAAATTCGAAAGTCCGAGTGCGACAGCAAGAATCCGTCGACCGGGTTTTCTCAGATTCTGCGTTTGGAGTTGATGTGTCTTTCTTGACGCCAGAGCGGCTCACCGGAATGCTGTCGCCGGTGATTGAGACAACTCTGCAAGGACATCACCCATGAAGATCACACACATCGAGGTTATCCCTCTGACCGGAGCGACCGTCGACGGCGGTTGGCCCCAAGGTCATGAGCCGCAGGAGAACCTGCACACGCTCGTCGAAGTACGAACCGACGAGGGCTTGTCCGGCTGGGGGAGCTGCTTCACATCCGGGAAGCTCGTCGAAGGGGCGGTCGAATTGTTGTGGCCGCTGCTGAAGGGCGAATCGGCCGTCGAACCTGAACGAGTCAGTGAGAAGCTGCGGCAATCGTCGTTCTGGCAAGGACGTGGTGGCTCGGTCGAGCACGCAATCAGCGGCCTCGACATTGCACTGTGGGACTTGTTTGGCAAGGTGTGCGGGCAACCGGTGTCGCGGTTGCTCGGTGGAAATTACCGGCAGCGGATCAAACCATATGGTTCGATCCTGTTCGATGAGCCGGATGCGTTGCGAGCGACGCTGGAATCGACGGTTGAACGCGGCTTCAAGGCCATCAAAATGGGTTGGCGGCCGTTCGGGCGACGCGATCGCAAGTTCGACGAGTTACTGATCGGGACCGCTCGTGAAACGGTCGGTGGCGGAGTCGATTTGATGGTCGATGCGGGAGGGAGCGAGCAGTTCTGGCCGCACGGCGTGAATTGGGCCCGCGAGACGGCGCACATGCTGGCCGATTACGGCATCGTCTGGTTTGAGGAGGCGCTGCCGCCGGACGACATCGAAGGGTACATCGAGCTGACACGCGTCTCCCCCGTGCCGATCGCAACTGGCGAAGTGCTGACTCGGCGGCAGTCGTTCCGACCGTGGCTTGAACGCCGCGCGGTGGACATCATCCAGCCAGACTGTACGAAGAACGGCGGCATCTCCGAATCGCGTCGCATTGGATGGATGGCCTACGACCACAACATTCAGATGGTTTCTCACGGCTGGAACACGGCTCTGGGGCTGGCCGCTGATTTGCAGCTCGCGGCGGCGATGCCGATTGCTCGGTATGTCGAGTATCTGACGCCGTGCGCGTACATTGACTCATTGACAACCGAGCCGTTCCGCATTGACGCCGAAGGGTATTTAGAGATCCCCACGAAGCCGGGACTCGGCATCGAGATCGATCGCGAGAAGCTCAAGCGTTTTGACGCGCGGAAATAGGCTCGTGCCGGTGAAGGATGATTCGTCGTGTGGTCTTCTCGTTTGTTTTGGCGATTGTTTCTGACGTATGCCTCGGTAACCATCGTTGCGTCGGTGGTGTTCGTGGTGATCTTCTTGAAGTGGCAACAGGAGGCGGTTGAGGTCGAGGTGCGGCAGCGCATGCAGGATGAGGCGGAGGTGCTGTTGCATATCGCTGATCCGTCCTGGGTCGCATCGGAAGTTCCGCTGGAAGAACTGCGAGCGACATGGCAGCCCAAGCTGGAGGCGCTCGGACGTGAAGTCGGTACGCGACTGACGTTAGTTTTGGCCGACGGGATCGTGCTCGCCGATTCCGCGACGGATGCTCGGCGGCTGGAGAATCATCGAGATCGCCCTGAGATTCTCGAAGCCGCGAGCGTCGGTGTGGGATTTTCGACACGCGGCAGCCGATCGGTTGGCGAGCCGTTTGAATACTGCGCGGTGCGTGTTGGATCGCGCGAAGCACCGCGCGGGTTTGTACGAGTGGCGTTGCCGTGGACTCCGTTCGAGTCGCGGTTGCAGGCGACCGCTCGGTTGGTGTGGAGCACGGCGGTTGTCGTTCTGGTTTGCACGCTGGCTTTGACCTATTGGCTGGCTTGGCGATTGGTGCATCCGCTCGAAACGCTCACTCAAGCGGCGCAGGCGATCGAGGCGGGAAACCTGGGCCAGGAGGTACTCGTCGCCAGCCGCGATGAAATCGGCATGTTGGCCGGCGCGTTCAATCGCATGAGTCGCGAGTTGGCATCGCGTGTCGATCAGTTGCAAGTGAAGACTCGTCAGTCCTCGGAACAAAGCGAGCTGCTCGAAACCGTCCTTGGTTCGATGATCGAAGGAGTGGTCGTCATCGACGCTCAGCAGCGAATTCTGTACGCGAACGTCGCTGCGGGTCCGCTGCTGGATCTTCCGGCGACGCAAGCGGTCGGACGTTCGCTGTTCGAGGCGGCTCGGCATCCGCGGGTGCAAAAGGTGATCGAGCAGGCGCTGCTGGGCGAGCAGCCGGAGCGAATCGAATACGCGGTTCCCAGGACGAATGCGATCGTGGCGTTGATTGCGTTGCCGCTGCCGGGTCAGCCAACTCCAGGAGCAGTGCTCGTGTTGCACGATGTCAGCGAGTTGCGGCGGCTGGAGAACCTGCGAAGCGAATTCGTCAGCAATGTGTCGCACGAATTGAAGACGCCGCTGACGACAATTCAAGCCTATACGGAAACGTTGCTCGACGGAGCGATCGACGATGCGGCTCACAATCGACAATTCTTGCAACGGATCGACGAGCAGGCTGAACGGTTGCACCGCTTGATTCTCGACCTGCTGAGCCTCGCTCGTATCGAGGCCGCCGAAGAGGCATTTGAGCTGCAGCCCGTGTCGATCGATGAGGCGGTGCGTCTCTGTGTGGCTGAGCATCAAGCGGTCGCCGACTCAAAAGGGATCTCGCTGGTCTCACAGCCGGCCGCGGACAAGGTCGTCGTGTGGGGCGACGAAGAAGGACTGCGGACGGTGCTCAACAATCTGGTGGACAATGCGATCAAGTACACGCCCGCCGCCGGTCGAGTCTCGATCCGTTGGCACGTCGATGGTCGCCGAGCGGTGATCGAAGTCGAAGACACTGGAATTGGCATTCCGAAACAACATCAACTGCGAATCTTCGAACGTTTTTATCGTGTGGACAAAGCCCGCTCACGTGAATTGGGCGGAACCGGTTTGGGCCTGTCGATCGTGAAGCATTGGGTACAAGTCTTTGCAGGCTCAGTGGAAGTCGCCAGCGAAACCGGACGCGGCAGCACGTTCACGATCCGGCTGCCGATGGTGGGCAGCTTGCTGTAGGGACGCGGCAGAGATGGGCCGCTTTCTGTCTTGGCGGCTGGCCGCCTTCATCAATTCTTAACCGCAGCTTGTTTCAGTTCTTGTTCTGGGGAGCATAGCGTTCGCCCGCAGATCAACGTCTGAAAACGCTCACTTCCCACACAAGGATCGAACGGATGGCTGCATTGTTAAGACGAACTTTCTTGATGTCCTCGTTGTTGGCTCTGTCTGTCGGCTGTTCCGTTGAGAGCAAGCCGAGCACAAGCGGAACGCCTTCCCTCTCTGGGAACGGAAAGAGTGCCACGAACGAGACAGGCGGGGCGTCCGCAGCCGCTGATCCGGCGGACAAGTTGAACGGCGAGGTGGTCGCGGACGGTTCCAGCACCGTGTACCCGATCACTCAGGCGGTGGCCGAAGAATTCATGAAGGTCCACAAGGACGTGAAAGTGAGCGTCGGCATCGCTGGAACGGGCGGCGGCTTCAAGCGGTTTGTCGTGGGCGATACCGACATCAACGACGCTTCCCGACCGATCTCCGAAAAAGAGATCGCCGAGTGCCAAAAGAACGGCATCGAGTATCTCGAATTGAAAGTCGCCATCGATGGTCTATCGGTCGTCGTACATCCCGATAACACGTGGTGCCGGGCACTGACGATCCCGCAGCTCAAGTCGCTGTGGAGTCCCGGAAGCACCGTCAAAAAGTGGAAGGAGCTCGATCCGAACTGGCCGGACGCCGAGATTCGGCTGTATGGAGCAGGCCCGGATTCGGGGACGTTCGACTACTTCACGGAAGCCGTTGTCGGTAAAGCGAAGAGCAGCCGTTCGGATTACACCCCCAGCGAAGACGACAACGTGCTGGTGCAAGGGGTCAACGGCGACAAGAACTCGCTGGGTTACTTCGGCTACGCCTACTACGCCGACAACTCCGACAAGGTGAAGCTGGTCGCGATCGCTGACGGTGACGACGTCAGCAAAGCAGTGATTCCCACCAACGAAACGATTCTCGGCGGAACCTACAAGCCGCTGTCTCGGCCGCTGTTTATCTACATCAACAAGAAGTCGTTCGAGAAGCCGCAGGTCAAAGAGTTCGTGAAGTACTTCATCTCCAAAGGCCAGGAATTCGTGCAAGAGGTCCACTACATCCAGTTGCCGGAGAACGACCTGAAGGAATCACAGAAACGGTTGGCGGCAGCGTTAGGGAGCAAATAAGGGATTTCGCCGGTACACGCTGACGACCGGTTGTTGTGGTGATTTGCGAACCGAACGCTCGCATAATTCGGCAGATCAACTGAAGGAACATCGCTTGTCCGTCGCTCAAACTTCGCCACTCTCGACTCCGAAAGCGGCGATCCAATTGACGAAGCAGTTGTCTCTGGCTCGCATCAAAGAGTCGGCGATCAAAGGCGTGTTAATGGGCTGCGCGTCGCTGTCGCTCGTGACGACGCTGATGATCGTTTACATGTTCGTCACGGAAGCCGTGGTCGGAGTCGGCGGGAACACGGCATTCTTTCAGGAAGTCTCGGTCCTCGATTTCTTGACCGATACGGAGTGGAGTCCGCAGTTCTCGGAAAAACATTTTGGCATCCTGCCGTTGCTGTGCGGCACGGTGGTGATTGCTGGCATCGGCGGTTTGATCGGGCTGCCGATTGGCTTGGCGGCCGCGATCTATCTCAGCGAGTACGCTCATCCGAAGTTGCGGCGAGTCGTCAAGCCGCTGCTGGAAATCCTCGCCGGTATCCCGTCGGTTGTGTACGGCTACTTCGCGCTGGTTTTTGTGACGCCGTATGTCCTGCGGCCGATCTTTCAGTCGCTGCTGGGTATCGACGTGGACATCTTCAACGCGATGAGTGCCGGCATCGTGGTCGGCGTGATGATTATTCCGACGGTCTGTTCGCTGAGTGAAGACGCTTTGCGGTCGGTTCCGCGCGGGTTGCGTGAGGCCGGCTATGCGCTCGGTTCGACTAAGTACGACGTGAGCTTGAAGGTGGTTGTGCCGGCGGCTTTTTCTGGAATCGTTGCGTCGTTCTTGTTGGCGATTTCGCGAGCCATCGGTGAGACGATGGCGGTCTGCATCGCGGCTGGCCAGATGCCGCGTCTTTCACTGAATCCGTTCCGCAGCATGGAGACCATGACCGCATTCATGGTCAGCGTGAGCCTCGGCGACACGCCCGCTGGGACGATCGAATACAAGAGTCTCTACGGCGTGGGCTTCACGCTGTTTCTCATCACGCTGGGGATGAACATTCTCGCTCAATGGGTCATGAAGCGATTCCGGGAGGTTTACGAATGAGCGTCCGGATCAAGCTTCAGGAACCCGATTTGGCACGCCGGCATCGGATCGGCAAAGCGTTCGAGTGGTTGTGCTGCGGATCAACCTGGTTCGGCATCGTCGTGCTCGGTGTTTTGCTGATGAGCGTGGCCTGGAAAGCCATGACTTGGCCCGCTCCCAAAGCCATGACGGCTACCGCACAGGCCACTCCGGATAAGGCGCAGCCATCGCCTCCTCCGCTCAGCAAAAAGTTCTTCACAAACTATCACTCGCGCAATCCGCGCGAAGCCGGCTTGCTCTCCGCACTATGGGGGAGCCTGTGGCTGACGATGTTAGTGGCGTTGTTCTCGGTGCCAATCGGCGTCGGTTCGGCGGTGTACTTGGAAGAGTATGCGAACGAAGGCCGGCTCAAGCGGTTGATCCAACTCAATCTGTCGAACTTGGCCGGAGTGCCGTCGATCGTCTACGCGCTGCTCGGCATGACCGCGTTCGTGAAGATGTTCGGCCTGTTCCATAAGGACGAGGAGAAGACGCTGGTCGTCAACTTGCTCTTCACAACCGTCGACATTCCGCTCCCGTTTGATCGCACGCTGATTTCTGGCGCGTTGACGTTGACGCTGCTCGTGCTGCCGACCGTCATCGTCGCGTCACAGGAAGCGCTGCGTGCGGTTCCGTCCTCCATTCGCACGGCCTCCTACGCCCTCGGCGCGACGAGATGGCAGACGATCCGGCATCAAGTTCTCCCAGCCGCGCTGCCGGGGATCATGACGGGCGTGATCCTCGCCCTGTCCCGCGCGATCGGCGAGGCGGCTCCGCTGATGCTGATCGGGGCGCTGACCTATGTCGCCTACACGCCCGGTGAAATCACGAATGTGGCCGACATCTTCAAAAACCCACACGGTTTGCTCGACGCTCCGTTCGACAAGTTCACGGCAATTCCGTTGCAGATTTATCAGTGGATCAACCAGCCGAAGGCGGAGTATTCCCACGTCGCCGCGGCTGGCATCGTCGTGTTGCTCTCCATCTTGTTGGTGATGAACACGGCGGCAATCCTGATTCGACACCGCTTCCAAAAACAAACGCGATGGTAGCTATGACGACATCATCCACGATCGACCGGACAACCAAAGCCACTGCCGGCCTGCTCGGCGTGCGGCAGGAGGCTCATCGTATGACGATCATGCAGTCGTTTTCCGATTTGATGCACCAGCGGCAACAGCGCGAAACCCACAAAAGGACTCGTCCCGTGGAAACCGAGGTCACGAAGCTTGACGTCCGCAACCTCAACTTCTTCTACGGCGAAAAACAAGCGCTATTCGACGTGTCGATGACCATCGCCGAACGGAGCGTCACTGCTTTCATCGGCCCCTCCGGTTGCGGCAAGAGCACGTTCCTAAGAACGCTCAACCGCATGAACGACATCATCGAAGGCTCGCGGCACAACGGGACCGTGCTGCTCGAAGGGCAGGAGATTTACGCTTCCGATGTCGATGTGGTCGCGCTGCGCAAGCGTGTCGGCATGGTCTTCCAAAAATCGACGCCATTTCCGAAGTCGATCTTCGACAACGTCGCCTATGGCCCGAAGATCGCCGGTCAGCGGAACCACAAAGCTCTCTTGGAAATTGTCGAACAATCGCTCAAGCGAGCCGCGCTGTGGGACGAAGTCAAAGACCGTCTGCCAGACTCGGCCCTCGCCCTCTCCGGTGGGCAGCAACAACGTCTCTGCATCGCGCGAGCGCTGGCGACCAATCCGGAAGTGATCCTGATGGATGAACCGGCGTCGGCACTCGACCCCGCCTCGACCGCACGCATCGAAGACCTGATCTTCGAGCTGAAGCAGAACTACACGATCGTCATCGTAACCCACAACATGCAGCAAGCGGCCCGCATCAGCGATCGAACCGCCTTCTTCTTCCAAGGCTATTTGATCGAAGTCGATGACACACAAAGACTGTTTACGACACCCCGAAAGAAGCAAACGGAAGACTACATCACGGGGAAATTCGGGTAACGAAATCATTCCATGACCATTCACCTCACTCGCGATCTTACGATCCTGCATCGCAATCTGCTGTCGATGTGCGCGACCGTCGAAGAGCTTGTCCACAAAGCGGTCGCCGAACTTTCGGACCCGGACATCGATCGGGCTCGCGCACTGGCCAAGCAAGATGACGAGGTCGATCGCTTCGACGTCAGCATCGAAGAAGAGTGCCTGAAAATTCTCGCGCTGCATCAACCGGTGGCGACCGACCTGCGACGGATCACTTCGGTGCTCAAGATCAGCGCCGAACTGGAACGAGTCGCGGACATCAGCGTGCATATCGCCGAACGAGCTTGCAGCTTGGTCAACCAGCCGGGGATTGAAGTTCCTCAAAAACTGAAAGAGATGGCCAACCGGGCGGTCGAATTGCTGCATCAGTCGATCGATGCCTACGTCGGGCTGGACAGCCAGCTCGCACGGCATGTGACGGAGTCCGATCACGTCGTGGATGAACTCAATCGCGAGATCATCTTCGAGCTCATGGAAGTGATGAAACGCGATCCGCAGTTCATCGAGGCGGCATTGAGTCTTTTTTCGGCCTCACGGCACATCGAACGAGTCGCCGATCACGCCACTAACATCGCGGAAGATGTAGTCTATCTGGTCGAAGGGGAAATCATTCGCCACCGGGCTCACTTCCAATGAGAATTGGCGAGCCGAAAACAGTTCTTTCGTAATACTGTATGACGAGAAAGGCTTTCTCCATGCCGAAGCCCAAGATCCTGATCATCGAGGATGAACGCTCGCTGATCGACATCCTGAGCTACAACTTGAGCCGCGAAGGCTTCGACGTCAGCGCGTCCAGCGACGGCGCCGAGGGTTTGAGGCGGGCGCAGGCATCCGTTCCCGATCTGGTCTTGCTAGACCTGATGCTGCCCGGGCTCGATGGCCTGCAGATTTGTCGGCAACTTCGTTCCGATCCCAAGACTCAGGGCATTCGTATTTTGATGGTCACCGCGAAAAGCGAAGAGGTGGACGAGATCGTCGGCTTCAACATGGGAGCTGATGACTATGTCGCCAAGCCGTTCAAAATCAAACCGCTGATCAGCCGCATTAAAGCTCTGTTGCGACGTCCGTCGGTCGAACCCGTCTCGGGCGAAGTGATTTCGGTTGCGGGTATCGAAGTCGATCGCACGCTGCACACGGCAACACTCGATGGCGAGGAGATGCAGCTCACGCCCACCGAATTCAAGATGCTCTGGACGCTGATGCGCCGTCCCGGCCGGCCGTACTCGCGCAACGAATTGCTCGACAACGCTCGCGGCGAGGATGCGAACGCCCTCGAACGAACGATCGACGTGCATGTCCGCTCGCTGCGGCAAAAGCTTGGCGACAGAGGCTGCTTGATCGAGACGGTTCGCGGCATCGGCTATCGCTTCAAGGCCGAGTAGCGTAACTTCAGAGCCCAGCGGTAAAAACGAGCCAGACGCAGAGTGTCGGGCGATGACCGTTTGAAAAATCGCTGGGCAACAATACGCTACACCGCCTCACGCATCTTGGCGTTGAGCATTTCCCATCGGAGGCAGGCAGCATGTCGCAGAAGGAAGGCTGGGGAAGTCGACTGGGGCTCGTGCTGGCGATGGCCGGCAACGCGGTTGGGTTGGGGAATTTTCTGCGATTTCCGGCTCAAGCGGCTCAGAACGGCGGCGGGGCGTTCATCATTCCGTATTTGGTAACTTTCGTGCTCATGGGGCTGCCGCTGCTTTGGATCGAGTGGGCGATTGGCCGACACGGCGGGCAATTTGGGCATCACTCGTGCCCCGGCATGTTCGACAAAATGGGGCGAGCCGGTTGGCTGAAGTACGTCGGTGTGTTTGGGCTGTTCGCTAACCTGACGATCGCCGCGTACTACTGCTATCTCGAGTCCTGGACGTTGGCGTATGTCTGGCATTCGGTCATCGGGACATTTCGCGACACGCTGCCGAGTGCATTCCTCGACAAGTATCTCGGCAAGCCCGAATCGGGAATTCTTTCCAGCCCAGGCGAGGCGCTGTTTTGGTTCGGGCTGACGCTGAGTTTGAACGTTTGGTTCTTGTCTCGTGGCTTAGCGAAGGGGATCGAACTGGCGGCGAAAATCGGAATGCCGCTGCTGATCGTCTTTGGAGCGATCCTGGCGTTTCGCGGGCTGACACTTTCGACGGACTCACCCAACGTGAAGGAAAGTCCGTTGGTCGGATTGAATTTCGTCTGGAATCCGAACTTCGATGGCCTGTTGAATCCGACTACTTGGCTCGCTGCAGCTGGTCAGATTTTCTTCACTCTGTCGGTCGGAATGGGGTCGGCCCACTGTTACGCCTCGTACCTACGGAAGAAAGACGACATCGCCCTCAACGCGGCGTCAGCCGGCTGGATGAATGAATTCGTGGAGGTACTGCTGGGTGGCTCGATTCTGATTCCAATTTCTGTCGCGTACCTCGGTCTCGACGCCGTGATGGAGGCGACGAAAGGGGGCGGCTTCGCACTCGGATTCCTCACGCTGCCGACGCTGTTCAACAACTGGGGTTGGTTCGCTCCGGTCGCCGGAGCGATGTGGTTCGGACTGCTGTTCTTCGCGGGGATTACGTCGTCGCTGGCGATGGGGCAGCCGGTGATGGCGTTTCTGGAAGACGAGTTCAAAGTCCCACGCTCGCGCTCGTCGTTGGCGTTCGGAGCGGTGACGCTGGCCCTGGCGCTGCCGTGCATCTTCTTTTACCACTCCGGCATGTTTGACGAGTTCGACTTCTGGGCCGGAACGTTCGGTCTCGTGGTGTTCGCGCTGCTGGAGTCCTTCATCTTCGCCTACGTCTTCGGCATGGACAAAGGCTGGGACGAGATCACTCGTGGAGCGGACATGAAAGTGCCGCTTGCGTTTCGCTTCATCATCAAGTACGTCACTCCGCTGTTCATTCTGACGGTCTTCGTTGGCTCACTCATCAAGCCAAGCAAGCCGTGGGGCGAGTCGTTCTCCGGCCTGTTTTCCGGCGACGGTTGGAGCCTCGATCCCGGCAGCGTGATCGGCAAACTGCTACATGTTGGCGTGAAGGACTACGCTTGGTTCAATGCCGCTGGCGGCATGACTAATCACTTCGTCGAAGACATTACCCGACTGCTCCTAGTGCTGCTGTTCATCGGCTGCGCGGTGCTGGTCTACGTCGCCCTGAATCGCAAGAAGGAGCCCGCTCAATGACTACCACCGCCTGGGCGATGATGCTCGCCACCTGGACCGTGATCGCGTGCTTCACCGGCCGCTTCTTTTGGCTCGTGCTGACGACTCCGCCACACAACGACGGCGACTGATCCTGACGCTCAAGATCAGCCGTCCATAACGACGCCCAGCGCCGTCTTCTTGTTGCTCGCCTCGCGGACTTTGTTGGCGATTCGGGCCAAGACCATTTGTGCTCGGCGTTCGGCGTTACTTTGGGCGGCGAGGTAGACGCTGTTCATTTTGCCGTGCAGAGTCGTCAGCAACTTGCGGTAGAACTCGAATCCAATCAGCGCTTGCTCCATCCCATCGAATGGCACCCGCGGAACGACGAACTGAGCGTGTAGCCCCTCGTAGTAACGCTTGTGTCCGGCCGAACTGGGATCGCCGATGTCGAACTCTTTGACGGCTGCTCGCAGTCGATTGTCTGAGTCCCTTAAGAATCGCCTCGCGTCGAGCCAATCCTGTTTGTCCTCGCGGCTGGAATAAAGTCGCTCATCAGGATTCAAATCTCGGTTCAACGACTTCAATCGACTCATCATGTCGACCAGCATCTTGCGCAGGCGATCGAGATCCTTCTCGACATCCATTGCCGCGTTCCATTCGATGTCCAGCCTTTCTAAGACTTCAGCGGCGTTGTCTTGAATGGAAGTCGCTGTCTGCCCAACCGGCGACGTTATTGGCATCGAAGCCAGTGGGATCATCGGCGGAATCGGCATGAAACTCGGCTGCGGGGCTCCAACAAAGATCACGATGCTTGGGTCTTGGCCAACTACTGGAGCGGGGATTGACTGATCTAACAGAGGATTGGTTCCGTTCATGCCTGGATAGGTCATGCCATAGACCTGCCACATCACCACCCAGGTCGGGTCGACACCAGCGAAGGGCAGGACAGAACGGAGCGTCAAGCCGTGTGCCGGTGAGTTATCCTCGGGAACTCGGATGATCAAACCTTGGGGAACCGTTGGAGGCTTGAACCACATCCACACGAACCGCTTTGATCCATCACCAATCAAAACCTGTTCCCAAGTCTGCGATGGAGGACGAAACAGAAAACCCAAGACCTGTTCGCTATCTGGCGGAGGTTTGGGAATTAGAGGTTGATTCATGAAGTTCAGTCCCGTCGAAATCTGAATCCCCTCCGGGTATCGCGAGACTCAAAATGGCTGAGAATTCGGCGAAGCCGTCGACGCGTGAGAGGAGTCTACTTCTTGGTCATTTGTTGTTCGAGTTGTCTTTGGTTGGAAGCGGTAAAGTGTCCGGCAGATTGAGAGTTGGTGATCGCTCCGGTGATTTTTGACAATTTTGATTGTCTAAATTAAATCGTCCCGATACGATCTGACTCGAAGCACCATTTTTGGTCTGTCCTTGTCGTCGCAACCTCAAGGTAGTGCAGTCGGTTTAGCCATGAAAGTCGCACTCGAAACCAGTGATCGAGCATTCTTAGATCAGCTTCATCGGCTCGGTTCCGGCACGATTTCAGACATCTGCCGTTCGGTCGGCGTGACTGCGACCGCCGTGCGTCAGCGACTCGTCCGGTTGCAGGGGCAAGGGTCTGTCTCGCGAGTCATGGTCCGCAGTGGCCGAGGTCGCCCACACTTTGTTTATCAGGTTTCGGAATTGGGTTTGAACCAGCTCGGCGAGAATTACAGCGACCTCGCCCTGATCCTCTGGCAGGAGATGCAGAGCATCGAAGAACCGGTGCTCCGCGATCGAGTGGTGCGGCGCGTGCGCGAGTCGATGGTGAAGCGATACGGGCGAACGGATCGCTCGCGGTCGTTGTCAGATCGTTTGCGGCAGTTGCAAGCCTCGCTCGCGGATCGCGGGTTCGATGTCGAGGTTGACGAATCGGGCGATCTGCCAATCCTCCGAGAAAACAGTTGCCCGTATCAAGAATTGGCGTCTTCGGACGTCGGAATTTGTGGATTGGAACAAGACGTCTTCGCGGAAGTCTTGGGGACAAAAATGACGCTCACGAAGTGTTGCCTCGACGGGCATCATTGCTGTGAGTTTCAGCCGGAAACGGTAAGAAGTTGAGTCGATTGCAGGACGAGTTCGTGCCGCTAGAGTTTGCGGCTCGACCGTAATTCAGGGAGTGTTTTCGTGCCGCGACCGTCAAGAAGCGGTCGGCGTCGATGCTCGATCGGGTCGCTCCCTGACGGTCGCAGTAAGGATGACGAAACTCAAAACATCAAACACAACGGATCAAATCATGAGCAGTTGGATCGAAGGACGCTTTGAAGAGAACGTGATTGTTTCGACGCTGGAGCAGGCAATGAACTGGGCCAAGGAGTCCAGTGTTTGGCCGATGACGTTCGGTCTGGCCTGTTGTGCGATCGAGATGATGGCCGTTGGGGCCAGCCGGTTTGACTTGGACCGCTTCGGGGCCGGGGCGTTCCGCGCGAGTCCTCGGCAAGCGGACTTGATGATCGTAGCCGGAACCGTCACCTACAAAATGGCCAGCCGAGTCCGGCGGCTCTACGAGCAGATGCCCGATCCGAAGTACGTGATCGCGATGGGAGCCTGCACGGTCGGCGGCGGCCCGTACTTCAAGTGGGGCTATCACGTCGTCAAGGGCGTCGATCTGGTCGTCCCGGTCGATGTGTATGTCCCCGGCTGCCCGCCGCGCCCGGAAGCTCTGCTCGAAGGGATCATGCGCATCCAAGACAAGATCAAAGCCCGCAAGCTCGGCAAAGGCATGACCGAAGTCCTGCCCGTCCCGCACCATAGCGGCGTCGCGGCCGTGCCGAGCGTGTTGAACGTGTGAGTCATTGAAGGGTCTAGCATTTTTCTGTACCGCGACCGTTAGGAGGCGGCCACGTCGATCGAAGTGGGCCGCTTTCTAACGGTCGCGGTACTGCGGAAAGAGTGAAAGTCGAATGAGTGCGATTTTGAAGATTGATGATTTGCGAGTGGCCGTGGATGGCAAGCCGATTCTCAAGGGGGTGAACCTGGAGATTCGGCAGGGAGAGATTCATGCGTTGATGGGGCCGAATGGGTGTGGAAAGAGCACTCTGGCGTATGTCATCGCGGGGCACCCGAAGTACGAGATCACCGGCGGGAAGATTGAGCTCGACGGCGTCAATGTGCTGGATTTGGATCCGTGTCAGCGAGCGCGGCTGGGCATCTTTCTAGCCTTTCAGTACCCGGTGACGATTCCGGGAGTGAAGGTCTCGGACTTCCTGCGGCATGCGACTTCGAACGTTCGCAACCCCGACCGTAAGGAAGGCGAGGGGCTGATCCCGATGAAGGATTTCCGCCGCGAACTGAAGGACAAGATGGCCGAGATCGACATCGACAGCGAGTTCGCTCGGCGCTACTTGAACGACGGCTTCTCTGGCGGCGAGAAGAAGCGGATGGAGATTTTGCAACTCTCTCTGCTGCGGCCGCGGTTCGCGATCCTCGACGAAACCGACAGCGGCCTCGACAGCGACGCCGTCCGAGCCGTCAGCGAAGGACTCAACAAGCTCCACGGCCCGCACATGGGCGTGCTCATCATCACGCACCACGAACGTCTGCTCGAATTCAACAAGCCGAGCTTCACGCATGTGATGCTCGCCGGAAAAATTGTGGAAACGGGCGACGCGTCGCTCGCTCACGACCTGCATGCCAACGGCTACGCGGCGGTCAGAGAACGACATCCAACCGAAGCGGCGGAAGAGCAAGCGGTCGCCGTGAAGGCGTAATCAAATTATCCAAAGCGGTGCTGATACACCGCACCCCATACGAGATTTAATCATGACCACCGACCTGGCAGTTCAAGAACGTGACGTCGAAGACGTCGGCATTGGCGATTATCAGTACGGGTTTCACGATCCGACGGACAAGTATGTGTTCAAGAGCCGGAAGGGGCTGGATCGGGAGATCGTGTATCAGATCTCCGAGATGAAGAATGAGCCGAAGTGGATGCGGGATTTTCGCATCAACTCGCTGGAGACCTTCTTTCAGAAGCCGATGCCGCACTGGGGCGGGGCGTTGGAGGAAATCGACTTTCAGGACATCTATTACTACATGAAGGCGGCGGCGAAGCTCGAAAAGAGTTGGGAGGACGTGCCGGACGACATTCGCAAAACGTACGACCGGCTAGGCATCCCGGAGGCCGAAAAGAAATATCTCGCCGGCGTGAAGGCGCAGTACGAGTCGGAAGTCATCTACGGCAGCTTGCAGGAAGACCTCGAAAAGCAAGGCGTG
>VGZH01000052.1 GCA_016872645.1 Planctomycetota bacterium | reverse complement strand
TAGAGCACGATCCGTCGCATCAGCCAGTTCTCGCATCGCTTTCAGAAGTGCCTGCGACGCGGACTGAGAATGGAAGACGTGATCCGCTGCCGTGTCCATGAAAGTCTCCTGACGGACGGTTCCGAAGATCCGGCATCGTAGCAAGCGAAGTCGTCACGGAAAGCGAGGCGATGTCTCATCAACGGTTCGCTTGGATGCGATGTCCTTTTTCGCCTCGATGTTGCCGAATCGCAGTGCACGACGATGGCCCAAAGACTTGTGGCGAAAGCCTCAATGCCACGTCGTTTTTCGACAACGTTGTTCCCGCAGAACCATGGCAAGCCAGCCGCAATTTTAGGGAAGTCTCAACAAAAACTTTTCCCTCTGTTGGCCAACGGGTTGCGATTCATTTTGTGAGCACGAGCGCAAACTTTGTGAACTGTTAAGAAAGTACGGCATTCAGCGCGTTTTACACCTTTCTCGTCCACGACACCAAACCTCCCCAAATAAAACAACAGACAGTTTCAACTACTCAGCATCAAGGGGAGAGAGAATCATTCAGAGCTTGTTCGATGATGAGAATGGTTTTGTGGTTTCCGCAGAATTGATCCGCGTCTCGACCATTGTGGCTCTGGGCTTGTCCGTTGGACTGGTCGAAGTTCTTCAAGTGAGCAGCGAGCTACTTGAAGACCTTGCCTCTGTCGCCGGCAGCATGAATCAGAGCTACTCGTACGCTGGCTTGATGACCAAGAAAGCCTGCTTCTCGGGTTCTCGATTTTCCGACAACAAGGACTTCTGCGGCAGTGATTTCGACATCGTTGAGATTCCCGTCACGTTGGAAGATGAATAGTCCCGTCATGGACTAGATCGTGCTGACGTTCCTCAATGTCGCGAAAACTCTCAACGACGGCCTGCCAACGGAGAGTTCTCTCTCCGCCCTCACCGCATTGTGCGGTGAGGGTTTTTTGTTGCGCAGAAATTTGTTGAAATGGCGCAACCGACGTCACCTTTGGGAGTATTTCAATGCCGATGTCCTTCTCGATCCTGTCCGCCTCCCTCTGGCTGTTGTTCGTCATGTCCATGACGCAGCCGACTTGTGCCGATGAACCGCTCACTCGCCCGGTCAAGCTGATCTTCGACACAGACATGGGCAACGACATTGACGATGCGCTCGCGCTCGGCGTCATTCACGCGCTGCAAAGTCGCGGCGAGTGTGAATTGCTGGCGGTCACGCTCAGTAAGGACAACGATCTCGCGGCGCCATTCGTCGATCTGGTTAACACCTTCTATGGTCGCGGCAATATTCCGCTGGGAGTTGTCCGGAATGGTAAGACTCCTGAAGACAGCCGTTATCTGACCGACACGGTCAAAGCTTCCGACAATGGCCAGTCGCGATTCCCGCACGAACTTCGCAGCGGCAAAGATGCTCCTGAGGCAGTTGGCCTGTTGCGGAAGACGCTCGCGGCGCAGCCCGATCGTTCGGTGGCACTGGTCGTTGTGGGCTTCTCGACGAACATCTTGCGGTTGTTGGACTCGCCGGCCGATCAGAACTCGCCGTTGACCGGCCAAGAACTGGTGACTCGGAAAGTTCGGCTGCTGTCGATGATGGCTGGCATGTTCAGCGAGAAAAATCGTGTTAAAGAATACAACGTCTTCATCGACTCACCGGCTGCTCAAAGGGTTTTCACCGAATGGCCGACACCGCTCGTCACCAGCGGTTTCGAGATCGGGTTAGCCATCAAGTTTCCCGCATCGAGCATCGAACGGGATTTCGGCTATGTGAAGCATCATCCGCTCAAGCAGGCTTATGAGCTTTACCAAAAGATGCCGTACGACCGTGAAACCTGGGATCTGACCTCTGTGCTGTATGCGGTCCGGCCGAATCATGGCTACTTCGGCCTGTCACCCGCTGGCCGAATTCGTGTCGATGCGCAAGACGTGACGCAGTTCGAAGCCATGGATGGTGGACCGCAGCGATATTTGACAGTGACCGCGGAACAGATCGCACGCGTCCGCGAAGCACTGATCCAATTGGCGAGCCAGCCGCCCGCCAATCGCTGACGCCTGCGAGGATCGTGGTCGTGTTGTGACCACCAGTGTCGATCTTTTGGCCAATTGCGATTGGAGCTTGCCGCGAGTCGGGCGGCTATACTCGGTTCTCGTTTCGCCGCGTTAGAGACTTCGGGAGAAGACCATGTTTGAAAGCACAGACCGCACTTTTGCACGTCGCGAGTTCATAAGCAGGTTGGCGGCCGTCTCAGGCTGGGCGCTTGCAGCCGACTGTTCCATGGCGGCCGAACCAGCGAAAGACGCCAAGAAGTCGAAAGAGCCAGTGCCGCTTAACAAATCAGGAACCGTACTGCTCGACGTGGACGGCAAACGCTTGCTGCTGAAAACCAAAGTCTGCCTGCGCGAGGGGGTGCTGGAAATGTTCTGCTGTCTGAAGCAGACCAAAGAGCACGAGTCAATTCTTTCGATTGATTCCGAGGCCTACGTGATTCACACCGGCCTGCTCGCGCTGGGGGCGAAGCCCGGATCGCCAGTGAAGATTCAGCCAGAGTATGCGCCTCCCAAGGGGACTCGGATTCGCATCTTTTGCCAATGGACCGACAAGGATGGCAAGCACCATCGCCAGCCGGCGGAAAATTGGGTCCGCAATTCCTCGAAGCGGTACTTTGTCGAGCTGTTTGACGAAAAGCCGGTCGGCCTCGAATTGAAAGAGGACTCTGAATTGAAGTGGGACGAGAAAAACAAAGAGCTGTATTGGTTTGGTCACATGTCGGAAAAGCAACGTGACTCATTCCTGGCGATGTCGAAGGATGCGAAGTATCGCAAGTCGATTCAAAAGTTCTTCGTCCGAACGCAGCCACACCCCCTCACGGATCCGTGGGTCTTTGCCGGTAGTGGCTTCTTCGTGGACGAGGCTACCGGCACAAAGTCGTACTTGGCCGAAGGAGGCGACTTGATCTGCGTGGCGAACTTTGCGTCCGCAATGCTGGATCTCGCCGTGCAAAGTTCTGCCACTGGAGAGAGCAATTTAATGTGGGAAGCCTGGACCGATCGAATTCCCCCCGTCGGTTCAGAAGTCTTGCTGGAACTCGTACCCGAGTTCGACCCGAAACCGGCCGACAAACCGGCCGACAAACCCGCCAAGCCGGCGGAGAAGTCGAAGTAGCGTTTGCCGATATTTCGTTTGTTGTGAGATCGGCCACCTGTCGCGAGCGCAGTGCTCGCAGAATCACAGGCAAAGTGTGCCGACCGCAGGTCCTGCGACTTAAGTCTGAACGGCATTTATCGCGTCAGCGACAAACCTTCGCGATTGCACCGGTCGGGCAGTTGGCGGCGACCAGTCATGGGATGCCAAATCTTCTCAACATCCGCGGCAGGCTCGTCGCGACGGTTCGTCTGACGGCGGCAAATCTCGTCACTGCGACGAAAACGATGCGCCGATCTGTGTCCTAACTGCCCCGTGCGGACGGACTCTTCGGGTATCGGGATTCATCACGTCTAACTCGCTAACCGCGGTGTCCTGTCGATTCGGTGATCTCAGGGGATTGAGGTCTTCGCTTGTCGGATCCGTTCGGAACGCGCAAGGCCGCTCGTCGCATGAAATACCTGTCTTGGTTTTTGGGCCAGTCTCGCTGGTTGATCAATCCCATTCCCAATGTTCCGAACGTTGCTCGTCGATTACGGCGTTCGCCTCACCGACATAATTCGCTGGGTTCGTTCGTTGTCTTTCTGGCGATCGGATTCTTGTACGTTCAAGCTCAGCCGACGACGGCTGGAACCGATCCAGTGTCTGCCAATGGCGGTGCGACTCTCGCGGACGTTGAGAAGGAATTTGGCAGTCCCGCTGCTGGCGCAGGTACCGTCGGTTCCGTGGGATCGTCGTCGTCGGCCGTTGTTGCGGACAACGCACCCTCGCTGACCGGCAAAGAGGCGCTCTTGGAATGCGATCGCATCCTTGGAGAAGCTGAAGCCAAGCTCGAAAAAATCGCGAGCTACAGTGCGACGTTCGTCAAACAAGAACGGATCGGCAATGCACTGACCGAACTCCAAGTGATTCAGCTTCGAATGGTTCACCAACCGAAGCGAATTTCGATGAAGTGGGAAGGAGGCAAGGACGCCGGCCAACGAGCCATTTACGCCGAGGGGGAAAATGACGGGGACATGTTGGTCCGTAAACTCAATGGCATCGAGGCTCGGTTGGGAGTCATTTCGCTGAACCCGTCCGGAACGATGGCGATGAAGCACTCTCGACATCCGATTACGGATGCTGGACTTCTCAATCTGACGAAAATCACTCGCCAGCACCGCCAGGCGGACCTGAAACTGGAATCAGGAGTTTCCGTCAAGCTGTTGGACCATCAAAATCTCAACGGTCGCGATTGCCAGTGCCTGGTCGTTGAATACGCGAAACCAGAGTTCGCTTCGGACGAAAAGAAAGAGTACCGCAAGTCGATGGTTTACATTGACTCGCAGACCAAGCTGCCGACCTGCATTCGCAGCTACGGCTGGCCGGAAAAGATCGCCGATGCGAATCCGCAAAAGCTCGATCAAACCACGCTGTTGGAACTCTACGCCTTCAAAAACGTTGACTTTGAAGCGCAAGTTCAACTCGAAGACTTCAACCGCGCTCGATTGCAATAATGAGCGAGAGTCCGCGGTCACTTGTTTTCGACCGCGACCTCTTTCAGCAGCTTCAGCAGCGTCTCGACGATCTTCGAAGACGCACCGACTTCCAGATAGCTGGAACGTGCTCGCCACGTCTCGTAGCCGGCCAGTTCGTGTTGCTGCGGAGTCGGCAAATAGCCGTTCCAGCCATTTGCCATCGTGATCGTGAAGGTCGGCCTGAGCGGGCTGCGGCGTTTGAGTTCGAGACCGATTTCGGTGAAGACTTCGGCCGGGATGGCGACGATCCCCAGATCGCCGATGCGAATGGCCTGCAATTTCAGTTTCACGGTGTCGGGGTACTCGGCCAATTTGAGCGTCTCTCGCGCGTAGATCTCGGGCATCGATTTGTAGGGAAAGTCGCCTGCCATCGAGAGCCGTTCCTTCGCGGCGGCGATGTCGTCAGGCGAAGGCTTGCGGACTTTTAGATTAATCTCGGTCTCCTGCATTGCGATCGACACGTTCGAGCGGTGCTCAGATTTTTCATGTGCCGCGAAGGCCGCCATCGCGACGCTGTTGGCGACCAGCTTGAGTTTTTCAAACGGTTGAAATTTTGGCGGGGTTGTCAGGCCGTAGTTGATGTTGTTGACGTCGCCGCTCGTCCCATTCGACATGATGCCGACGAACGAGGACTTAGCTGAGTTATCAGCCTTCAGCAATTGTCCGATCCGTTCGGCGAAGGCTCCGAAGTAGTCCGCGGACAAATCGCCGCCAGTGCCGCCGACATAATGCAGCGAATAATTTGCCAGGAACGCGCGCGGCTGGCCCTCGGGAGATTGCACGCTCAAGAAGCTGACTTCCGGATCGACCGGACCGGCCGACTTCGAGACCTTGGGATTGTTGAACCCTGGATTCATTTGAACCTTGTCGGTTCGGCCGAACGGGTTGGAGTCATTCGAAGGCTCTTTCAGCAGCCAGCGGCGATTAAACACCTGTGTCTCGTCGCGCCCGACTCCCCACGCAATCCGAGCCGGCGCGAGGTTGTCATTGGCCTGCTTGATCCCGGCGGCGATCCGTTCGGTCAGGAACTCGACATACTCGACGATCGGTTCGCTTTGGAAAACTCCGGTGACCGTCGGACACGAATGTGCGTGTGTGGAGGAAATCAGCATCCGTTCGATCGGGATGCCGGTCAATTTGCTGGCTCGCTGTTTGGCGTCGTCCATCAGTTCGCGGCGGATCAGGCAGTTATCGACGACGACGAATGCCACTCGCGTCTGTCCGTCGTCGAGTACCAAACAGCGGGCGTGCAGCGGATCGGCCGCCTTTTTGGCGAGCGCATCCTGCAGGTTGCCGTTCATTGAGATCGGAAACTTCAGTGGAGTCACATCCATCGCGAACGCTCCGGCCCGCAGTTCGCTGGCAGTTGCCTGGGACGAGACGGCAAAGCACAAACACGCCAGTTGAATGACGCCTCTGGCCGACAGACTTCGTTTCATGGCAAAACTCCGGTTCAAAACATTTGCGATAACTTCGTGTGTTTTTGCGACTCGTCGTCCCGATTGCTATGCTCCCGCTGCCGAACCTGCGGAGTACAAACGGATTTCCGAGCGTCTCGGCGATTTCGAGGAGCATTTTATGCGAGTGGTTTGCCAGCGGTTGGGAGTTCTTTTGGTGGCTGTCGCGGCGGCTATGGCGATTTCGACATTGCCCGCCCAGGACGACGTGGACATGGTCAACGAATTGTCGCAGTTCTACGGTTTTAAGCCGCTGGAACTGGTGAAGCTCTCGGATCGATCGGCCAATTTAGTCACGGGAGATTTCAATCATGACGGCATCACCGACTTGGCGATTGCCGACAATGCTCACAGCCGCATCGACCTGCTGTTGCAACGGGGCACTAAGCCCGCGAATGCTGCCGCCGGAAAAGTGGAGGTCAATCAATTCGCAGCCAATTGGCGATTCGATCATCGTAAGCTCAGCGTCGATCACGATATCGCCGCGATGGCAGTTGGAGATTTCAACAACGACGGACTGAGCGACGTGGCGTACTTTGGCGGCACCGACAAGCTTGTCATCCGCTTTCAACCGAAGACCGGCGACTGGACTGAGAAGACCACGATTCGGCTGCCGGATGTTCCAGCGTTTGCGTGGGTCGTGCTCGCGGGAGACCTCAATAGTGACAAACGCGACGACATCGCCGTGCTCGGTTTGAACCAGACGTACCTGTTGTACCAGCAGAAAGACGGCAAGCTTGGCTCGCCGGAGAGTCTGTTCAACACGTCACAGCGACTGACGCTTGGCCAGATCGCGGATCTCGATGGCGATGGCCGCAAAGATTTGTGCTACCTCTCGCACGACGAAGCTGAGCAAGCTCTCGCCGCGCGGTTGCAAGGGCAAGACGGTCGACTCGGCCCGGAGTTGCGGTTCGAGATGTCCAAGCCGCGATCGTTGTCGATCGCGCAGTTCGATCAATCGCCGCAGGTCGAAGTGTTGACCGTGGATTCATTGACCGGTCGCGTCAAACTTCTGCAACTCGAACGTCCGGTCCCGAAGCCCGGTGAACTCGCCAGCCGCTTGATTCAATACGGACTCGGCCAGCAAGCAGCCGACAAGTCTCGCGATATCGCCACCGCGGATCTCGACGGTGACGGGCTGACCGATGTCGTTGTCGCTGATCCCGATGCCGCGCAGATGATTGTCTTCAAGCAGCGGAAAGGAATCGGACTCGAACAGGGTGAAGCGTTTTCCGGCCTCGTCGGCGCAGAACAAGTCCGCACGGGAGACCTCGACGGCGACGGGGCCGCTGAACTTGTTGTGCTCAGCACCAAGGAGAAGACCATCGGCATCAGCCGCATGGCCGAAGGCCGATTGACGTTTCCTCAGGCACTGCCGATGGGAGGCAAAGAACCGATCGCCCTGGAACTTGCCGATCTGGACGCCGACAAACACCCCGAAATCATCTATCTGACCAAGGCCCGCGCCGCACGAGAAACGACCTACACGTTGGAAGCTTTGCACAGCGCCGCCAATGGGACTTGGGAACCGCACCTCTTTGACGGTAAGCCGTCTGTGACACTGGAACTCAAAGCTGCACCGAACCGCATTCAACGCCTGGACCTCAACAACGACGGCCGTCCCGAATTCATGCTCTTCGGCGGTTCGGACAAAGCTCCGGCACTGTTCTCACTCGACGAGAAAGGCGTTCCGAAAGAAGTGAAGACTGAAGGGGGCATTCAACTCGGCAACGTGCAGCCGGGAGCCGTCTTCTTCGGACAACTGCAAGGTCCCGCGCTGCTGGTGGCGCAGGACAAGTTCGTCCGCAACATGCGATTCGATCAGGCGACTCGCGGTTGGCAAGTCGCCGATCAATTTAATTCGTCAGAAGCGACCGCCAAAACGTTGGGAGCGGCCACCATCAATCTCGACGGGCAACCCGGCAACGAAATCGTGCTGATCGACGTCGGCGTGCACAAACTAAAAATCCTGCGTCGGGAAGAAAATGTCTATCGCCCGTGGCAAGAGATTGAACTCGGCCGCTTCCCCTTCAAGTCCGCGCACGTCGCCGATCTCAACGGAGACCAGCAGGACGATCTGCTGCTGTTCGGCCAAGGCAAATTCGCCGTGCTGTACTCTGGCCGAGCCGTCCCGACAATGAAAGAACTCACGACTTACGAAACGAAAACCGAAAAAACGTTCTTCGCTGACGTGGTCGGTGGCGACTTGAATGGTGACGCTCAGCCCGATCTGGCCGTCATCGACACTCGCTCGCACACCATCGAAGTTTTGAAATTCACGCCGCCGACGCTCGACCAGCCGGCATCGCTTCGTTCGGCACTCGCCTTTCAAATCTTCGAAGAGAAAAGCTTCGGCCGCGAGGGGGAAGGTGGCGACTTCGAACCTCGCGAGTCGCTGATCGTGGACGTCACCAACGACGGCCGCCCCGACTTGGTCCTGCTGGTCCACGACCGAATTCTGATCTACCCGCAAGACGACGGCCGTCCCGAAGAGACAAAGACGCCGGCCACGACGGCACCGTAGAAATTGTAGAGTACGGTGTGTCAGCAGCACTGTTGTTTTCACTCATCCAATCCAAAGCGGTGCTGACACGCTGCACTCCAAAAGGTCACTTGCCCTTTTCGTCCTTGGCCGCAGTGGCTTTTTCGATCGTTCCCCAGAGATGCCCGCCGACTTTGCCGTGTTGCCAAGTGCCGGCGTACAGGTCACCGTGGAAGATCACCCGCGCTCCAAACGCGGTACCTAAACCCGGCAGGGTCGCGTTTGTCAGAGTGATCATCGGCGTGTCCTCCGCCCAGATCATTCGCAGCGTCAGCGGCAACGTGACGTCTGTCTTGCCGTACTTGATGCGTGCCTCGAAGATCCACAAGTCCTCGGCGAACTTCGAGACCTTCTTCAGTTCATATCGTTCTGGATTCTCCGGCTTCGAATCCTGGCCGACCACGGAATAATTTCCCACGAGCACCGTTCCGGTCATCCGTTCAGCGAAAGCCCTTTCCAACTCGTCCCGATTCGGCTTCGCCGGGGATTTCTCTTGCGCGGCCGCGACACTCACCAGTGAGGCCGTCGCCACCGAACTCATCCACGCACGCCGAGACACACTTCGATCAGCACTCATCATTCAACCTCCTGGCTTGTGGGAGACACCCAGACCGCGACAGATTGCAGCGACGGCCTTGTCTTGGCAAGCGTCGGAGGGGTCTCCGGCTTAATCAGCAATCAAGGCCGATCATCGCGGAACGAGGCGGGGTGGCGAATCAAGCAAAAATCTCACCGATCGGTTCGTCACCGTGAGCGATTGCAACCGTGTGGCCGAAGCGATCGTGGAGCAGCAACTCTGGATCGATGCCGAGGCGCCGATAGATCGTCGCAGATGTCGGCGGGACGAGTGGGACGATCGGCGACGTGTGCCGCGAGTGCGTCGCTGGCTCCGCAGAGTGTACCGCCTTTGACACCGGCTCCCGTCAACAGCACGGAGTAGCAATTAGTCCAGTGGTCGCGACCAGCAGTTGCTCATTCTTGTGAATTGGCTGATTCAGGACGACTCGCATTCCTATCAGAGACACTTTGAGGGCGTCGCCGTCGATGACTTTCGGGCCGTCGGTTGCCGCTCGCAGAAAGCGGACGCTGGCCGATACGCGAAAGCGGGGGGACTCGCGCCGTTCGTTTTCGAGTCGCTCGGGATTGTTGCGGGTCAGGGTGACGCGACGTAGTGGTGGTTGGCGGCGTTCGTTCATGGCTGGTGAGTTCTTTCGGCGAGAGAGAAGGAAATCCGGTCGCCAATGCCGTTCGAGGGAGATTAGGAGGATTTAGGTCGTGATGTTCACCGCGTCAGAAGCCTGTTGGCCGAGTAGTTCGGCAACGCGGTGAACCGGCGGACGGAGACAGGCCGCTGCTAATCTGTTCCGGCGAGATGTTGCCGATTTGCGACGGCGAAGATTCCGCAAGGAAACGTGGGGCAGGTGGGCAACTTCTTGGCGTGCAATTAAGTCAACCCGAACAACCCGTCGAACTTGCGATGCAAGTGAGTGATCAATGCCTGATGCGAGAGAGGTGCTCCGGTGACTCGCTGAATCAGTTCGCCGGCACGAAGTTGTTTGCCTCGCGAGTGGATGTTCTTCCGCAGCCAATCGAGCAACGGGTGAAACTCGCCGCGAGCGAATTGTGTCGGCAAGTCTCCAAGGTCTCGTTGAGCGGCTTCGTAAAATTGTGCCGCGTACATGTTGCCCAGTGAGTACGTCGGAAAATAGCCGATCAATCCCGCACTCCAGTGGATGTCTTGCAGGCAACCGCAGGCCGCATCGGCAGGCGTCAGTCCGAAGTACCGCGAGAAAGTCTCGTTCCAAACCGCGGGCACGTCAGCCGGTTTGAGATCGCCGGAGATCAGCGGTTGCTCCAGTTCAAATCGCAGCATGATGTGCAGGTTGTAGGTGACTTCGTCCGCCTCGACGCGGATGAAGGAGGGCCGCACGTCATTGATCGCCGCGTACCAATCGGCGAGGTTCACGCCCGTCAACGCTTCCGGAAACGCCTGCTGAGCCGGAGCAAAGAAATGTTGCCAGAACGCTCGGCTGCGGCCGACGAAATTCTCCCACAACCGCGATTGCGATTCGTGAATTCCCAGCGAGACAGTCTCGCCCATCGGACTGCCGAACGCAGTGCGGTCGAGGCCTTGTTCGTATAACCCATGACCTGCCTCGTGCAGCACGCCGAAGAAGGCACCGGGGAAATGTTGCTCGTTGTACCGAGTGGTCAGCCGGCAATCGCCCGGTCCGAGGCCACTGCAAAACGGATGCGGAGCGACGTCGAGCCGTCCCGCTTCGAAGTCGAAGCCGATCTTGCGTGCGGCGTTTTCAGCAAACTGTCGTTGTGCGTCCAACGGAAATCGTCGCGTCAGCAAGCTGACGTTCGGACGTCGTGAGCTTCCTTGAATCGCATCGACCAGCTTGACGAGTTCATCGCGCAGCGGAGCAAACGTCGCCGCGATCTCACGAGACGACACCCCCGGTTCGAACTCGTCGAGCAGTGCGTCGTACGGCACGCCGCCGGAATAGCCGAGAGCCTCGGCCTGCTGCCGTTTGAGCCCCACCATTCTCTCCAGCCACGGTTGGAACTCCGCAAAGTCGGATTTCTTCCGAGCAGTCACCCAGGCGGTTTGGGCCAGTGTCGTTGTGCGCGACAGCTCTTCGACCAATGCTCGCGGAAGTTTCGTGACGCGGTCGTAGCTGTGCCGAGCCTCTCGCACGTTGACTGCCATCGCCGAAGTCTCATCGCCGAGCGCCCCGCACTGTTCCAGTTCGGTCAATAATTCTCCGATGCGCGGCGACGTGGCACGTTCATGCGTCAGTCCCGCGAGTGTTGCCAGTTGTTCCGCGCGATGATTTGCTCCGGCGGGAGGCAGGAAGGTTTGCTCGTCCCAACCCAGTACGCTTGCGCACGAGCCGAGCACCGCCGCATCACGCAATTGAGTCAGCAAGTCCAGATAGGTTGCATCGACTTTCCGCATCGCACAGTCCTTTCGTCAACGAGGTTGGCCTCGCGGAAGATACTGTGTGATGCCGGTTGAGTGCAGGCTCACCGATCAGTCGGTCATCGGCGGCGGTTCGGTCGTGACGTCGTGCCAGGTCATCGGAGTGCGGTCCATCGGCTCGATGCGCAACACCACCAGCCCGTTCTGGAAGATTCGCACGGTGCCGGTGGATTGCGAGACGGCGATGGCGATGGCCTTGGTGACTTTCGAGACCGCGGCCGCCGCCCAGTGCCGAGCGCCCAAGCCCTTGGACAACGCGACGCCGCTGGCTGGAGCGTCCAGGATGCGGCCTGCCGAGATCATGACTCCGTCTGCCGAAACCACGAAAGCACCGTCGATCTGAGCCAGTTCTTTGACGCTCTCACGCACGCGCGGAGAGCGAATCAGTCGCTCCTTTCGAGCGTATCCTCGGAACGGATCGTGAATCTGCTCGTGCGAAAACTCCAGTACCTTGCGGTGTTGTCCGACGACGAACAGAGCGCCGACCGGTTGGCCCTCGCGGCCTTCGCGACCGATCTCGATGGCGATGTCGGTCACCTGCCGCAAGGTTTCCAGCGGCACTTGAGTTTCCAGCTTCTGCAAGTCGCGCGAGGTCAGCGATGTCAAATGCTCGCCCAGGCGGATGTAGGTCAGCGTGTCGAGTGTTTCCTTGTCGAAGCCGGCGTAGACCGCCACAACGGTGTCGCCGCTTCGCAGCAGTTCGTCGCTGATCGCTTCCAGCAAAGCCTGGCTGACTTGGTATTGCCGAGTCTGCGGCTCAACTTGCAGAGGCACGATGGCCACTTCGTCGTCGTTGGCCGCTTGCTGCACGTCGGAATTGTCCGAGGTGACGATCAATCGCGTCTTCTTGAGTGAGTCGCGAATCTCGGCGAAGTTGTACGGCACTTCGGCCAACATCACGACCGCAACGGCCTCAGTGTCTTCCGCGACTTTGCGCGCGGCGAACAACAGGCTTTCGGATTGGCGCGAAAGTTCGTGACGCTTGATCATGCGGCGAAATGCCCTGGGGTTACTTCTCTCGATTCGCGAGTTTCGGATTCGGGACGAGGCGCTCGGACTGCGTCATCACGGTGTTGACCAGCGTGTTGGGTCCGATGCCGTTGAGAACCTGGCTTTCGACACGCATCTCGCGTGTGACGATTTGTCCTCGCTGGTGATCGAAGACGATCTTTCCACTGAGCAACCGCGCGGTGATTTGCATTTCCACCATCGGATCGCGTAGTGGAGTCAAGCAGGAGGTTTGCAATTCGATCTCGGCCAATGCGCCCTCCAGTTTCTGCAGCCGATATTCGCGGCGGAGTTTGACTCCTTGTTTGAGCGTCCTGTCCAGTTGCGCAATTGCCTCAAATTCGTCTTTCCAAGTGTCGCCGACTTGCACCGGATGATCCGGGAAAACGATCAGAAAATTTAGCGTGGGGTCATCCTTGAAGTCTTTAGAAATCTTGCCGTCGCCGGTCACGCTGTCCGCCACGATGAGCTTTCCATTGGGAGCGAATTTGATTCGGACTAGCGGCTTGCCCACAGTCGCCAACAGCGGCCGATATTCGGCCGGGCAACTGTCCGGTCCATCGGCCGAGTCAAAGATTGATTCGGGGTCATCGTCTTGCTGGCTGGTCATGCGCGTGCGATCGATGATCGGCTCGACGAGTGCGTTGCCGTTTTCATCCACGGAGATGACTCGCAGGTGCTTGTTAGCGAGCGTTTGGCTGACCAACTTCCGTCTGAGGTTCGGAAGGCGAATGTCCATCGTCATGTTCTGTTTGTATTCAAGGTGCAGCGACTCGCTGGGCTGAAAGCGATACGTCAGTCGTACCGCGTCGCCTTCGCCTGCCGCCAATTCGCCTGCGCAGAGGCTGAGGCTGGACAGATAAAATGCCAGGCAGAGTCCTCGGCGAAATCCGGTTTTGAGCGGTGGTACTTCGACCATTGATGGAGTCCTTGATCGTGCGGATGACGTCGGACGAGAAAGTCGAATGGCGACGAATTAACGCTGGCCGCTCGTCGGGTTGACTTCCTCTCGTGGCAGTTTGCCGACGCCGAAGGAGGCGATGTGCAATCGCAAGTGGCGTTTGAGTTCAACGTGGTCACGCGGCATCGTTCCGGTGATCAGCAAGACGTCATCGATGACTAGTCGGCCGGACTCGCGGATCAATGTGACTTGAGCACCGAATTTGTCATCACCCAAAACCAACAGGGCACGGTCGTCGCTCTGTTCGATTGAGACGAGTGGAGCGTGCAGGTGCTGCACGATGTCGTGATCGATGCGGGGAATCTTGGGTGTTTGGTGCCACACCAGCCGATTGAAATCGCTGGAGGAATGTCGTTGCAGCGCATCCAGTTGCCCCAAACGCAGGCCAGCAGCGAAATCGAGCACCGGCAACATTAGTTCCAATGTGGCTTTCAATGAACTGGGTCGGCCGATTGTCGGTAACAGCACGTCATCGACCAAGAGTTCGCCCTGGCGGTCTTGCAGTATGTAGGTCAACGCCCGCGTGCCTTGAGTGACTGTGACCTCCGTCAGAGGCCCAGAGAAGACGGTCGATTGAATTCTGGGTGTCGCATCTTCGATTTCGTTGAGCGGCATCTCATGCACCAGGCCAGCATGCAGTGAACGCCACACCCGACGGTCGAAGTCCAACGAGGAACTGGCTCGAATGGCTTCGAGATCACGGGAAACCAGCGCTTCAGCGTAAATCTGCACCAGCGCGTGCGCGGTGAATAGCGCGGACAGCCGCTTTTCTTGCCGGCTGTCGAGTTCGTACAGGGTCGCCTCTTCGATCAAGTATTTCACTTTGTGATCAGCGTCGCTGGCCTCTTCCCTGAGCAGGCTCAACTTGAGCACTTCACTCGGCCCTTCGACCACAAAGTCTGAATGTTTTCCGCGAAGCTGAGCCTCCTGCGGATCGGTTGTGGAGAAGCCTTGCCAGGCGACATGAATCTGCACGTTGTCGGCTGGAACATCACCACTGGGCAATGTCACTTGCGACAGATTCGCCGGAGCGAGGCTGCCACTGAAAAACTTTGTCGTACAAAGCGATTGCAGACGTGACTTGTCACCCGCTTGATACGCATTGAGGAACGCTGTTGCCGTGTGGGTGACTTGCGCCAGTTGCCGCGTGGACGGAATGGCTTCCTTCTCCTCGCGAGAATTGACTTCGACGTCGTCGATGAGCCAGTGACCGTCAGCACGTTTCGCCGTCAGCCACAGTTCTCCGACTGCGATCGGCAGGCGGACGTGAGCCGTGTTTTCATCGAGTTGTGCTCGCGGTTGCAGTCGCTTGCCAGTCTTTTGTTTGCCGATCACTTGTTGCGTCAGCCGGTTCAGGTACGCAGGTGGCAGCGGTCGCAGTGTCTCCGCGAATTCGGGAGTCACCGTGCGGAGTACGTCTTCGCGGTCGCCGTCCTTCCAGGCGTCAAGGAATTCACGCACCGAAAGCAGCAAGTCCATTTGCTCGGTGACGGACTTCGTGGCCGTGACGCCGTCCTTTTTCTGCTTGAGGTAAATGTCATCCACGACCCACTTCTTGGTCTGCGGGTCGAGCTTCAATTGATATTTCAGCTTTTGTTTCGACTCGCCAACCATCACGGTGACACGCTTCACCGTCGGCGAGACTTCTTCGACTTTGTCGATTTCCAGGTCACCGGTGGGCAGCCTCAGCAATTTGAGGTCGTCCAGTGCCACATCTTTTCGCAACGCCCGTTGTTCAAAGTCTGTCGAGGCCGCAGTCTTGAGCTTCTCAAAGTCTTCGCTTTTCAGCGCGTCGCTGAATCGCTCGATGGCACGCAACTCGATGATGTTGGCGCAGCCAGAGAGGCTCAGCCAGCCGAGGCACAACGCTACCCAGCAGGCATTCGGTCCGCAGTAACGCGGGAGATTCAAGAGGCCACGCATATCGCCATCCCTGGCACAGACGGAACATGAGAGGGCAGTGACCAGTCGTCCTTGACTGGTCGGAGGGGAGCGGCTTGTCCCAGATTTGCTGAAGAGGGTCAAGATGGAGGTTTCAGCACCGTCATCGACATTCCGCTCGATGCCACAAATTGGCCGACATCCTGGTTCGAGCGTCGCCGCCAGATGAATCCATCCAGGACGTAATGCGTGATCTGCGGAACCGCCAGCAACGGCACGAGTACCTGATCCCATCCGCCAACGTTCCAAGCGGGGCCAAACAGCCACGACCGATCGTGCCAGACGCCGCAGTCCCAGAGCAACTCCTCAGCGTAAGCCAGCAGCCACAGCAAGCCGAGGAATTGCCACCAGCGCCAGCCGGGCTGTCGATTGACCGGAGACGCCGAGGACTCGGCACGGCCTGCCGATTGAAACCACGCGACCAAAACCATGTACGGCACCCCGTGCGTGATCACGTTCGTCACCGTGAAGGCGTAGTCGGAGTTGAGGCCGACAATGCCGACGTACCAGCACAACGCCGTGGTCGCCACTACCAGGTCTTTGCCCGGATTGGACTGCCGTAGCCGAATTGCTCGAAACAACGAGCGTCCCGCGTACAGGCCCAGCACCGTCCAATAGATTGGAGCCAAGACTCGTTCTGCGAGCACCGGCACCTCGAAAAAATCGGACCGTACGAACCACGAGAAGCGGCGCGAGTGCGAATGCCAAAAGACCAGCGGATAAATCGTCGCCAGATAAATCGCCGCCCAGTCGATGGCTCGATCAAGTTTGTCGTGTTCACCGGCTTTGGCTTGGTACAGTGCGACCCAGCCGTATTGCTGGCGGACAAAATGAAAGACGGCGACGTACGCCAATGTCCTCCAGAACAGACTCGCACCTTCAGAATACAACGCCGCTCCGATCCCGAACGCCAGCAGCGGCACCAGCGCGTACAGCCAGGCTCGACGTCGCAGTTCCGCCCGATCGAAGTACACACGGAATCCGGTCGCGTAGACGTGAGCGACGTCGATCAGCAGCACCGAGACCACCCACAACCAATCAGGCGTTTCCTTTTCCAACCAGCCCAGCGGCCAACCCAGAACCACCAGCAACAATGCCAGGACCGCGCTGCCGCCGAACGTCAGCAAGTCGGTCTTCGCAGAAAATAGCCACGGGTAGGGCATGCTTGGGTCAGCGGCAAGGGATAAGGGACGAGGGGCGAGAATTCTGAGCGACCAGCACTTCATCGGCCGCACGCAGGCCGTGGTCGAAGGCTTCTTCGAACAACGCGATGCCGCTGAGGTCCGTGTTCGCAAAATGGATTCGACCGTCGGGCTGTGCAGCGTCGCGACGGTGGCGACTGGTGATGAAGCCGGGACGAGGGCGAATCATCGCGTGTCCCCAGCGAAAGACATCCAGGCGAGTGACCAGCTCGCGAATCTCCGGGTGCGGGTGTTCGAGATCGGTCAGCACCACGTCGGCCAAGTCCGACCACTTCGCTTTGAGTAATTGCTGTCTCGCGGCTTTGACATCGTCGTCGCAGAGTGGGTGATACCACGTCAGCACCGTTGGCCCGTGATCGTCGCCGGATTGATGCGTCGCGACGACATAACCCAGCGAGCGGCTATCGTGGATCACATTGTCCCAACTCAGCGGAAAGCTCGATTCACGTGGGCGGTGGCGGAGATGCACGTTCGCGACCAGCCATGAGCCGTATTCAAACGGATCGGCACTGCGGCCAGTTCTTTCCGCAAATCCGTCGATCAAACGGGGTGCGAGAAACTGCGGAGCGGCGAAGATGACCGACTTTGCATGGAATCCAATCGGCTGCTCAGACGCCGTGTCGAAAGCGAGGACTTCGAGAGTCGCGTTCGGGTTCTCATGGCTTGGATTGATTCGAGTCACGGCGATACCAGGCTTCAATCGCGTGTCAGCTTGCGAAGCCAAGTATTCGATGATTCGGCCATTCCCATGCGGCCAGGTCATCAGCGGTTGATGGTCGGCCCCCGGCTCCTTCAGTCGAGCGGCGAAGTACAGCACGCCGGCCCACGCGCTGGTTTGTTCGGCCGTCAAGCCGTAGTCGTCGCGGCAACTGTAGTCGACCAGCCAGTGCAATCGTGGCGAAGTCCATTCGTGCTGCCGCAACCATTCGGCCATCGACAGCTTGTCGAGTTCCAGTACCTCGGCGTCGTCCGTCGAGTGGCGAATGGGGATTGAGAAGGCTCGGCGACCGGCCGTGTCACGCCACGCCGTCCAACGGTCGATCTCCTGGCGAAACGCCGCGAGTTGTGCGAAGTCATCGTTCGAAGCTCCAAGGGAGGGATACAAGCCCTCGATCCATTGGCCGTTCACGAACACCCGCTCGTCGGGATCGCGACACAAGAACTGTTCGGCGATGACTGGCGAACCGTCGGGGTTCAGCGATTCAACGCATCCCATTTCTTCCAGCAGCCGAATCAGATCGCGGTTGTGAGGCAACGGCACTGGCAGATAATGGGCACCCCATGGATACGGAGTCAGCTCGCAGCGCCCCGATCGCGATGTCCCGCCCGGCTGCGATTCCAATTCGAGGATCACAAAATCCTCGCAGCCGTTTTGTTTCAATCGCCACGCGGCCGACAGTCCGGCGACACCTCCCCCAACGATGACCACGCCAACGTCCTGCCACTGATCTGTATCTGGCGATGGCCATCGAAAACCGTCGCGCAGCCGATGGCCGATTTCCAGCGACTGGCCGAGCAATTCTCCCGCCGGCGGCAGATGCGGCACTGTCGAACATCCCGTCGTCAACAGCGCCGGAGACCCCAGCAGGATGGCGATCAGTTCGCGGCGAGTGAGCGTCACTTCAGCGATCCCCATTCTTGGTCGTAGTAATGCACCAGCACCTGGTTGTTGAGCCGATTCACTTCTGCCTCGACACGAGCAAGGTCAAGTGGCAGGTCGAACAGGCTGTTCAAAATCTTGTCGGTCAAAAAGCGCGACGGCCCGCGGAGTTCAGATGACAGGCTCAATGTCTCTGGCAGTGGCCTGGGCGAGGCCAAGACGAAACCCCATTCACCGAACGACGGCACGGCGGCGTGATACGGCCGAACGCGGAAGCCCACCGCTTCGAGCGTTTTCACGATGCACCAATACGACTGCGGTGCAACCAACGGAGACGTGCATTGCACACTGATGACGGCGTCGCCCGTCAGACGCTCGCGCAGCATTCGATAGAACCGCGTCGAGTACAACTTTCCGACCGAGAACGTGCCGGGATCAGGGAAGTCGATGATCGCGGAGTCGAACAACGTTGCATCATCACGTTGGGTGGCACGCCCTGAGCCTTCGGGAAGGGCGTGGGAGTGGTCAGTCTCCACGCCCTTGGATGACTCAGGGCGTGCCACCCGGCCCACCCACAGGAATGCATCCTCGTTGATGATGGTCACGCGGCGTTCCTTCAGCGATGAGCGGCTCAGTTCGGCCAGCGGCGGAAAGCGATCCGCCAGCGACGTCATGCCGGGATCGAGATCGACCAGCGTGATCGATTCGACCGACGGGTATCGCAGGATCTCGCGCACCGCCAATCCATCGCCGCCACCGAGCACCAGCACTCGACGCGGCGACTTCACCGACGACAACGCCGGGTGCACGAGTGCTTCGTGGTAGCGATGTTCGTCCACAGAGTTGAATTGCAGATGCCCGTTGAGATGAAGCTGAAAGCCACGCGCGTTTTGAGTCAGCACGATCCGCTGATACGGCGTCGATTCGGCATGCACGACCGGCTCACCCAGTACCCGTTCTTCCGCCAGAGTTGTCAGACTGTCGGCTTTGATGATGCCCACGATCAGCAGACCGATCACCAGACAGGCTCGGCCTCTCAGGCCGCTCAGCCCGCGCGACGATAGCAGCGGCCGCAGCAAGTACGTCCCCCAGAGGCCGACCGCCGCGTTCAGCAATCCACACAGCAGCGACGTTCGCACCAGGCCGAGCCGCGGCACACAGAACATCGGGAACAGCAGCGACGCGAATAACGCTCCGAGGTAGTCGAACGCCAGCACGCGCGAGACAAGATCTTCAAAATCGAGATGCTCTTTAAGTAGCCGCATCAGCAGCGGTAATTCGAGGCCGACGAGGGCTCCGATGGCAAATACAATGCCGTACAGCACGACTCGAAACGCGCCGACCGATGAGAACGCCAAGAACAACACTGGAGCCGACAGTCCACCGACCAACGCAACCGCGAGTTCGACCTCGATGAAGCAACGAGCCAGACGCTGATCGACGAACCGTGAGATCCACGCGCCGGCTCCCAACGCGGACAGGTAGACACCGATCACCAACGAAAACTGGGTGACCGAGTCTCCCAGCAGGTAGCTCGCGAGCGTGCCGGCCAGCAGTTCGTAGACCAGTCCGCACGACGCAATGATCAGCACGTTGAGATACAACAGGAACAACGGTGCGCGATTCATCGAGTCTGCGGACTTCATGCGTCACTCAATCGTTTCACTTCGTGAGCTCCGAGCCGCTCACTGGTCAGCTATCCCTGAATCGCCGCCGCAATGATGATCGACATGCCGATGATGACGGCTCCCATGATGACCGCCAGTGCGACGTTTTGGTCTTCTTCAATCTCTTTCTTGAGCGAGAATGGCGAGAACTTGTTCATCAGTTTGAAGCAAAGCGCCAACACGGCGACGCCAACCAACGAGAAAAGGATTGCCGCGAGCAAGTGCATCCACAACTTCCCTTGCGAGGCTCCGTCCAACATGGCAGTCTCCTCCGCAAAGGCCAGCGTGGCCGGCAGCATCCAGCCCGAAATGAATTCGATACTCATCACTACTTACCTCCTCCCCAAGAGCCGCCAGAACTGCGGCCGTACGATGAGCCGCTTGAATTACTTGAATAACCGGGTGAATCGAGGGCGCTGAGAAGATCAGGATACCGCCAACCGCCGATCGCAGCGGCGCAGAAGTATCCGCACGTCAGCAACCCGTAGGTCAAATAACACCAACCGACGCTCGAAATGTTCTTCCACATGAACCACTCTCCCTCTCGTCATTCTTCGCTTTGTGCGTACGGGCTGTAGTCGCTGTTTTGCCACCGATTGACCTCGAACGTATGCCGCACAAACAGCAGCATCAACGGGAACGCGGCAATCATGAACTGTGCGGTCATGAAATGTCCCTGACTGACCGGTGTCTTCACGGCCCCAGAGACGAACACGCAATCCAGCACCGCCAACAATGACGCCAGGCAGACCCACAAGCCCCAAACGTCCGACCGCCTTGGCTGCGGTTGAATTGTGCCCACACTGAATGGACGAGGCAGGTCCGACCGTTTGAACGCAGCTTCGACCTCTTCGACGGAGAGGTATTTCCCCAGGGAAACGTTTTCTTCCGACCCTTTGTCCGATCGTGTTGTTTCAAACGACAGCATCAGCGGCGGAGCGATGTAATCCGCAGTGTGAACTTTTTCTTCGGTCGTCACACGCCAATAGAACTCGCCGACGACAAAATTCACATGGGCCGTCCCGCGGTCGTAGAGCTTGAACTTTTGGCCGTTGAAAACGACGTCATCCCGGTCGCCTCGCCGAGCGACCTTCGAGAGCGGGACGGCCTCCACAAAGCTCCAATGCCCTTGATTGCAAACCAGCCAACGAAATCCTTTCGCCGGGTTGTAGAGCAGGTACTCAGTCCACGGAAAATGTTTGCCTTCCCAAACGGCGAAGCGTCCCATGAATCCGATGACCGTGTATTCGGTGTCGAAGAGCTTGCCGACCGAGCCGAGTGGAATGAGCGGTTTGTCGATTCCTCGGCCGCTGAGCGTCTTGAGGTATTCCAGCTTGCCCTGTCCGCAGTCGAGCAACGAATGGCAACTGACACAGGTGATCCGCTGCGATTGATCGGGAACGAACAGCGTCAGCGGGCCGCCACATTTCGGACAGTTGAGTTGCAAGGCGGGGGTGTTCGGACCAGCCGGTAGCGCTGACGCCCAGCCGTCCGATTCAAGATTCAGATCGGCCAGCGAAACTTCGTGACCAAAGAACGCGCGCGGACGATCGCCGCTGTATTCGAGGGTCCCGAATTCGTGACCATCACCATGCAGATCGGCGAACCGATGCTCGGCGTGTTGGCGAAAGGCCCAGGGAATTTCGCCGTCCGCCGCGGCAGCCGTCGCGGTCCCTTTCTCCGCAACGACATAACCGGTTACACCGGAAGATGGCGAACTCTTCCCCTCGACCGACGATTGGAAGCGATGTCCCACTTCCAGCGATTCAAAGCTGGAAAATTCGGCTTGGCTGGCGAAGCGTCGTTCGAACATCAAGTAGAACTTTCCCTGAGCCTCCGCCAACCAGCCGACTTTGTCCTGCGGGAATCGCAAGTACCACTCGTTCCAGACGCCCCCTGCCGGATGCTGATACTGCACGCGGCCGACGACATCGAATCGTTTTTTGTTGTATTTTCCCGACAGACCTCGATGAATCGGCGAGTTCGTTTCGACCAGGTCCGCGACCTTGCCGTGGTCTTCGACTTTCTTGTCGGCCCGGGCAACGACGGAACGGCAGAAGTCACACACCGTGACCAGCGAGGTGCTGAGTTTGAACTCGACCGGCGCGGCACACGCGGGACAGGCGACGATTCGCTTCTTCATGCCGTCGCTCCTTCCGGCCGAATGAAGGACGAAACGGCAGCACCACGTTCTGCAATGCGTACCGAAACCGACTCAGCGCCGAGCATTTCGCGCAGTCGATCTTTCCACGGCCAATCGCCGCGGCGTCGGCATGAGAACAGGTTGAACGTCGCCAATCCTGATTCCGGCCAGGTGTGGCAAGCGAGATGCGACTCGCTGAGCAAATAGAGTCCGGTGACACCTCCCGGTTCTGGAAACTGTCGCCACAGCGGTTGACCGACGACCTGCAATTCCAGTTCGCGAACGGCACGCTCGCAAACGGCTCGCACAGATTGCAGCGATTGCAACCGCTCGCACGAGCAACCGCTCGCGTCGACGATCCACTCGCGACCCGCGCCGGCGGGGGCACGGTCGGTCTTGACCACTCCTTGTTCGATCGACGTCGTCATCATGCAGCGTAGTTCGTCGCTTCGCAAGTTTTCTTGTAGTCGTCCCTGAAGCGGACAAGATTTGACCTAATCATTAAATCATTCGCTGTCTCTACAAGGAAGAGAACTGGACTCTCGAGGCCAGTGCGGCAATCGAATTTGAGGCCTACGTTGAGGTGTTCGCGGCATTCTCTTGGTGGGGCTCTGTGTGCAGTGCCTCGTTTATTTCGCGGCGCGCCGTCAAGTAGCATGCCGCGCCGATCAGCGCGATGGCCAAAGTGACCGCTCGATAGGCCAGGCACGTCAGAATACCGGTACCGTCGGCGGCTCCGTTGAGTTTGTAGAGCGCGTTGACAGCCTCTTCCAAAAGCCCGACGCCACCGGGAGTGATCGGAACGATTCCGGCCAACTCGGCTGCCGGGATGAAGAACAAGTGCTGAACATAGCTCGGCAGCAACGACGCACCGCTGATGGCTTTCGCACTAAAATAGAACGACGAGATGGTGCCAAAGTGTCCCACGAAGCTGATTCCCAGCGCGATGAACAGGACTCGCCGCTGTGATTGATACAGCCGCACCCCCTCGACCAACTCGGCGACCATGTGCCCGACGACCGGTAGCCGAGCGAGGTGCTGCCAGGCTGGCGAGCGAGTCACTGCTGGAATCAGCATCAGTGCGAATCCGACCAACCCGGCCGCGCTGCCGAGGATCAGCAAACCGACAAGTGCTTTGAGTTCGGCTCGTTCACGAATCTCGGTCCACTGTGGCCAGGCGGCCCAAGCACCGATCAAAAACAGCGAGAGCATCCCCAGGATTCGGTCCAGTAGAACGGTCGCAACGGCTGTTGTGCGTCGGTTGCATTGTTCTTTCGCGAGCAGCGTGGCTTTGACCACATCACCTCCGACCGAGCCAGGTGCCACGAAGTTGAAGAGGTAGCCGATGAATCCCAATCGCAGCGCATCGCGGATCGTGAACGCGAACCCCAATGCCTTGACCAAAAAGTACCAGCGAAAAAAAGTCAGCACGATTGCACCGCCGCACAGTCCGAGAGCCATCACAATGCTAGGCCAATGCAACGCTTGTTCAGTGATCTGTCGCAGCTTGTCCCAATGTCGCCACAGTACGAACGTCATCAATGCTGCCGCAAAAGGCCATTTGGCCCACGATCGAAGTCGCCGCCAACCGGCTGAGTCGCCTGTGCTTGAGTCCTTCACGACGCAGTCACCCCTTGGTTTTTGAATCGCTGTCATCCAAAGACGTCATCGGTCAACACCCGGAAAAATACGAACGTGCGGTGAGTGCCTTCGGTGCGATCCATTTGATCGTCACAACTGCGCCGGTCTGTTTGATGTGAGTGTTAAAGTTTCGCAACACCTCGCCAAATGCAAGCTATGTTGCGGACGGTAACGTTTCCGAGGGTGGTTTGATTTCCGCTGCCGATTTCGTCGGCGCGACTTGCAAAAAGTGCTCGTGTGCTGTCCTCGGCAATCGGTGAGAAACTCGCCGACGAGACTGTGTCTTCGTCGATAACTAGAGCGTTTGAAACCAGAAGGGTGCTGACGACGCTCGCAAACAGACGGCCTGAGTCACATCCATGTTGCTCTCACAACAACGTATCGCTCCTTGGATTATCTGGGTTTTGGCGGCACTGGCTTCCCTTGTGTGTCTGCCCCGATTGCTCGGCACCGAGCGGATCGTGCAACAGGTTTCCACCAGGCGACCGTATGCGGTCCTGACGGGGATCACGCCGCTGCCTGATGAACCGGTGAAACAAGAAGTCTCGACCTCGGATGAGCTGAAGATGCTCGTTCCTCCGGTTGGGAAAGCCGACCAGCTTTCGGCAGCCGATGAAGCCGTTGTTAATCAGGAAGCAGAAGTCGATCCGCAGGCCGAAACGCCGACCCCGTCTATTCGGTTTTCGGGTGTCGCGTTCGAGGGAACTCCGGACCGACCAGCATTTCCGAAGATCGTCCCCGCGCCTGCCGCGTTGGGTGATCCGAACATCGAAGAAGCGTTGCCAGGGCAGCCTCCCGGTGGTCAGTTCGAGTCGGCTGAGTCGAAGCCAGACTTGCCGCACACGACGCTGAAGTTTGCTCCGCTCGAAGAAGAGCCAGCTCCGAAAGTGGCTGTACCTCCGACCGTGGAGTTGCAAGCTCCGATCGCTGCCCCGAATCTCGCGGTAAAATATTGGATCGTCAGCACTCGGTGTTGCCGTCAGTCGTATCACAAGTGCGGATTGAGTTGCCGGTTCACCTGTCACGCGGTCACGCAGGATTGTCAGTACGTTCCGGTTTGCTTAGAGCAGCTGATCGCTGGACAGATTCCGGGTGCTCCGACCTGCGTGCTGGCTCATGGCAGCTTCACGCGGATGGAAGATGTCTGGCAGGACTCCGAATGCACGTATTGCTGGCTGCGTGGAGCGTGTCCTCAAGTGCCGTTGAATTTCATTTACTTCACGTGGCCCAGTGAAGGTCCATTCGCGCTGGTGCCGAACAATCCATTGTCGACAGCGATTCCGTGTCTTGATTTCGGCGTACTGGGAAGTCGCGCGGAACTGAACGGCTTTTATCTGGCTGACCTGATCGGCTCGTTGCCGGGCCCCACGACGGTCAGTTTGATCGGACACAGCTTGGGAGCGAGAACCGTTGCCAGCAGTCTGCATTTGCTGGGCGGCGGGACGGTTCACGGCCAAACTCGCGGAAATCTCGCAGATTGTGGACACCGGATTCGGGTGGTTTTGGCGGCGGCCGCCATCGAACACGATTGGCTCAACCCCGATGACCGTTATGGGTGCGCGCTCAACCGAGTGGAATGCCTTCTCAACTTGAGCAATGAATGCGATTACGCGTTGGCTCTGTATCCGTTGAGGAAGCCCTTTTCGAGCCGCGCGCTGGCTCGGACAGGATTCACGAGCAAGGATCAACGAAAACTGGGCGACCGACTCGTGCAAGTCTCCGAATTGGACGTTGCACCTGTGATCGGCAAAGGGCACAGTTGGCCCAACTACTGCCGACAGCCGGGAATCGCCGCCGCCGTGTCGCCTTATGTCTACTTTGAAGCCGCGCAGGGTGTGGTACAGAGCACGAAAGTGCCTCGCTGAATTCGTCTGGACAATCAGCTGTCAATCGGGCTGTAATCCCCTCCTTGCATCCGGACGCCGGAGGTGCGCCGGGAGTGTCGCTTCAAGGATGATTTCACTGTGCAACAATTCGCGAGACTGCTGCCGTATCTCTGGCAACACCGTTGGAAGCTGTACTTATCCTCGGCGTTTGCGTTAGCTGTCGCTGTGCTGTGGGCGGGTACATTGTCGTTGACCTTTCTGGTCGTAAAGGTGCTGCTGCAAGATCAAAGCCTTCAGCAGTACGTCGAACTGGAAGTCAAAAACAGCGAAGTTGAAATCGACAAGCGCCAGCGTGAGCTCGACGAGTTGGATCGACAGTTAGAGGTTCATGTATTTGGGGCACTTCCGAGTGGGACGGTATCTGCCTCAGAAAAAGAACTTCGCCGAGGCCAGG
This sequence comes from Planctomycetota bacterium, assembly GCA_016872645.1. Lineage (GTDB taxonomy): Bacteria > Planctomycetota > Planctomycetia > Planctomycetales > Planctomycetaceae > SXKJ01. Next base: position 14,972 of record VGZH01000052.1, on the reverse strand, counting down.
ATCGTGTCGCCGGCAAGCTCAAGTCAGCCACGCGTCGGCTGGTTGCGTTTCGCTGGGTTCGTCGACATGTGATCCCCTTGGTTCCCAACGATCAATTCAAAACTTATGCCGTGATCCTATCCATTCTGGTGATTGGGACGACTCTCAAAGGTACCGCGGTTTTCATTCAAGAGGTGCTGGTCGGCAGCGTTGTCGAATTGACAGTGATGGCGCTGCGGAAAGATTGCTTCCGGCACGCGCTGAATTTGGACTACCAGACGTTGATGCGGCACGGGAAATCGGAATTGATGTCACGATTCACGAATGACATCGGCATCGCTGCGGACGGCCTGAATCTGCTCGGCGGGCGAATCGTGCGTGAGCCACTCAAGGCCTTTGCCTGTATTTTCGTGGCATTTTTTGTGAGTTGGCAACTCACTCTGCTGTCAATGGTGTGCGTGCCGTTGATGGGAGTGATCTTTCACCGCTACGGCCTGCTGTTGAAGCGAGCCAGCCATCACATGATGGAGCGGATGTCACGCATCTACAAATCGTTGGAAGAGACCTTCGATGGACTGAAAGTGGTGATCTCTTTCAACGGCGAGCGGCGGCATCGGCAGCGATTTCATCACGAGAACAAAGATTATTACTACCAGGCGATGAAAGTCGTGCAGATTGATTCGCTGACCAGTCCGACCACGGAGTTGTTGCTGACACTCGCCGTTTGCGTGTCATTGTTGCCAGGAGCGTACTTGGTGCTCCGCCACCAAGATTCGATCTGGGGCATCAAGTTAGCCGCTGAACCATTGTCGATCGAAGACTTGTCGTGGTTTTATGCCTTGTTGGCGGGCACGCTCGACCCAGTGCGGAAGTTGTCATCGATCTACACGAAGCTTAAACGCACCTCCGCCGCGACCCAGCGCATCTTCCAAGTGCTCGATTGGCAGCCCGCTTTGAAGGTGGCCGAACAACCGCAGCCGATGCCGCGTCACTCACAATCCGTTGTCTTCAAGAAAGTCTCGTTTCAATACGACTCAGATGGGGTCAACCGGCCGAACGCGCTCACGGACGTGTCGCTGAAAATCGCCGCGGGAGAAGTGGTGGTCGTGGTTGGCGAGAATGGCAGCGGAAAGTCAACGCTGGTTAATCTGCTGCCGAGGTTCTACGACCCGAACACCGGTTCGGTGTTGATTGACGGCGTCGACATTCGCAACGTACGGCTTCGCGATCTGCGCAATCAGATTGGCGTGGTCACGCAAGAGACACTGTTGTTCGACGAGTCGATTTACGAAAACATTCGCTACGGCAAACCGGACGCCACTCATGCGGAAGTGCTTGCCGCGGCCGAAAAGGCACGAGTACCGCAGTTCTTCGATCAACTTCCGGAAGGGTTTTCGACACGCGTCGGTCCGCGCGGCAGTCGACTTTCAGGAGGACAACGGCAACGAGTGGCTTTGGCTCGCGCGCTGCTGATTGATCCGTCGATCTTGATTCTGGATGAAGCCACGTCCGCTGTGGACGCGCAGAGCGAATCGATGATCCACCAGTGCCTGGGAGACTTTGTCAAAGGGCGCACGGTGTTTCTCATCACGCATGCGGTGAAGCCTGTGATTCTGGAGTTTGTCTCGCGGATCGTGGTCATGGAACAGGGGCAGCTTCTCGCCGTCGGGTCGCATGACGAATTACTGCAATCTTGTTCGGCGTATCAGAGGCTCTTTCGTGCTCAGATTTCAGGCCCTGCCGGGGACTGTCAGCCAGAGATCCGCATCGACGGGCCCGTGTTGGCTGGATCCGATGTGTCCGCATCGATCGCCCCGCCACACGTCATTAAGTTTGAGCCTGCGAGCAACACAGCACCGACCGAAGCGCTTCGAAAAGCAACGTGAGTCGCCACGGCTTGCGTGTCGCTGAGTTGTTAGAGCAAGGCTACAGAGACGTCGGTCGTTCACTTAGGCGAGCGCACACCGCCTGTAATTCTATTCTGAGGGCTTTCAGAATTTCTGGGTGCATGAGCCTGCCGTAACGTGTGTCGGCATAGTGGAGATACCATTCCGCCGCTTCTGACAAAATGGAGTGTGATGACGCGGCCTGATGCAGCCGCGCTGCGAACTGGTGCAGCGTCTCGTGAGCGGCGCGTTCGAGCTTGAGCCGTCTCAGCCGGTGGTCCAATTCATCCAACAAGCGTCGTAACTCGATGACTGTGGGTTCGAGTGGTCTTGAATTTGTTTTCCGTCGAGCGAACCTCAACTTTCGAACTGCTAAGAACAGTAATCCGCCAGTCATCAATGCTCCGGGGATCGTGTTCAAAAAACTAAGCAAAGCCAGTTTCAATGCCCGCCACTTGCTGGACCAACCTTCAGCGGCCAGCGCCGTTCGAATTATCTGACCTCGCAGAGTGAGTTCATCCCACAACTGCCACAGCCCAAACTTTGTAACGGCCTTTGGAATGTGATCCGCCGGAGTCGAGTCCACGATGACCCAGCCCTCGTTTGGTACATAGGCTTCGACCCAAGCGTGAGCATCCCGCTGCCTCACGACCCAATATTTTCCGAGCAGGTTGTATTCTCCTCCGGAAAAACCGGTGACGTAGCGGCATGGAATCCCGGCGATTCGCAACAAAATGGCTGTGCCGCTGGCAAAGAACTCGCAGTTCGCCGCCGGCTTCTCCAGCAGGAAATACAACATCGGATCGATCATCGGTGGGATTTCGACGCTGGTTGAGTAGTGCCATTTTGCAAAGTAATTCTGGATTGCCGTGAGTTTTTCGCTCGGCGATTTGCAGCCTTCAAACACCTTTGTCGCGAGTTGCAGGAGATTTGGGTTCGTGGTCAACTGCTCGGGGACTTGTTGCAACCGTAGCTTGGCCGTCATTGTGACCTGCCGATCCAAATTCAACGGCGTTCCGGTTTCCCACAACATCGGTTGGACAATTGGTTCGAAGGGGTTGAGTCCGGATGGATCGGGTACCCAGGCTGTGAGCTTGGCCTCCGGCGGCATATTGTCCGTACTGACCACGCTGTGGCGATCGAAGTTCAGGATGTCGATCGGAGCTTCCAACTGCGATGTGGTCAACGGCAAGAAAGTAAACTGGTCCATCGACGGTGCGCGCCAAATCGTGACCGGCCGCAGATTGCTCGCGAAATTCTCGCGTAGCAGAAATACGGACTGTGCAGAACTCGGTGCATGAATCGCCGCAGCCGATCGATTCGGTGTTGGCACAGCCTTCCGACTGCGGCTGATCGGAATCCAGTCGCTGTGCGATTCCCAACCACGAAGCGTGTAGCGTTCAAAGACCGCGCCGCGCAAGTAACCCGGCGCTCGATCCGAAATGACTCGCATCGCGATTTGTTCATCCAGCGACGAACGCAGAAACTGGATTGATCCCAACGGAGCCTGCCCCGAAAAACCAATCAGGACATTTTGTCGTCCCGCAGCCGGACGCGTTTCGGAACCGCGCAGGAAGTTTTCGATGTCCGACCATTTTTCCAACAGCCACTCATTGCCGGCACGAGTGCTCACCACGCAAATCGCCAATATGGCCACGCTTGCTGTCGGACGGACCCACCGAACTGAAGTTGACTGCGATTCCTGACGTCGCCTCGCCATCGAGTAGTAGGCGCAGGAAAGTCCGACCAAGGCTAATGTCGCTCGCTGATGCATGCGCCGCATGCGACCTGTTTTCGAGAGTTGCACGTCGCCCAGACAGATAAAAACTATGACTGCCAGCAACGGCAGATAAATCGGCATCGGGCGGTCGGAGCGGCTGGCCCACAATCGTGCCACCTGAACAAGCAAGAAGAATTGACCAGCCGCATGCACCAGTGGGTAGTTCAAGACAGTGGTCATTGTCGGCGGTTCATACGGCGCGAGATTCCACTGCAAGGCGCAGACAATCGCGACCGCCAAGTCAATCCATGGCAAAGACGCCGATGAGATCTGCCACCGATGTCGCCACCACAAGGCAGGCGAACTGATCACGGCGACCAGTATCGGAAACACGATTGTTTCCGACATGTACCAGAACATCGCCGCTTGCAGCAGGATCATTAGCCAGGCGATTAAAGCTTGGCGATGCATGGTGCGGACTTCATGATGGGACGTCGAAAACACATCACCGATCATTTTGTCAAAAGCACAGAGGGGGTGACAGGGTGCAGCGGCAGAATCGCCACCGTCACCGTGTTACCCCCTCAACAGTTCACCAGGTGATTTGCAGGACTAGCGAAGCATCGATGTCAATCGCGATTTGGTTCTCGCCGCGGTCTTGCCTTCCACGGGTGGGGCCGGAAGCGGTGGAGTCGGCTCGGCCGCTTCGGGTTCGAGCTTTTTCGGTGCCGGGTTCGGCTCGGGAGCTGGAGGACATCCGACTGGTCCTGCCGGTCGCGCTGCCGGCATCGGTTGAGTCCAGTTTCGATTGTCCAGAGGCTCAACCCAGTAATGCAGGTTCGTGGATTGATGGTGATGGATTGGCGTATAATAGCCATGCCAACGGCCGCGATAGCCACGATGAGGCTCGCGCACATGCCACTGCGACGGCACGGGTGGAGGTGGCAAACGATTGGCCGGTTGCCAATAGGGTACCTGTTGGTAGATGTAGCCTAGTTGAGTGGTGTCGGTTGGCGAGTACACCTGCGAATAGGTGCGATACTGCCCGGCCACCGGTGAGCCGGTCCCGTGCCATTGCTCCGGCCAATAGCGATCATAGGTCACGCCGCGCCGCACGACCGGCACTTTGACCGGAGCATTCCAGCCGTAATCTGGCGGCAGAATGTAATAGTCACAGCACAATGCCCAATTCACGATCGGAGTCAGGCAGCATTCGTGACTATTCGTGCGAGCATATCCCGGACAGGACGGGCACTGCTGTGGACACGGCGGACACGATTCGTTCGCCCGACTGGTTGGTACCGATGCCAACGCCAGCAAGCACATTCCGGCCAAGCGTAGTCTCTTGAGAAATGTTCGACTCATGACTCGATCCCTTCTTGCGGGCTGTGCCCGTTTGCCATTTGCTCTTGTGTCTACCAGTGACGTCCACGACGAGGCGGCACGACGTTGGAGATCGGCGTCAATCGACTCGATGGCATGCCGGTCGAATAGTTCATTGTGTGCCGTACGGTCGGTGCGAGAGGCACCGAAATGGGAACTCCATATCCCTGAGCCGCGTAGAGTTGGCTATCACGCGGATCGGAGTAGTCCGGATTCGCGGCATAGACCAAGTGATAACAACCGAACGGAGGAACTCCCTCGCCACCGTTTCCCATTGGATGAAAGTACGCGAGCTTGCCGTGAATTTGTGCTCGCAGAATCTCGCCCTGCTGGCGGTTGTGAGCGTTGAACATGTCCCATTGATCGTGCAGCCAGCTGCAGTAATGGGAACCGTTCTGCTGCCCATACTCCGGACACGTTCCATTTCCGTAGCCGGATCCTCGCGACGAACCATCCGCAATCTCATCGTTCCAATCGCACTCTAGCACATGCACGGTTGGTACCATCGTCTTCTTCATGGCGTGTCGGGTGGCATGTCCAATTCCGCACCAAGTTTGGCCAACATCGTTCATCGCGTAACCGTTGCCGGAGAAATGCCCATTGTCGCGACTCGGACACGACGGACTGCCATTGGCACCGCAGCCCAGCGGTCCACAAACTCCCGCTCGTACCGTGCAAACGCCGTTCTGACACGCTGTGCTGGTGCAACCGGGAACCCGCGCCACGCCGGGCCCTTGGTTCTGGATTCGCGCTGGCGACTCGTCCGATGGGGGCGGGGGAGCCTGTTCGTCGGAGACAAGCGCGACTTGCTTGCCACGCGATGCGTTGGAAGTCTGAAACTCAGCCGATTGCACATCCTCAGCCAAGGTCATCGTACTCAGTCCATGCAGGGCCGCTCCGGCCATCAGCATTCGCAAGCCATAGCGGAATGTATTTTCCAGGATCTTCATTGTCTGCTCCCGCATCCGTGTGAGTGGATTGTTCAAAGTTCTGTCTTTGAGAAACGAATCGTTACCAACTCTTCGGCGGGTAGAAGCCCGAGAACAGTCGATAGTGGCTGCGGTATTTGACCTTCACTTCGGTCCCTTGCAGTTCCCATTTATCGTGAGACTCCATGCCAAACGGAGTCCACCACCATTTGCCGCTGACCTTGTAATAGAACGGGGGGTACAACGATTTGTACTCGTGCGGGTACAGCATCTCGTGCGGCGCAAATGCTTGATTCGTATAGGTTGTGCCGCCGACGTACGTCGGTACATTCGGCACCGGACACGGATACATCGGCGCGTGCGTATGCGGATATCCGCGCGGAGCAGGCATCACGACAACGGCCCCCGGCGGCAGTTGCCCCGGCGCGACTTGCGGAGCGTTTTCCGGCATCTGCCGAATACCGTTCGGTGCCTGCGCCATTGAGTCTGATGCCACAAACGCGATCAGCGCCGCGGCTCCCAGCGAGAACAGAATTGATTTGAGCATGTTTGCCCCTTCACGACGTCCTTGTTGTTCATGTCGGCAGGCAACTCGCCCGATCATCCCTGACCGTCGGCCGGCAGCGACTTCTTGTGACGCTTGTTCCAATCGGTCACGACCGACCTGCTGCATCGGTTTTGCCGGTTCTTCAGCCACCCTTGGCACACAACGTTCTCTGTGACGCGGCACAGACGTCACTCGCTGAATCCCCGGAAAATCCCGCCGAGTCCCCGAACCTTGCAAACTCGAGCCAACCGCTAGAATCTGCCCCGGTGCGGCTGACGCAGATTCTCCAAGTTCACTTTAAGTGGCTCGGCGCAGCCCCCAGGCGATGCGCGATTGAAGGATTCACCGTGCCACGAAACGACGATGACGCGACGATACAGGACAACGGCAACGGAACTGCCGACGACGGGCAGTTGCAATACGTCTCGATCAGCCAAGAGACGCGCCGCCGCTATTTGAACTACGCGATGAGTGTCATCATGTCCCGCGCGTTGCCCGATGTGCGCGACGGGCTCAAGCCAGTTCAGCGACGCATTCTCTACGTCATGTTTGAAGAGCTGCGATTGCTCGCCGCGACCAAGCCGCGCAAATGCGCGGGAATCGTCGGTGAGACGCTTGCCAACTATCACCCGCACGGCGACGTCGCGGTCTACGAAGCTCTCGTTCGCATGGCTCAGGATTTCACCATGCGATACCCGCTGGTGAACGGGCAGGGAAACTTCGGCTCGATCATGGGGCTACCCCCCGCCCATCAGCGATACACGGAAGCTCGACTGACGGCGATCTCCGAGCACCTGATGAACGAGCTGAAGTTCGAGACCGTCGACATGCGGCCGAACTACGACGCTCGCAAAAACGAGCCGGTCGTCTTGCCCGCCCGCTTTCCAAACCTGCTGGCCAACGGAGTCAGCGGCATCGCCGTCGGCATGGCCACGAATATTCCGCCGCACAATCTCGAAGAACTGATCCGCGCCTGTCTGCATCTGATCGACGCCGACAGTGACGTCACCGTCGCGCAGCTCATGAAGTACGTCAAAGGCCCCGACTTCCCAATGGGAGGCCGCATCGTCACCGACCGCACGTCGCTGCGACTGATGTACGAGGAAGGCCGCGGCTCGATCAAAGTCCGTGCCGAGTGGCGGCTCGACAAAGAGCGGCGGCAGGAAGTCGCCAATCGGATCGTGATCTACACGATCCCCTACGGCGTCGAGACCAACCCGCTGATGGCCGAACTGGGGGAGATCATCAACGGCCGCAATCTCCCGCAGGTACTCGAACTCAACGACGAGACAAACGAGAAGCTCGGGCTACGGATCGTCCTCGAACTCAAGAAGGACGCCGATCCGGAAATGGTCATGGCGTACCTCTACAAGCACAGCTCGCTGGAGCAAAACTTCGCGTACAACGCGACCTGTCTCGTGCCGGATGAATCGGGAACGCTGACGCCCGCTCGTTGCACACTGGCCGAGATGCTCAAGCACTTCCTCGACTTCCGCCTGCAAACGGTTCGCCGCCGATTCCAGTATTTGCTCGCTCAACTCGAACGCCGCATTCACATCTTGGAGGGCTTCGCGATCATCTTCAACGGGCTCGACCGAGCGTTGAAGATCATCCGTGCCAGCGATGGCAAACAGGACGCCGCCGTCAAGCTGATGAAGGAGTTTCCGCTCGACGAAATCCAGACGATGGCGATTCTCGAAATGATGCTGTACCGCATCAGCAAGCTGGAGATCGACGACATCCGCCAAGAGCTGGCCGAGAAACAAGCCGAAGCCGAGCGACTCCGCAAGTTGTTGAAATCCGAATCACGCCTGTGGGGCGTCGTTCGCAGCGAACTCGAAGAGTTACTCTCGCAGTTCCCAGACAAGCGCAAGACGAGCATCGGCTCGTCCGAAGAAGTCACCGAGTTCGATGCTGCCGCGTACATTGTCAAAGAAAACGCGAATGTTGTGCTGACTCGCGAAGGCTGGATCAAGCGGGTCGGCCGGCTCGCGAAGGTTGAGGGAACTCGCGTCCGCGAAGGAGACACTGTCCTTGACGTCGTCCCCGGCAGCACTCTGGACACAGTCGTCTTTTTCGCGAGCGACGGCATCGCCTACACGCTGCCGATTGACCAAGTTCCCGCCAGCAGCGGCTACGGCGAGCCGATCAGCAAGCACGTCAAACTGCAAGATGGTGTGAGTATCGTCGCCGCACTGACCACCGACGCTCGTTTCACTCCGGAAGATATGCAGAAAAAGAAAGACCCACTTCCGCGACCGCACCTGCTCGTCGTGACGGCATTTGGAAATGTGTTACGCGTGCCGCTCACATTCTTTCGCACCGCCTCGAACAAAAACGGCCGCAAGTTCTGCCGAGTTGTCCCTGGAGACCGCGTAGTCGCCGTCGAGTTGATTCGCGATGCCGAGTCGGTTTTCGTGGTTACTCGCAAGGCCCGGCTCATTCATTTTGGCATCGACGATGTGCCGATCCTCTCCGGCCCAGGCAAGGGAGTGCGCGGCATCAAAGTCGAAAGTGGCGACAGTGTGCTCGGATTCAAGCAACTCTCCCGTGCCAGCGATGCGCTGCACGTGCTGACAAACGGCGACAAGAAAGTGCCGTTCGGCCAAATGAAATACACAATGACTTCACGCGGCGGCCGTGGCATCCGCACCAGTCACCGCAGCGAGTACGTCGAAATCGTCCGCGACCCCATCGAACTCGTCGATTGGGCTACGTTGGAAGGCGAGGCCAAAGACGCGAAATGATCTGGCAATTTCAGCGGAAAAGCGACCGGATTTCCCGATTCACGAATTGAAGAGGCCGATTCGCCACACAATCCGAGCATCAGAAAAGATAACACGCACCGCTGATCAGCATCCGAGTTCTTCAAGACGGGTGCAACGCGATGAGTCGTTTCGGCTGGCGTGGACAGGTCAGCACGTTCCATCAATTCGTGCTGACCGCGTGTTCTATGGAGTTAGGTCTGGAAGTACTGGGGTACTCACAATCGTGTCCGGTGTATTCACGACCGACCTGCGAACAAGAGGCCGCGTTGCCGGAAAATCGGGTGCAGTTTGTTCCCAAGCAGGATTTGCCCCAAGATCAGTGCAGCTCGCTGACCACGTATGTCGCGAACTTGTCCGAGGCACAATCGGATCGCCCTGCCAGTCTGAATCAAGCCGAGTCGGTGCAGCGCGGCGATCTGGTTCAGTTCTTGGAGAGCTTTGCTGCTCCGAGTGACGCACCTGTGTCCAGGTACCGCCGCAACTTCAGGGGCGGTGGACTCGGTGCTGGCGGCGGTGGATTCTTCTGAGTGAGTCAGCGACTCAGTTTGAGGCGGCGTCCATCGAGCGTTTTGACAACGATGTCCGGTTTGTCGAGCTTACTGACGACGGCGTGAAACTCAGCGGGCGTATGGATCGGTTGCTGCTCGACGTGTGTGATGAAGTCTCCTTCTTGGAGGTTGCCTTCGGCGGCGCTCGATTGCGGAGCGACCGAAGTCACGACGACGGCGGAGGGGTAACGCTGCTCCGGCCAGTTCATGTATTTGGCTCGGGAAGTGGGGTAGTCGACTCGCAGGCCGCGCCATTCCGGATGACGTTGCTCGGTGGCGATGAGCGTCTCCTCGTCGGAGAGGGGCCACTTGCCGAGTTCGGCCTGTACTCTCAGTTCGCGGCGTTCGGCAGCGCGCCAGACGGTCAGCTCGGCGAAGACTCCGGGGCCGAGTAAGCCGACCTCGCGCAGCAAGTCGAGCTTGCCGAAGATCGGTTTTCGGTTCACTGCCAGGATGACGTCTTCGCGGCGTAGTCCTGCAAGTGCGGCTGGCGAATCTGCGAAGACCATCAGCACGCGCGCGGCGGTCGGCTGTTTGATGCGCGGCGACAGGTCGCGCAAGGCCGCGAGCAGGATGTCGTCTGGTTGCAGGCCGAGAAAGCCGTATTCCACTTCCAGTCCTTTCGACAACGATTCAACGACACGTTTCAGATTCGCGTCGATGGGGATCGCGAAGCCGACTGATTTTTCGTAGCCCTCGATGGCGGCCAGCGAGGTTGTCAGGCCGATCAGTTCGCCGCGCAGATTCAGCAGTGGGCCGCCGCTGCCGCCGAGATTCAATCGCGTGTCGATGTGGAGCAAAGTGCCAAGATGATGGATCGACGTGTCTCGTCGTGCGGCCGGAACGTTGGACTTGTCGATTTCGGCTGGAGCCGGGAATCGCGAAATGTTGCTGATGATGCCCCAACTTGCGCTGGCCGAACCATCGCGAGCGATCGCGTACGGATTACCGAGCGCGATCACGAATTGTCCCTTTCGCGGTGCGGACGGCTCGACGAGTTTCATGGGCTTCAAGTCCTCTCGAGTCAACTTTGTGCCGGTCAGATCGAGTCGCAATACGGCCAAATCGGAACGTGGATCGGCGGCGAGGATTTTGGCACCGCAAATTTGTCGACCGGGCAAGCGAACTCGCAACTGGCGATCCGCCGGTGCCTCCTTGCCGACGACCGGCCCGCCCCGCACGAGGTGATACATCGTCAGCACCAAGCGTTCAGCGGTCGGTTCATCATCGGTGCCGGCGGTGATGATCACTCCGCTGCCAAACTCGCCGGGCAGGAATTCGGGGCTGTGTTCGTCGGTCGCGCGGGGCGCGATGTCCAAGCCGAATCCATCGACTCGCACAGCGGCGGCCTCCCGTTTGAGGATGCCAAGAGCCACGACCGACGACTCGGCTGAACCGATCACTTTGACGAGTTGCTCTTCGGCTGAAGCCAAAAGAGTGGCGGAATCGGCAGCGACTGGCGGTTGAGCCAATCCTGCGGCGGTCCAGGAACACAGCAGGAGAATCCCGGTTCCCAAGCGAATTGTTTGCATAGCAAGAGCCTCAATCTGTGACCGGCGGGTAACCTCATCGCCTCTTAAGGTTGGATGAGATAGCCTACAATGCAAGCGTCGAGTCTTCCGTGACCGTTTCTTTTCCATGGACTTGAGCTTGTTGGTGGCCCTGTCATGCGTATTCTTGTCGTCGAGGATGAACCGGATCTGTTGCAAGTCGTGGCGACAACATTGCGCGAGGCGGGTTATGCTGCAGACGCCGCCGCAGACGGCGAGGACGGGCTGTTCAAAGCCAAGACTTGGGAGTACGACGCAATCGTCCTGGATCTGAATCTACCCAAGCTTGATGGATGGTCGGTGTTACAGCGATTGCGGACCGTCAAACGAACCCCGGTTTTGATTCTGACGGCTCGCGACACTGTGTCGGATCGAGTGCGCGGCTTGAACAGCGGCGCTGACGACTATCTGGTGAAACCCTTCGCATTGTCAGAATTGCTGGCACGCATACGGGCTTTGATTCGACGATCCGCCGGTCAAGCCGTGGCTGTGATCGAAATTGGAGATGTCTGCATCGACACAGTGGCAAAGACGGTGACTCGCAACGAGGATCTCGTGCCGCTTACGCCGACGGAATATGCTTTGGTCGAATTGCTGGCGATGCACCGTCAGAAGCTGGTTTCGCGGACGACGATCTACGACCATCTATTTGACGAGGGAGACGACAGCCTCTCGAACTTGGTGGACGTGCATGTGTCCAACATCCGCAAAAAACTGGGACGAGAGTTTGTCACCACTCGCCGCGGGCAAGGGTACATGATCCAAGGCTGAGTCAGCCGAATTATCGCAGACGAGAATATCATGATTCGGTCCTTGCGATGGCGAATACAGGCCTGGCACGCCGTGGTGCTGACGGCCGTTTTGTCGATCTTTGGTGTGGTGGTGTACCACCTGCAATGGCAAACCCGGCTGCACCAGATTGATGCGGAATTAAATCGGACGGCAGAGGTGCTGACGTCACGAGTGCGGCGATTGTTTCCCAAAGGTCAGGTGAGCAATTGGCGACCACCCATGGAACTCCCCGGAGTTGTTGAACGCGAGTGGCTGCAGAACTTGACTTCTGCAAATCTTTCGAAAACCGAGAATGAACCAACACCGCAGAGCCCACAGCAACCCGTGGTCTCTGCTGACGAAGATGAACGCAGTTTGAGCGAGGAGTTTCGGGTGCAGCGAATTGGTCAATGGCCATTTCCCTACGCAGAGCCGCGCGATGAAACGACGCCATTTCTCGCCGATGAGCAATGGTTGCCCGAAGACTTCACCGCGTTGTTCGAAGGAGAAGAGGCACCGTTGCACTACACCGTCTGGGACCGCGACGGGGTCATTCTCCGAAAATCGTACTTTGCGCCGCTGGTGCCTTTCAAAAATCTATTTAAAGGGTGGAATTCGATGCCCGTGCAAGAAGTGCAATCGCGGGGCGGGCTGCGAGAGGTGATTCATTGTACGAGTTTTGGACACCACGTTCTTGTGGGGCGTTCGATTCAAGAAGACGTTGCTGCGCAACATAGTTTCGGTTGGTTACTGGCGGCTTGCGGATGGGCGGTGCTGACCTTGGGAGTGGTCGGCGGCGGGTGGCTATCGGGTCGTACTTTGCGCTCCATCACGGCGATGAGTGTGATCGCGAAAAGCATTTCCGGAGAGAACCTCTCGCAACGGATCGATTTGGCAGAGACCGACAGCGAACTGGGGCAACTGGCTCTCGTGTTGAACCAGACGTTCGATCGGTTGCAATTGGCGTTTCAGCAGCAGTTGCGATTTACGGCGGACGCATCTCACGAGTTGCGCACGCCACTGGCGGTAATTGTGTCTCAGACGGAACTCACCCTCGCGAAGCCGCGTTTAACAGACGAATACCGCGCGGCACTGGAGACCTGCCAACGAGCCGGTCGCCGCATGCGGTCGCTGATTGATTCGTTACTGTTGCTCGCGCGGTTCGATGCCGGGCACCCCGACTTGCAGCATTCATCTTTGGACTTGGCCGAGGTTGCCAACGAATCGGTCGAGTTGCTGCGGTCGCTGGCGGCCGAGAGGCAAATCACCCTCCGCAGCGTCGCGACTCCCCTGTCGGTGGTTGGTGATCGAGACCGACTGGGCCAAGTTGTCACCAATCTGTTGGCGAATGCGATCCGCTACAACCAGGTCGGTGGGCGCGTCGACGTACGAGTCGAGCGGGTCAATGGGGACGCGATCGTGTCCGTTTCGGACAACGGCATCGGCATCTCTGCAGAGGAATTGCCCCACATTTTTGAGAGGTTTTATCGAGTGGACAAAGCACGCACGCGGGCCGAGGGAGGGACGGGATTGGGGCTGGCGATCTGCCAATCGGTTGTCGAGGCGCACGGCGGCCAGATTATCGCTCGCAGCGAACCGCAACAGGGAACCACGCTGGAGGTTCGATTGCCATTATCACCGGAAACTGGCAAAGATGTTCAGAATTTGTGAAACCTTATGACGGCATCGGGTTTTCATTCGTGACTGGAACGTAGTCCAGTCGTTCGTATCGCCACAGCCACCGCTGGCTGGGACAGAAGTCCGATATGCGATAGTCCCTAAGTTGGTCTGCTGAAAAAAGGAGAAGCTCTCATGTTTCGTCGTATTCAATGGTTCGCGGTCGTGGCATTGTTGCTCAGTTCGTCGGTGGCGTTCGCTCAACAGCGTCCCGGTGGCGGACAAGGGGGCCGACCGGGTGGCTTTGGAGGTGGTTTTGGCGGGGGATTTGGCGGCGGCTTCGGCGGTGGCGGGAATTCCTCGCTCACGCTGGTGGCGAATGAAGCCGTGCAAAAAGAACTGAATCTGAGCGACGAGCAAGTTGGCGACGTCAAAACGCTGGGCGATCAGGTCCGTGAAGAAATGCGATCGGCATTCACGGGAGGTTTCGGCGGACAGGATCAATCGGACGAAGAGCGCGCCAAGGCCCGCGAGAAGATGGCCGAGTCGATCAAGAAAGTGAACGACAAGTTCCAACCCAAGCTCGATGAAATCCTGGATGGTCCACAACGTGACCGACTGAAGCAGATTCAGCTTCAGGCATCGGGTGCTCAAGCCTACCAAAATGCCGAAGTCGTGGCGGCCTTGAAGATTACTAAGGATCAGCAAGAAAAATTGGCTGCGATCACCAAAGATTTCGAAGGCAAACAACGTGAACTGTTGCCGCGTGGTGGCCTAGGGGGCGGTGGCGGCGGAGAGCGTCTGAACTTCGAAGAGATCATGAAGAAGATGACGGAAATGAATGCGGCACGGGATAAGCAACTCAGCGAAGTTCTGACGGCCGATCAGAAGACTCAATTTGAAAAGATGAAAGGCAAGGCGTTCGACGTTGCTCTTCTGCGTCCGAACTTTGGCGGTGGCCGAGGTGGTCCGGGGCAGGGGGGAGCGAACCCCAACGGTCGCCCGCAACGTCGTCCGCAAAACGGAGACAAAAAGGCGGACGACAAAAAGGCGGACGAGAAGAAATCGGACAACTAATTTAATTGCCAGATCGAAGGACGGGTACACTTGCCCGTCCTTCGTCGCTTTTGGTCCGGCGTGAATCTTCGACCGAATGTCTCCTTTCATCGGGGTATTCCCGTAGGGACGCTGCGGCGGTCTTGTTGTCAAGTGGTGGTCAGTCACGACGATTTCCAAGGGCCACTCGTGATACAGCGGACTCGTAGAATGGGGAT
>VGZH01000051.1 GCA_016872645.1 Planctomycetota bacterium | reverse complement strand
GGTCGATCGTGGACTTCCAGCAGGTTGAGCAGCGATTGTGCCTCTTTGCGGATGTTGGCTGAGTCGTACTGGTTGATGCCGCCTCGGCGAACGGTCAACTCAGCCGCGTTGCGAATCTGTTCACTGAGTTGCTGTTCGGTGAGGATTTTCTGCATTTGTTCAAGCGCGATGCGGGCCAGTTCCGGCGACGCATTACTGTCAGTCCGGTAGATGTTGATGACGTCCTGCATCTTCGTGACGGAATCAGAGTAGTCCTTGCGGATCACGGCCAACTGTCCCTCGAAGTAGGCGATTAACTGGTCGTCGCGAATCTCATTGCGAAAACGCTTCAACTGTTGAGCGGCGGTGTCGGCATCCCCGGCTTCCAGGGGAATGGCGACGGCAGATTGAGCGAGCTTTCGACGGCGGCGCGGGTCGGTCTGCTGATCGAAAGCCTTCGACAATTCAGCACATGCTTCTTCAGACCGGCCCGCCTTGCCCAGCGACCAGCAATGTCGCAACACGAGGGCTGTGTTTTTGGGGAAGGTCTCGCAGAGCGATTCGCACTCTCGCAGCACGACCGGTGAGGGAGGGAGCTGATTCAAAGTGTCGGCGAACTCGACCGCAGCCGCCTCGGTTCGCTCCTGCTGTTTGAACAACGCTGTGGCCGCCAAGATTGTCTCGCTTGGTTTCTTGGCCATGAGCAAAACCCTCACGCGGTCACGCAGAAACTCGGGGTTGTCAGGATCTTCGCGCAGCAACGCGTCGACCAGCTTGATCGCATCGTCTGCTTGCTCGAACCAGACCGCCATGCCAAGTAGTTCGCGATGATGTTCGGGAATCTCGCCGGAAAGAGACAGCGCCGTCTTCAAGGCAGCCAGTGCGTTGTCCAACTGCACGCGAGCCGCTCGCAGTTTGCTCTCCGTACGCTGTCTCACGTGCTTGGCCTGAAACGCAAAGATCGCATACAGCGAGACCGCCGCTGACGAAGGGTGCTGATCGTACAGTTCCAGCAGCGGAGCGATCGCTGTCTCGTCCCCCTCGAACAACTTTAGCCGCAGCGAATAGCCTTGATACTTGGGATTGTTCGGTGCGGCGTCGAGCGCCAGCTTGATTTCGGCTTTCGCCGCGTCGAGCCGTTCCAACTGCTCAAGCGCGCACGCTCGCAGGAAATGTCCCGCCGGCGTGGATTCTCCGGCACCTTCGGAGAGTTTGTCGAGTGCCTCTTGCGGCCGAGCGAACTGCAACGCCTTTCGCGCCGCCAGCGCGGCGGGAGAAAAACGCTCGCCACCGCAGCCGGGAATCGCGGCGAGCATCAGCAGGCCCATCAGTAGTGTGGACTTCATTGTGTTTTGCCGATCGTTGCTGGTTGCCGCGCACTGTGTCTCAGTACGTCAGCCGAAAATGGAATTGGTTGTCGCCAGCGCGAACTTCGCGCACGAGCTTCGTGGCCTTGAGTGTTCCGATTACGCCCTCCGGCGAGTTGACGGACTTCGCGGCTGCGTTGTTCGACCGACTGAGCCGTTGCACACGGATGGCTACTCGGCTCTGGCCGATTTTGGCACCGGAACGCGATTCGTCCAACATCAATCGGAAACGTCCCGATTCGTCGCTCGTCGCCGCGGAAGCTCGGCCAGTCGATGTTCCCGCCGTGTTCAGCGGCTCAAACAGGATCTCCGCCACGGCGGGTTGACCGCAAAATGTGATGTCCCCGCTGACTTCAGCCACTGTTGCGTCCTTTTGGCCGCAGCCAGACAGCACGCAAAGCAGCAGGCAGAACAGCCATGGGGTAGTTCTGCCGCGCAGCTCAACTGAGTCACTGGGTAGAGCGGCGAAGACGCAACGCGGTACAAACTGATGAGCGCGGATTTCAAACGGGAAAATGCAAGGTCGCAACGACCGCAGGTCGGTTTGATCAACACTATTCACTTTGCACTCTGTGCTCTTCACTTTGCGCTCTCATTCATCCGTTCAGTATTGCTGCGACGCAACTCGTTCATGGCCATCAATGGTGGAGAGCGCCTCGAAGATCCCTTGGTCGATGTTCTGGCTGAGGAACCTCGCGTTGCCGTCGGCGAAGAGAAAATGAGCTCCGCCAGAGTGATCCGACTGGAACGAGTACATCTGCCGCTCGTTCGACGTCACACCCATCTTTAGAGGCTGTGGATTCATCGGGAAGGGGACTCCGGTTCCGGTGGGCGAGATCGGGCAGTCGGGAAGCTGGATGTCGCGTGTCACGGCCAGTGCATCGACCACCCAGGTCGATCCGGCTGGGGAAAGATAGACAACCGCCGCCATCGCCCAGGGGTACTCGACCGGCAACGTCGAATAACTGGAGTTGGGGCCACCGTAGGTCAGTCGGCCTCCGGTTTTTTCGCCCAGCGTAAATGTCGACGAGGTTCCATCGCCAAAGTCTTGTGGCCGGCAAGTGCTGTTGTAGCCGAATGCTCCGCGAGTCTCGTGCGGAACCTGTTGCCAATAATGCAACAGTCCACCGGGACAAGCCGCCTCCGGGCCGGGCAGTGCCCGAATGATGTCCGCACCGTGGCTGAACGAATAATCGGTCGGAGCTCCCTGCATCCACAAACTGGGGCTGCCCAGTGACTTTGTTGGATGCGATGCGCTGGGACAGATCAGGGTCGAGATGGCCGTCGCGTTGAGCGGCCACATCGAATGATCGTTGAGATCCGTCAGGCTCGATAGCCACGTCTTGCGGAAGTCGTACTGGCGGTACAGCGACTGCTGTTCCAAGTACGGCAACAGCATGTGAAATCCGCTCCAATGCACGCGGAACTGCAGCGCCGAGCCTCCCGGCGGCGGCGGCGGGTTGCCGTCCTCTTGCCGCACAAAGCTCGGTGGAAAACAAAGATGTGTGCTTTCATAACTGGCCAGCGCCAGCCCGACTTGCTTGAGATTATTTTGACACTGAACCACCCGCGCCCGCTCCCGTGCTTGTTGGACTGCTGGCAGCAACAGGGCGACTAGAATCGTAATGATTGCTACCACCACCAACAGCTCGATCAGCGTGAAACCGCGTCGGTCGCGGACGGCAGAAGTCCAAGGGCTTCGTTCGATTTCAAACATGGTGCGGGATTCTAGGGGACTTCGCGATTGTCGGGCGATGCCAGTTTGCTCGCCGCCCTTTGTGCCTTCGTGCCTTTGTGGTTAGACAAAGTCAGCCTGACCACAAAGGCACCAAGGCACGCAGAGGTCTTCACGCTTGCCTGCCGTCCCACGAGTTCATTCGATAAGGTATCGCTCCACGAAAGGAATCACTCAGCGCGATGTCTCGGATTCATGCACTCGACGTTTCCGTTATCAACAAAATCGCCGCGGGCGAGGTCATTGAGCGTCCTGCCAATGTGGTCAAGGAACTGCTCGAAAACAGCCTCGACGCTCTGGCAACGCGGATCGAAGTCGAGCTCGAAGCTGGCGGCGGGGAACTGATTCGCATCGTCGATGATGGCGATGGGATCCATCCCGACGACCTGCTGCTGGCTGTGACCGCTCACGCCACGAGTAAGATCGCCTCGGCCGATGACCTCTTTCGCGTGCAGACGATGGGTTTTCGTGGCGAAGCGCTGGCGTCGATCGCTGAGGTCAGCCGGCTCCGCATTCGCAGCTGTCAGCCTGACATTGCCACCGACACTAGCCCGTTACGCGAACGAGGAGTTGCAATGGGAGACCCCTCACTCGCGCGTCGGGCGGGTTTGACGGGCTACGAGATTCTTTCCGAATTCGGAAAGATCACTCCGCCGCAACCGTGCGGCTGTCCGGTTGGAACACAAATCGAGGTCCGGCAACTCTTCGCCAACACGCCAGTCCGCCGGAAGTTTTTGAAGTCCATTGGTACTGAGTTCGCACACATCACCGAGCACTTCACTCGCATTGCCCTTGCTCAGCCGCGGTTGCATCTCGTGCTGCGGCACAACGGCAAAGTGGTCTTCGAGCTGCCCGGCACGCCACAATTGCTCGATCGTATTCGCTTGCTGTGCGGCAACGAACTGGCGGACAACCTGATCCCGGTCGAATCGGAATCACAGGGGGTGCGGATGTGGGGCTATGTCGGCCATCCGTCGGTCAGCAAAAGCACTCGCAAGAGTCAGCACCTGTTTCTCAACGGTCGTTGGATACAGGATCGCTCGCTGCAACACGCCTTGACTGAAGCGTATCGGGGCTTGCTGATGATCGGCCGCCAGCCGATCTCGTTCTTGTTTTTGGAAGTTCCTGCCGAGATCGTGGACGTGAACGTCCACCCGACGAAATCGGAGGTCCGCTTCGCCGACGGCCAAGCCCTGTTCCGCCAATTGTTGTCGATGCTGCGGACGAAGTTTTTAAGTTTGAACTTTGAATCAACGATGCGACTGCCGTCGAACGGCGGTTTCACGAGCGCCGGAGCCGGCCCGCGACCGCGCGGCGTCGAGCTGCAGTCCTGGTCTCCGCCGACGGCATCCTCCGCGAGTGGATCGCCGTCGAACAGTTCGTTGTGGAACAACGTGCCTCGACCACTCGCCGAGTTACCGCATGTCGGAGTGGTTGAATCGTTGGTGTCGGACGAAACAGAGATTTCAAATTTCGATTCTCCGATCGAGGAACCGGCGGCAGGTTTGGCTTCGTTCGCGCCCGCTTCAGCTGCGGATCAGCTGCCGGGCAGCGGTGTGGTGGAGACTCACGAGGGCCGCGCGAGCCACAGCGAGTTGCGGGCGATGCAGATCCGCGATACTTACATCGTCGTCGAGACGGATGAAGGACTGATGCTCATCGATCAGCACGCATTGCACGAGCGGATCATGTACGAGTACCTGCGACGACGCGTGCTCAACAACGCCGTCGAATCGCAGCGAATGCTCGTCCCGGAGGCTGTCGAACTCACGCCGAAAGAAACCGCGCTGTTGCTGGAGTACGCCGACGTTTTGAGTCAGCTCGGTCTGGGCATTCAGGAATTCGGGCGCCAGACCGTGCTGGTCGATCGCTATCCGGTGATGCTCAAGAAGGCCAACCTCCCGCAATTGGTCCGTGATCTGGCTGAGCAACTCGACCAGCCGGAGAAACCGCCCGATCGCCGTGATCTGCTCGATTCGCTGCTGCACATGATGTCCTGCAAAGCGGCGATCAAGGCCGGCCAGCGGCTCTCGCCGGAGGAAATCGACAGCCTGCTCGCCCAGCGTCACTTGATCGAAGACGCACACCATTGCCCGCACGGTCGGCCGACGGCATTGGTGCTCACGGAGAATGAACTCGAACGCCAGTTCGGAAGACTGGGCTGACGAGCCTGTTCAAGCCGAATAGACTTCGTCAGCAAGATGTCATCGTCTTGGTCCCTGGTCCCCAACCCCTAGCCCCAGATCCCTCCCCATGATTTGCGTCAGCATTGGCCGCACTCGTCACAAGATGGTGACGCTGGAACATCAAGCTCTCGCCCAGAAGGGGGCCGAGCTGGTTGAGTACCGTTTGGACTACCTGTCGCACTTGCCCGATCTGGGACGTTTGCTGAAAGACCGGCCGACTCCGGTGGTCATCACGATTCGTCGCGGGGAGGACAAAGGTCGCTGGCGAGATACCGAAGAGCAGCGGCAGACGTTGCTGCGGCAAGCGATCGTGCAAGGGGCCGAGTACGTCGATCTGGAGTGGGACATCGCCATGCAGATTCGGCGATACGGCAAGACTAAGCGGATCATCAGCTACCACAATTTCGACGAGACGCCTGAGGATCTGGCCGACATTCATGCTCGCATGACCAAGCTCGACCCGGACATCATCAAGCTGGCGACGATGGCCAACTCACCCGGTGACATGGTGCGGATGCTGCGACTGGTCAAGCAAAGCAGCGTGCCGACGGCCGGCTTCTGCATGGGCGAGTTCGGCCTGGCCAGCCGAGTGCTGTGCGGAAGATATGGTTCGCCGTTGACCTACGCGACATTCAACAAGGACCGCGAGTTGGCTCCGGGACAGTTGTCGTTTGATGAGATGCAGCGTCTCTACCGCTTCGACCAGATCAATGCCGACACAAAGGTTTTCGGAGTGCTCGGTGATCCGTTATCGCACACTTACAGTCCCTTGATTCACAACGCGGCGTTTCAGCACTTGGGAATCAACGCCGTCTACGTTCCGTTTCGAGTGCCGAAGGATAAGCTGGCCTCGACGCTGCTCGAATTTGATTGGCTCGACGTCCAGGGCTACAGCGTCACGATTCCGCACAAAGAGGAGGTCATCGGCAAGGCTGACTTCAGCGACGACGCAGTGAGAACTATCGAAGCCGCGAACACGTTGTGGAAGGATGACGGAGGCCAATGGTACGCGACGAATACGGATTATCTCGCCGCACTGCAATCGCTGGCGATTGGATTGGAATCCGA
Organism: Planctomycetota bacterium; assembly: GCA_016872645.1. Classification (GTDB taxonomy): domain Bacteria; phylum Planctomycetota; class Planctomycetia; order Planctomycetales; family Planctomycetaceae; genus SXKJ01. The sequence continues at coordinate 35,079 of VGZH01000051.1, read as the reverse complement.
ACCGGACAATCACGTCGTTCTGGCCGGCAAACGAGTCACGATGTTGGGTGCCGGCGGAGTTGCGAAAGCCATCGGTGCTGGTGTGGTTAAGAACGGCGGCATCCTCACGATTGTCAGCCGTTCGCCCACGCGAGCGAAAGAACTCGCCGAAAAGCTGGGGTGCCAACATGTGCTCTGGGAGAACCGCGGAGCGCAGCACGCCGACGTGCTGATCAACTGCACGCCGGTCGGCATGCATCCGAACGTGAATGACTCGCCATTTGCCGATAATTGGCTGCGTGAAGGGATGCTGGTCTTCGATACGATTTATAATCCGGAAAACACGCTGCTGATCAAACAAGCCAAACAGCGTGATTACCGCACGATTACCGGCTTGGAGATGTTCATCCGTCAAGCCGCAGCACAGTTTGAACTCTTCACTGGCCAGCCCGCGCCGACCGAGCACATGCGCGAAACCCTGCGACGCGAGTTGTCCCCTGTCCGATTGAATTCGTGAGGCAGGAGTTCATGGTCATCACATTGATCGGCTATCGCGGCACCGGCAAGAGCACACTGGCGGCTCCGTTGGCGGAACGGCTGGACTGGGAGTGGCTCGACGCTGACATTGAACTCGAGCGCCGCGCGGGGCGTTCGATCCAAAGTATCTTCGCGACCGACGGCGAGCCCGAGTTTCGCCGACTCGAACGGGAGTTACTTTCGGAGTTGCTGAAACGTGACCGATTGGTCATCGCTGCCGGAGGAGGCGCGATCCTGGATGAGGCCACTCGTGTGGACATGAAATCCGCTGGTCCTGTGATTTGGCTGCAAGCTTCGGTCGACACCATCGAGCGGCGGTTAGCGACCGATCCTACGACTGGTCAGCGCCGACCGAATCTCACGAGCAGTGGTGGCCGAGCCGAAATCGAACGCCTGTTGACGATCCGCCAGCCGTTGTATCGCGAGTGCGCGACGATCACGCTGGAGGCTGACACCGCGTCGGCAGGCCAACTGGTCGAAGCGGTATTAAAACAATTACCAGTGACGGTCCGAGGAGGCACTTCGTGATTTCTTACGATCTGCCGCCGGCCTTCATGGCCATTTTCATATTTCTGTACGGCGCGGTACTGGGCAGCTTTCTGACCGTGTGTGTGCACCGCTTTCCGCCGTACGAGACGGTCTTTGGTGCCTGGCGTTCGCTGACGAGTCCGCTGTCGTCCTATTGCGACGGCTGTAAAACACCTTTGCCGGTCAAAGACAACGTGCCGATCCTCGGCTGGCTGTGGCTGCGAGGACGATGCCGTTTCTGCAAGCGTGGCATTCCTAGCAAATACCCGCTGATCGAATTGGCCAACGGGTTGCTGTTCGTGCTGGTCTATTTTCTGGAAGTGCCGCAGGGACGTTTGACGCAACTCACGGAAAGTTGTTTGAACGTCACGGTCGGTTCGCTGAAAATCACGGACCTCGCCGGCCCAATGAGCGTTGCGGCGGTGAATTGGCGATTCGTTTATCACGTCGTGTTGATCGAAGCGCTGCTTGTCGCATCGCTGATCGACTGGGAACGGATGATCATCCCTGATTCCGTCACGCTGCCGCCGATGGTAGTGGCTGTGGCTGGAGCGGCGGTGTTTGGCAATTTCTGGCTGGTGCCGGTGTGGACTCAAGATCCGGTCCATTGGAATTCACTCGTCGCCTCTGTCACGGGTGCATGGCCCAAGGGGGGCGCGACATCGCCGGTTCCCACTTGGATCCTGCATTACCCTCGTGGACACGCACTGAGCGTCAGCATTGTCGGCTGGCTTGTGGGCGGCGGAGTGATCTGGGTGATTCGTCTGGTGGGACACGCGGCGTTGAAACGGGAGGCGATGGGATTTGGGGATGTCGTCCTGATGGCGATGGTCGGCGCGTTTCTCGGTTGGCAGCCGACCGTGGTCGCGATCGTCATCGCGGCATTTTTGTCAGTCGTGCTGATATTGGCGATGCGTTTGTTTGCCTGGAATCGCGAAATTCCTTTCGGACCGTTTCTCAGTCTCGGCACCTTGATCGTGTTGCTGGGCTGGAAATGGATTTGGATTCGCTTCGAACCGCTGTTCTCGAATCCGATCTTCCTGGGAGCCAGCGCCCTGTTCTTACCTGCCGGCATGTTCGTGATGCTGCTGGTCATCCGCGCAATCCGACGTCTTTTCGGTTGGTCGCCCGACGACGTGTTCGTAAATGACGAGTGGACTTCTGCCGATCACCTGTTTTACTTTTCTGGTGAGACGATCGATCGACACCAGGGCCAATGGCGACGAGATTCTTGGCCGGGCGAGTCCGCTGGCCGAGGTCAGTTGTATTGGGAACAATGGCGACGACCACGTTGACCGGGAGATCACCATGTTTCATACGGTTCTGCATTCCGTCAGTTATGCCGGTGTCTGGCCGGGGCAAACGCGGTTGAGCCTCGATGATTTTTTGACCCGCGCGCGGTCATTGGGCTATGAGGGTGTGATGCTCATGGCGAAGCGACCGCATCTCTCCGTGCTCGACTTTGAGAATGTCGCCGCTGAACGGTTGCGCTGCCGCATCGGCGAACTCGGCCTGAAGGTCTCCTGTCTCGCGGGGTACACCGACTTCACGATCGGCAGCGATCGGTTGGATATCCCGACGCGCGAGATGCAGGTGCTCTACGTCACGCAGTTGGCGCGACTCGCCGCGACGTTGGGCTGTAAACTGGTTCGTGTCTTCACGGGCTACAGCCGACCGAACGTTGGTTACGATCAAGCCTGGAATTGGTGCGTCGAGTCGTTGAAGGAATCCGCTCGGCGCGCCGCCGACTTCGGAGTGACGCTGGCTCTCCAGAATCATCACGATACCGCCGCGCACTTCGAAAGCTTTGCCGACTTGCTCGACGATGTGAACGAACCGAATTGTCAGGCGGCGTTCGACGCGTGGTCTCCGGCATTGCATGGATCGGACCTGGTTGCGGCGGTGCAGCGACTCGGTTCGCGAATCGTTCACACGACGGTCGCCGACTACGTGCGCCGGTCACGATTCAGTTACGTGCCGAATCTCGTCAACTACGTCTCGGAACCGGACGCGATCCGCGCCGTTCCGATGGGCGAAGGCTTCATTGACTACCGCTCGTTTTTCGGCGCGCTGCGTTCCGTCGGCTTTCAGGGAGCAGTCGCCTACGAAATGTGTTCCCCGCTTCGAGGCGGCGGAGGTGAAGAAAATCTCGACCGCTACGCCAGACAGTTTCTCAAATGGATGCAGTCGCTGGCGGAATGATTCAATTCGCTTCGCCGTCGCTCCAGACGCGCACGTCACCGTTGGCTTCGACTTCGATGCAGATCGTCTGCGGATGACAGCAGACAGGGCAGTCCTCGATAAATTCTTGCGACTCGCCGGCTGAGACATCGACCGGGATGACAATTTCCTCTCCACAGACGTCGCAGATGTACGACGACTCGACGGTCGCTTCCCGGCGTTTTCGGCGGCGGCGTTTCATGCTTCCTTCCTCCGACCCCAAAACGCCAGCAGGCCGATCAGTGCGATAAGCGGCAGCACTCCGATTGCCGCAAACAACCATGGCCGAGCTTCGGGATGCGCTTTGAAGGCCCGTCCGACCGCTGGATGCACGAAAAACTGCACCAGCCATGACGAGAAGCTCAGAACCCCGCTGACTCGGCCTTGATACTTGCCCGACAGTTCTTGATTCAGCGAATAATAGACGGGAAACAGGCCGAGCGCTCCGACGCCAACCACCAGCCAGCTTCCGAGATACAACCACCCCGGAGCCATGAACGCCGTAGGGACGGTCCAGGCAACGAGCAGCGAGCAGCCGGTGAACACAGCCAGCCGCGCGCGATGCACGTTCCAACCGCTCGCCGACAAATAGCTGACCAGCCAGCCCGCGCCGATGCTTCCGACACAAGTCGCCGCGTAGTAGGCCGACGTGAAATACTGCACGAATTCCTGTTCATAGCCTTTCTCGGTGCGCAACGTGTCCGTCAGCCAGACTCGAATGAACTGCCAGGTTGTGTTAATCGAAATCGTCGTCACCACCAGCACCCACCAGCGCCGCGACGACATGATCTGCCACCACGAAACTTGCTCGTTGAGCGTTCGTTCGTGGCCGGCCCCGGTCCCCAATTCGTCAGTTGCGATCACGGGACGTTGAAGATCCATGTTGCGCAGCGTCAAAAGCCAACAGACCACCCAAGGCAGGCTCAATACACCGGTCAAAACAAACGACAGCCGCCACTGCGCCGGGTCATAACGATGCACCGCCGCGATCAGCAGTGGAGTCAGAATTGCTCCCAGCGATGCTCCGCTCTGCAACAAGCTGTTGCCCAAAGTTCGCTGAGCCGGCTTGAAAACTCGCTGAGTCGTCCGCAAGGCGCACGGCCAATGGCCGGCTTCAAACAACCCCAGGGCAAACCGGCTGACGCACAGCCCCGACAGACTATCGACGTACGCAGTCGTCGCTCCGGCCAATGCCCAAGCGATCATCACGAGCGGATACAGCCAACGCACGTTGACCACGTCAGCGAGTAATCCAAACAACAGCCCGCCGCAAGCAAAGCCTAAACCGAACAAGCCCTCGGCAGTCCCGTAGCCATCGGCTCCAAACGCGGCTTTGATCTCGACCGAGTTCTGAGTGAACGGCATCCGGCAGGCGTAATTGATCAATGTGGCGCTGAGCAAGATTCCGCAGACCACTCGTATCCGAGTTCTTGACAGGTCTGATTCCTGGTGCATGTCGCTGCCTTGTCGGTGTGGATCGTGAAGCCTTAGTCTGCTCGCGAGGAGCGACAGACTAAGACGGATTCTTCGATCTGACAAACGGTGACGCATGGCAGAAGTGTTCGATGTGATCGTGCTGGGAATCGGCGGCTTCGGCAGCGGAGCGGCCTATCATCTCGCGCGGCGCGGTCTGCGAGTGCTCGGACTCGACCGTTTCAGACCGGCTCATGACCAAGGGAGTTCGCATGGCGAGACGCGAATCATCCGCAAGGCGTATTTCGAGCACCCCGATTACGTTCCACTGTTGCTGAAGGCCTACGACTTGTGGGCCGATCTCGAAGCCGAATCACAGCAGCAATTATTTTGGAAGTGTGGCCTGCTGCTCGCCGGCCTGCCCGACAGCGAAGCGATTTCCGGTGCGCGACTCTCGGCAAAGCAGCACGGACTGACGATTGAGAATTTGACAGCATCCGCCGCGACCGATCGTTGGCCTGGATTCAAAGTGCCCAATTCCTTCGATGCGGTCTTTGAAGCCGATGCCGGCTTATTGAAAGTCGAAGATTGCGTCCGCACCCATCTCGATCTGGCGACCACGCACGGTGCGATGCTGTTGTTCGGCGATCCCGTTGTCTCCTGGTCCAGTACCGGTCGCGAGGTCCGTGTCTGCACGGCCACGCGCGAGTTCATCGCAGCGTCGCTGGTCATCACCGCCGGTTCGTGGGCCGGATCGGTGCTCGCCGGTCTCGGGCTGCCATTGCAAGTGCTCCGCAAACCGATGTTTTGGTTCGAGACAAGGTCGCCAGCGTACAACCTCGCTGCGTCGATGCCGACGTTTTACTTCGAGATGCCGGCTGAGGCGGCATCGACTTTTTACGGCTTCCCTTCGCTCGACGGTCAAGTCTTGAAGGTCGCTCAGCATTCCGGCGGCGAGCTTGTTGCCGATCCACTGCTCGTCGATCGCCAATTGAGAGAGAGCGACGTGCAGCCCATCGCCGATTTTCTGCGAACCTGCCTTCCTGCAGTCCGAACGCAACCTGTGAGGCATTCGACGTGCCTCTATACCGTTACGCCCGATCGGCACTTCGTGGTCGATCGACACCCCGAGTTTTCCAACGTCGTGATCGGTTGCGGTTTCTCCGGCCACGGATTCAAGTTCACGTCGGTGCTGGGTAGCGTCTTCGCCGACTTGGCAACGACCGGCAGCACCGAACTATCACTCGACTTCCTCAACCTTGCCCGACTGGCCGACCAAACTTCGATGGCCGATCGCCGTTATTCCTGTTCTTCTGGGTTTGGAATGACAGCCATCGGCTCACAAGAATCGGCCAGACAAGGCACCGCCCCTACTTTGGAGACATCACAATGCTTCGATGCGGATTGATTGTTTCGATCGTGTTTGTTCTCGCCACGACAGCGGACGCTCAGGACTCCGACTGGAAGGCCGGGTTCTCGCGGGTCGTCATCACACCCGAAAAGCCAATGTGGATGAGCGGCTACGGCGGACGAACTCACGCGGCCGAGGGAAAGGTCCATGACTTGTACGCTCGCGCGGCTGCGTTGCAGGACGCTGGCGGCAAGCGCGTCGTGATGGTGTCGCTCGATCTGGTCGGAGTGCCGAAGGTTATGGCCGAGCGGGTCTCCGCTGCCGCGAAGGCCAAACACAAGCTGGAACGAGCGGATCTCATGTTCTGCTGCTCGCACACGCACTGTGGGCCGGCACTCGATCAAACGCTGACGCACATGCTCGACATGAAGGAGGAAGATTGGCAGCAAGTCATGGCCAATCAGAAATGGCTCGACGCGCGCGTCACCGAAGCGATCGACGGTGCGATGGCCGACCTGAAACCAGCTCGCTTGGCGACGAGTGTTGGGAACTGCGGATTTGCGTCGAACCGCCGGCCCCCCATCGGCACCGGGCCGATTGATCATGAAGTTCCCGTTCTGCGGGTGCTTTCCGCCGATGGGACTCAAGTGCGCGGCGTGATCTTCGGCTATGCCTGCCACAACACGGTGCTTAGTTTTTATCAGTGGTGCGGCGATTACGCCGGGTTCGCGCAGTTGTATTTGGAGGAGCGATATCCCGGTTCGACCGCGCTCTTTTTCAGTGGATGCGGAGCCGATCAAAACCCGCTCCCACGCCGCAAGGTGGAACTTGCCGAGCAATACGGACGGATGCTGGCCCTCTCAGTCGGCAAAGTTCTGGCGACCGAGATGTCTTCCGTCGCTGGCGCGGTGACAACTCGCTTCCGCGAAATTCCCTTGGAGTTCTCCGTGATACCGTCACGCGAGGAGTTGGTGAAGACCGCCGAGTCCACCGACCGCTACCAGCGCACGCGAGCAAAGCTGTTCCTCAAAGAGATCGACGCTGGAAAGCCACTCTCGCCGACGTACCCGTATCCGGTGCAGGTCTGGAAACTCGGCAACGTGAATTGGGTCGCGCTCGGCGGCGAGGTGGTCGTCGATTATTCGCTGCGTCTGAAGCGTGAACTTGGCCAAGGCCAAACGTGGGTCACTAGCTACGCCAATGACGTGATGGCCTACATCTCCTCCGAACGAGTGCTCGTCGAGGGAGGCTACGAAGGAGACTCCTCGATGATCGTCTACATGCAGCCGTCGAAATGGAAAGCAGGCCTCGAAGACCAGATCGTGAAGACCGTGCAAGAATTGGCGAAGCCGTGACGCGAGGTGATCCTGGCAATATCCTGTAGCTATGCCGACCGAATTCTTCGCCAAAGTGAGTGTTTTCTGCTTTCTCGCCAGCTATTTCGTGGCGTTCGGGTTGGATGCTGCGCGGCTGTTGAAACGGTTGCCGGTGGCTCGCTGGATTGGACTCGTATTTGGCCTCGCGGGATTTGCGGCACAAACCGGATATCTGCTGATCCGCGGCCGGCAGGAGAATTTGCCTCCCCTGCTGAGTTCCACGCACGACTGGTTGCTGGTGCTCGCCTGGATCATCGTGCTTTTGTACTTGTTCCTGACCGCCTTGGACCGCGAGTTGGCGGTGGGATTATTTTTGTTGCCGGTGGTCTTGCTGTTCGTGGGGGCTTCCTACTTGGTCAGCAAGCAGCCCAACCCGTTGATCGCCGGACATCGCGGGCTGGCGATGCTGCACGCTTCGTTGCTGTTGGTTGGCATCGCGGGAGTCGTCGTCGGAGTGTTGCTGAGCGTGATGTACGTGGTGCAGCATCGACGTTTGAAGCAACATCACGCAACGCATCCCGGAGTGGCCTTGCCAAGTTTGGCTCGGCTCGCCCGGTGGAACTGGTGGGCGGTGGTCGTCAGCGTACCGCTTCTGACGTTGGGTCTTGGCAGCGGCGTGGCCTTAGGGCTGACGTCGCAAGAAGCCGGAGCCGTGTTGTCGTTCGCGGATCCGATCGTGCTCGGCCACGGAGTTGTTTGGATTGCAATGATGTCGCTGTTCGTGTGGCTGCTGACGACTCGCCGTTCGACCGGCAAGCAAGTCGCCGCACTGACGCTCTGGGCTGGCGGATTCCTGCTGGCGATTTTGCTCGGCTTGCAGGTTCTCTCGCTGACCACGTTTCATCGTGGAGCGAAGACATCCTGGAGGGAAAGGCAGTGCAAAGTGCAGAGTGCAGAGTGCAAAATGCAAAGTGATCAAATGGGAGTGGAATGCCGCGTTGCATTTTTCACTTTGCACTCTGCACTCTGTACTTTGCACTGGCCATCCGATGGCTGCGTATCCCGGGAGGTGTCGGCATGAACCTCCAAGTTGTCTACTGCAATCATCAATCAGCCAATTTGTCGATTCGCGAGCGACTCGCCTTCGCGGGTGATAAATTAGAAGCTGCGTATCGCGAGCTTGCCGATCGATTTTGCTCGGCCGAGTTTGTCGTACTCTCGACCTGTAATCGGGTCGAGGTCTATTCCGCTCAGGAGTCTCCCGAAACCGCACCGACTCGAAAGCAGATCGCGGAATTCGTTTCAGACTTTCATCGTGTCCCGCTCGAAGAGTTTTCGGACGAACTGCTGGCCGAAACCGGGCCAGATGCAGTGCGGCATTTGTTTCGCGTCGCGTCGAGCCTCGACAGCATGGTGCTCGGCGAACCACAAATCGTGAGTCAGGTCAAGGAGGCTTACCGCGTCGCGCAGGAGCACAACGCGTGCGGCCCGCTGACGCACGCGATGTTTCAAGGAGCGATCCGCGTGTCGGCTCGCGTGCGTTCGGAAACTCGGCTGGCGGAGGGACGGGTTTCGATCGCCAGCGTCGCAGTCAGTGACTTCGGTCGTGGCATCTTCGACCGCTTCGACGACAAGCGGGTGTTGATCCTCGGTGCGGGTGAGATGGCCGAGGAAACGCTGAGGTATCTCTGTGAGGAAGGGGTCCGGCAGGTCACGGTCGTGAACCGCAGCCTCGCAAATGCGGAGAGGCTCGCCGCACGATTCGCCGCCGTTGGAGCTCGATCACGGTCCTGGGACGCTCTCGACGAAGAACTCGCTCGCGCCGACATGATCGTTAGCACGACGGGCGCAGCCGAACCGGTTGTCGATGTGAATCGGTTTCGAGAGGCACGTCGCCGTTCCGGTGAGAAGCCGGTTTTCATTCTCGATCTCGGTGCTCCGCGCGATTTCGTTCCAGCCATCGCCGATCTGGATGACAACGTCTTTCTGTACGACATCGATGCGCTCGAAGCCACTTGTGAGCAAAATCGCAAATCACGCTACCGAGAGATCGAAAAGGCTCAACTGATCGTCGACGAAGAGGCCGAACGATTCATGCAGGACGTCTACCACATGGCGACCGGCCCGATCGTCAAACGACTCCGCGAACAATGGCATGACGTCAGTCGAGACGAACTGGAGCGGTTGCGATCCAAGCTGACACATCTTTCTCTTGCGGATCTTGAAGTCGTTGAACGGGGCGTCGAACGCATCGTCAACAAGTTGCTGCATCCACCGCTCGAAGCGCTCCGCCACGAAGCCAAACAAGGGACACCACACAGCCTGATCGAAGCACTCAAGCGGCTGTTCCATGTGTAGGACGAGTCACTTCTACGCGAATGCGAGCATCGCATCGGTTTCTAGTTCCCTTGGTCTGCGGTCAAAGCCGGGCCGCCAGCTGCCCGAGCTAACTGGCGTAAAAAAAGCCGGGCCGCCAGCTGCCCGAGCTAACTGGCGTAAAAAACCAAGTCGTAGTCCGACATCTATCCCATGATGATATCGTAGAAACTGCCATCATCGCATGGTGTTGGCTCGGTTTCGGAAACAGAGAGGGTCATCGATTCTTACCTGACCCTGCGGGCTTATGCAGGAGGTGAACCGCTTGGTGCGTAATCTGATTCGACACGCCGAAACGGTACCCAGAATCCAATGGCCGTTCCGGCTGCGAGCATCAACAAGGTGACGGAACTGAGTTGATGCACATGGCTCACGAAGTAACGGAAGCTGGGGTCCTCATCAAAGTGGCCGAACTGCCAGCGAGTGAACAGGCCCAGAGTCAGAGCCATCACTCCGCAGATGACCGAAGGCCAGCGCGAACGGCATTTCACAATGCCGGCCCCCAAGCCCAACAGGCCGCCGGGAAGAACCAACCCGTAGAAGCCTTGCCGAGTCAGCCAGAAAAAAACGTAGTACCCGACCAATCCGCCGAGCACGGCACCACCGAAAACCAATGCGGCTTGTTTCATCGTAAAGCCTCACGCAGATCGTCGCTTCCAGACAAGAGTCGCTGGCAAGCAAACGAGGCGAAAGGCTACTCTTGGATCAACGACTTGCCCAGACTCAGTCTCCCAACAGGCCTTTGGCGAGACGATTGAGGGCTTCGTTTTCAATTTGCCGAACGCGCTCGCGGGTCAGGCCCATGGACTCGCCGATCTCCTTGAGTGTCTTTGGCTCGGAATCGTCGAGGCCGAATCGCATTCGCAGGATCGTTGCCTCGCGCGGGTCCATCGTCTCCAGCATTTTGTAGACGTGCGTGAGATTGTCGTTCTCGAGCATTTCGGCTTCGGGGCCTTTTTGCCGCTGATCGGCCACCATCTCGCCCAGAGTCCAACCGCTTTCGGCTTGCTCGGTTTGGGGTGTCGAGTTGTAGAGCTGAATTGCCTTCTTGACGATTCGCAGCTTCTTTTTCGGAACCTCCAACAAGTTCGCAATTTCTTCCGGTGTCGGGGGATGGCCGAGCTCATCGGTCAGTTGAGCCGTTGCTCGACGCCACTTCGAGAGCAGTTCGACCATGTGTGCTGGAATGCGAATCGTCTTGGCCGAATTGACGAGTGCTCGCTTGATCGACTGTTTGATCCAGTAGCTGCCATAGGTGCTGAATCGCGTATTCATATTCGGGTCGAAGCCCTCGACGGCACGCAGCAGCCCCAGGTTTCCCTCCTCGATGAGGTCTTGCAACGGCAGGCCCTTGTTGGTGTAGGCCCGGGCAATGTTGACGACCAGTCGCAAGTTCGCACGCACCATGCGATCACGGGCGGCCGTGTCTCCCTGGTGGATGGCATTGGACAGATCCTTCTCTTCCTGAGCGGTTAACAGGGCCGTTTCGTTGATCTCACGGAGGTAGGTCTCCAAAGGATTTTGAACTCGGGACGGCAAACGACGGCGAGTAGTCGCAGTGATAGGCATGAAAGTCCTGCAGTCTTCTGGTAAGAGTGACGGGAAGTGGCAGGGCCGGGCATTAGATTCAAGCCACCTACGTGGCAAGGCGGGCTTCGGTCGTTCGAAATCGTGTCAAACCGGGCCATCGCACATCGCTTCCATGCGTGAATCCAAGAGAGGTATCGTCGAGCCTGTGAGGACTTCTCAAAGAGAAGGGCTTCCGTAAACCGGATCAGTCGCATCGATGTGGCAAACAGTGCAGTCGTAACGGAGCAAACGGATGCTCCGGCTGGCCCTCCAGGTTTGACACGCTGCCAGATTTCGTTGCGACCGGAGTAACCGGCGCGACTGTTCAACTTTGCCGCGGCACGGCAATCGGCGCAATCCGATTGCGGGTCATCGCGTCAACCACGTTTCCTCATCGTCAGTCCGTACACCGCATAAATCCGCGTCAGGAATTGCCACAACCAGGGTTCTGTGAACCGCGTACTCGCCAATTGCCCCGCGAGTGTGAAATCTGTCCGCAGCAATTCTTGCAACGCCGCCGGATTCGTTCCTGTGAAGAAATTGCGGGCTGCGATTTCACCTTTCAACAGTCCCGGCAAATCGCCCTTGTCGACAGACTGCAGGGCCGGACAAGAATCCGATGACACAACCTCTGTCACCAAGACCGCCGCACCGCCAGGCACTGTCAGCTCCAGCATCAATCGCAGATGCTGAGTCCGAATGGCCGACACGGTTTCCCAAAAACGCGGATGGGTTTCACCGACCGACTGCGCCACACCCTCAATCAACTGCGTGAGCAGACCGACCGATGCCACGACATCAAATCCGACAGGATCGCCAATTTCTGGAAGTAGCGTCAGTTTCCGTAGGCAGTTGTCAATCGCATCGTCTCGGACTGGTTGTCGGTTCGCCATGTCCACGAATTCCGCAAACACGCCGCTGACATCCATCGGAGCGACGACGCGAAAGCGGGCATCCTTAGAAAATCCTTGCCGCGATAAGCCGCGCTGCAATGCTGTCGCGTCGACATCCGCAAGCACGATTTCGCAAAACGAGGCCGACAACGCGGTCAGATCCAAGTCGTTGAGATTTCCGGCACCCAGCAGGCACAACCGCTCGCCAGTGGAAATTCGAGCGTCAAGCAACAGTTGAGTCACTCGCTGCCGATGCGGTGCATACAACATCCACGCGGCATCCGTTTCGGTATTCCGTCGAGCTTGTTCTTGAAACAGGTCCATGACGGCGGCTTCCAAAGCACCATTGGCTATCGCATCGACTCCAGAACTTCCGGGGGGGCTTCAGCGTACTTCAGGGGTTCCATCGAATACGACGCCCGGCCCTGCGAGATTCCGCGAACCTGCGTTGAATAGCCGAACATCTTCGCCAGCGAGACTTCCGCTTCGATGACCCACAACCGGCCACGATTTTCCGTCCGCACAATCGTGGCGCGGCGGGCATTCAAATCGGCTTGAACGTTGCCAATGAATTCTTCCGGCGTGACGACCTCTAGCTTCATCACCGGTTCCAGCAAGACACAACCGGCCTTCTCCAGCCCCTCAGCGACCGCCTTCGCTGCCGCGGCGGTGAGTGCGACTTCGTTCGACTCGCCTTCTTTGTAGTCCACGTCGACGATTCGAAAGCAAACTCGCATGAGCGGATTGCCGTACATACCGCCGGCGTTTGCTCCCTCCTCAATGGCCTGTTCCAGAACCGAGATCATGGCGGCAGGCAGCGCTCCGGGTTTCAAATCGTTTTCGACACAGACCGCCGCCTCGCCGTCAAACGGTTCGACTCGCAATCGGACTTTTGCGAAGTGCGTCGCAGCACCGACTTGTCGCGAAAACTCCCCTTCAACCGTGATCGCCTTGCGGACCGTCTCGCGATAACTGACACGCGGCTTGTGAACACGAGCCTTCACGCCAAATTCACGTTGCATCCGATCCATGATCACTTCCAGATGCAACTCACCCATACCGCTGACGAGCGTCTCTCCGGTCTCGTCATTGATTCGCACTTTGAACGTTGGATCTTGTTTGGCCAATCGACGCAGGGTCTCTTCCAATTTCTTCCGCTCCGCGCTGCTGTCCGGCTCGATTGCCATCGAGATCACCGTTTCCGGAAACGTGATCTTCTCCAGCAGGATTGGATTCTGAGTCGCACACAGCGTGTCTCCGGTTGCGACTTCCTTTGGTCCGATCGCACCGACGATATCGCCCGCGAACGCTGCATCGGCTTCGATCTTCTCGCGTGAGTCTGCCTGAACACGCCAGATCTGACTGACCAGTTCTTTCGCATTCGTCCGCGGGTTAAGCACTTTCGAGCCGCTCTTTAGCGTCCCGGAGTAAATCCGCAGGAAGCACAAGTCGCCATGTTTGTCGGCCTGAATCTTGAAAATGAGGCCACTGAAGGGTTCGTCCACCGAGGATTTACGTTTTTCGATCTTGGTTTGCTGTGAGCCTTTTTTCACCGCCATCGGTAAGCCTTCAATCGCAGGCCGGTCGAGTGGGCAAGGCAAGAAGTTCATGACGGCGTCCATCAGCGCTTGCACTCCGATGTATCTCAGCGATGTGCCACACAACGTTGGAAAGAACTGTCGCTCGATCGTTCCTTTGCGGACGAGACGACGGATCGTGTCAGGCGGTAAATCCTGCGATTCGAGATATTGTTCGAGGGCTTGCTCATCCATCTCGGCGATCGTTTCCAAAAGCTTGTGTCGCCATTGCTGAGCTTCGCCGGCAATCTCCTCAGGAATCTCCCGTTCCTCGAACTTCGCACCGAGTGATTCGGTATCCCAATACAGCGCCTTCATCGTGATTAAGTCGATAATTCCCTTGAAGCAGTTTGCGTCGGGAGGCGAGCCCGCACCAATGGGAATCTGCACCGCCAGAGGCGTCGCGTGCAGGCGGCTTTCAATATCCTTCAGAACCGTTTCGTAATTCGCACCGATGCGGTCCATTTTGTTAATGAAGCAGACGCGTGGAACACCGTAGCGATCCGCTTGACGCCATACAGTTTCGCTTTGTGCCTCGACACCATCCACCGCACTGAAGATGACCACACCGCCGTCGAGCACTCTCAAGCTGCGTTCGACCTCGGCAGTGAAGTCCACATGCCCCGGCGTGTCGATGATATTGATCGTGCAGTCCTTCCACCGGCAGGTGATCGCTGCAGAGTAGATCGTAATTCCGCGACGCGCTTCATCCGGGTCGAAATCCGTGATGGTAGTACCGTCGTCGACGTTTCCCATGCGATGCGACGCGCCGGCGTAGTACAGAATTCGCTCGGTCGTCGTCGTCTTTCCGGCGTCGATGTGTGCGATGATGCCAATGTTGCGAATGGCTTTGATGTCGTGCGACATAAACGTCCTCGGCGACCACGAACCCCGGTGGCGAAGTTGCCGTGAGGCGTTCGTGCTCGGCACCAAAGAAAAACAGCGCGTGGCTGCCGGACCATCGGCTTCCACGCGCTGTGATGTTGTTCGAAAACTACCACGCGAAGTGAGAGAATGCCTTGTTGGCATCGGCCATGCGATGCACGTTCTCGCGAGTGGTCATGGCCGTGCCCTCACGTTTGAATGCGGCGATCAATTCCTCAGCCAGGCGGCTGTCCATGGGCCGGCCTTTCTTGCCGCGGGCAGCCAAAAGAATCCATCGAATCGCCAGAGTTTGACGGCGTTTGGGATTCACGGACGTCGGCACTTGATAGTTCGCACCACCGACGCGGCGCGAGCGAACTTCGATCGCTGGCTTCACGTTGTCGACTGCTGCCAAAAAGACATTGATCGGCTCTTCATCGGGCAACTTCTTCTTGATGATGTCCATTGCCGAATAGAAGACATTTTGCGCGGCACTCTTCTTGCCGTCGTGCATCAGGCAGTTGACGAATTTGGACGCCAAGACCGAACCGAACCGCGGATCGGGCTTGAGTTGCTTGCTGCTCGCCGTGAAATGCTTGGCCATTAAAGTCTCTCGCTGCTTTCAAACCTGTGTCATGGAAGATGTCAAATTGCAAAACTACTTGGGACGTTTGGCTCCATACCGGCTGCGGGCCTGCTTGCGGTTGGTGACACCCAGGGTGTCGAGCACTCCGCGGATGACTTTGTACCGAATACCAGGAAGGTCTCGAACACGACCGCCACGAACGAGCACGATCGAGTGTTCTTGCAGGTTGTGTCCTTCACCGGGGATATAGGCGGTAATTTCTTTGCCGTTTGACAAGCGAACACGGGCCACTTTTCGAAGTGCCGAGTTCGGCTTCTTCGGCGTCACCGTTTTCACCAAGAGGCAGACGCCGCGTCTTTGCGGGCAACCTTCCAGCACCGGGGTCTTGGACCGCGATTTTTGAATGGTTCGAGGTTTACGAACCAATTGATTGATGGTCGGCATTCATTCACTCGCAATGGAAAAAGAAACTTCGTCGTTGATTCTGTGAAGGCACTCTAACCAAAACCAAATTACCGCATGCTTGGGACTGCAGCACTATCGGCTCCACCGTCCTTGCCACCCTCGCCAACAGCACCCTCTTTGAGGAGCTCCAGACGAGCCGCCATGATGCGATCATGTTCGGCCTTCAGTTCTTGCAATGCTTCAGCTCGCACCCGCACTTCCGCTGACTGATGGGTTTTGAATCCCGTGCCGGCCGGAATGAGGTGCCCCAAGATAACGTTCTCCTTCAAGCCGACCAAGTGATCGACCTTCCCTGCAATGGCGGCTTCGGTCAAAACCTTGGTGGTTTCCTGGAAACTGGCTGCCGAGATAAAGCTTTCGCTCTGCACGGCGGCTTTGGTAATTCCTAACAGCTGAACGGCCGCCGTGGCCGCTCGCGGTTTCTGGAAGGCAGCGGGCCGACCGCCGTCCGCTTCGACCGACGGGTTGACTTCATCGAAAGTCTTTCGCGGCACGATGTCGCCAGCCTGAAACTCGGTATCTCCAGGAGTTGTGATCTTCACCGAATTGGCCAGTGATGTGTTCAGTTTTCGGAATTCAAACTTGTCGAGCACGATCCCAGGCAGCAAGTCGGTGTCTCCGACGTCGGTCACGCGGACCTTACGAAGCATCTGCGACACGACAATTTCAATGTGCTTGTCGTCCACATCCACTCGCTGCGAGCGATACACGTTCTGAATTTCGTGGAGCAGGTACTGCTGCACGGCTTCGACGCCGCTGACTCGCAGAATATCGTGTGGAACCAACGGACCGCGGACGAGCGCATCACCAGCCCGGACGACATCTTTAGCGTGCACCATCAACGGCTTGCCGTGCGGAATGATGTGATCGACCTCAGTGCCGTCTGAACCGCGGACGATGATGACTCGCTTGCCGCGTTTCTTCTCGGAACTCAGTTCGACCTCGCCATCGATTTCGGCAACCACCGCCGGGTCCTTCGGCTTGCGAGCCTCGAACAACTCCGTGACGCGGGGCAAACCGCCGGTGATGTCCTGAGTTCCGCCACTTTCACGCGGATTCTTGGCGACGATCGTTCCGGCTGCGATTTGCTGAGCTTCTTCGACTTCGATGCTCGCCTTCTCAGGCAGGTAGTAGAAGTCGAGAATCTTGCCAGTCGAGTCTTCGATGACGACCTGCGGATGCAGGTCCCCCTTGTGCTCGATAATCGTTTTGCGAACTTTTCCGCTGGCCTCAGTTTCGGTGCGGATCGACTGACCTTCGAGACAGTCCTCGAATCGCACGCGACCCCCGACTTCTGACAAAATGGGAACCGAGTGCGGATCCCATTGGCAGACGATTGCCCCGGCCTGAATATCTTGGTTCTCGGTCACGAACAACACCGCCCCGTTCGGGATGGTGTATTTCTCGAGTTCGCGATCTTTCGGGTCGACGATGATGACTTCGCCGTTTCGGGCGAGCACGACGTTTTCGCCGGCGACGTTCACCACGCTGCGAATGCGGGTGAACTTCACGCGGCCCGCACGGCGCGATTTGATTTCCTTCTCCTCGACATCCGTCTGGGCGGCCCCGCCGATGTGAAACGTTCGCATGGTGAGCTGCGTACCCGGTTCACCGATGCTTTGAGCCGCGATAATTCCGGCTGCTAAACCCTCTTCCACCATTGAACCGGTTGACAGATCCATCCCATAGCACAGTCGGCACATCCCCAATGCGGCTTCGCAAGTGAGCGGGCTGCGGACCTGAATCTTGTCGACTCCCAGTTCCTCGATCTTGCGAGCGATCGCGACCGTGATCAATTCACCTTCGCGAACGATGATCTCGTCGGTGATTGGGTTGACGATGTTGGTGCGGCTGACTCGGCCACGGATACTTTCCGCCAAGCTGAGTACCACCTTCTCGCCCTGATAAATGACTCCCTTGGTGATCCCTTTGGTCGTCCCGCAATCGTGCATTGTGACAACGACATTTTGGCAAACGTCCGCCAGTTTGCGGGTCAAATATCCGGAGTCGGCCGTCTTGAGAGCCGTGTCGGCCAAACCTTTGCGGGCACCGTGTGTCGAACTGAAGTACTCCAACACGGTCAAACCTTCGCGGAAGTTCGCCTTGATCGGAGTTTCGATAATCTCGCCACTGGGCTTAGCCATCAGGCCGCGCATGCCGGCCAATTGGCGAATCTGTTCGACGCCACCGCGGGCACCCGAATGGGCCATCAGATAAATTGGATTCACGTAGGAACCGTCTTCACGGACATCGTGTTCCAATTCGTGCATCATCGTCTTGGTGATCTGCTCACGTGCGTGAGTCCAGTGATCGAGCACTTGGTTGTATCGCTCCTGATCGGTAATCACGCCACGGTCGTACAGCTTTTGAGCTTTCAAGACGAGGGCTTCCGCATCGCCGATGATTTTCGGCTTATCGGGAGAGGTCTTGAGATCGCTGGCTCCGAATGACAAACCCGACCGAGTCGATTCGCGGAATCCAAGTTCCTTCATGCGGTCGAGCAACGCGATCGTCTCACGACGGCCGAGATCCAAATAGCAATCGGAGATCACCCGCTGCAGGTCTTTGCTGCGCATCGTCATGTTGTAAAAGGCCGACTTCTCACTGAGGATGTCATTGAACATCACACGGCCTGGTGTTGTCTCGATCAATCCGCCGGGTTTATGGGTTTCAGCCCCTTCGCCAATGACTCGTTTGTCACGCGGCAGACGCAATTTAATTTTTGCATGGCGCGCAACCTTGCCCTGTGCGAATGCGAGATGCAGTTCCGCGACAGATCCGAACGTCAAGCCCTCGCCCGGTCGCCCAGGGCGACTCAGCGTCGCGTAGTAGCAACCCATCACGATGTCCTGTGAAGGGCTGATGATCGGAGCACCATTCGCCGGACTGAAGACGTTGTTCGTCGACATCATCAAGGTCGTTGCTTCGACCTGTGCCTCGATCGACAATGGCAGATGCACAGCCATCTGGTCGCCGTCAAAGTCGGCGTTGAAACCCTTGCAGACCAGCGGATGAATGCGGATCGCGTTGCCTTCCACCAGCACTGGCTCGAAGGCCTGGATGCCCATGCGGTGCAGTGTGGGAGCCCGGTTCAGCAACACCGGATGATTGGTGATGACCTCATCCAGAATGTCCCAGACGTTTTCGTCTTTGCGTTCGAGCATCCGCTTCGCGGACTTGATTGTGTCGGCGTGTCCAAGTTCTTTCAGGCGGCGAATGACGAACGGCTGAAAAAGTTCGAGCGCGATCTTCTTCGGGAGGCCACATTGATGCAGCAACAGTTCCGGGCCGACCACGATTACGGAACGGGCTGAGTAGTCCACTCGCTTGCCAAGCAGGTTCTCGCGGAACCGACCTTGCTTCCCCTTGATCATGTCGGTGAGCGACTTCAGTGGGCGGTTTGAAGAACCAAGGACCGGACGCTTGCAGCGGTTGTTGTCGAACAACGCATCAACCGACTGCTGCAACATGCGCTTTTCATTGCGGACAATCACTTCGGGCGCGTTCAGGTCGACCAGCTTCTTCAAACGGTTGTTGCGGTTGATGATGCGGCGGTAGAGGTCATTCAGATCGCTCGTCGCGAAGTTGCCCGAATCGAGCAAAACCAACGGTCGCAAATCGGGCGGAATGACCGGAATAACATCCAGAACCATCCACTCCGGATGATTGCCGCTGTCCCGCAATGCTTCGGCGATCTTCAATCGCTTGATCAGATCTTTCATCTTTTGTTGGCTGCCAGTTTCTGCCAACTCGTTACGGAGCGTCCTCGACAACCCTTCCAAGTCCAGCGCATTGAGCAACTTCTTGACGGCTTCGGCTCCCATGTCGACGGTGAACGTGCCGGCACCGTATTTCTTCTTTGCTTCGCGCAAATCGTCTTCGGTCAGTAATTGTCCTTGTCGCAGTGGCGTATCACCCGGATCGATGCAAACGTAATCCTGGAAGTAGATGACCTTTTCCAAGTGCGTCGTCTTCAGATTCAGTAGCGCCCCCAAACGACTGGGCATCGACTTGAAAAACCAAATATGTACGACTGGCGCAGCCAGTTCGATATGCCCCATGCGCTTGCGGCGGACTCGGCTGTGAGTCACTTTGACGCCGCAACGATCGCAGATCATCCCCTTGTACTTCATGCCGCGATATTTTCCGCAAGCGCATTCCCAGTCTTTTTCCGGGCCAAAAATGCGTTCGCAGAACAGTCCGTCGCGCTCGGGACGATAGGTGCGGTAATTGATGGTTTCCGGCTTCTTCACTTCGCCGAATGACCAACTTCGAATGTCATGTGGGCTAGCCAGCTTGATGTTGACGGCGGAAAAATCGTTGACTCTGTCGTAGACAGCAGATTCAGTCGCTGCTGCCGCTGCCTGATTCGCGGGTCGTTGCCCTTCCATTTTCAATCTCCCGTATTTGGTCGGCCATCCTGTTGAGGCTGAACCGGTTGGAAACAAGTTGACAGAACGCAGGGTCAAGCTCAAAACCTGATCTACGCCGTGGCCACCTTCTCCAATTGCATGTTGAGCGCTAGGCCGCGGATTTCGTTAGTGAGCACGTCAAAGCTGGCGGGCGTGCCAGCTTCGAGTGTGTTCTCGCCCTTGACCATTGACTCGTAGATTTTCGTGCGGCCTTCAACGTCGTCGCTCTTGACGGTTAACAGTTCTTGCAGGATGTACGCTGCCCCGTAAGCCTCCAGCGCCCAGACTTCCATTTCACCGAATCGCTGACCGCCGAATCGAGCCTTGCCACCCAGCGGTTGCTGAGTGATGAGCGAGTAAGGTCCAGTTGCTCGTGCGTGAACTTTGTCATCGACGAGGTGATGCAACTTGAGCATGTAGAGGTAACCGACAGTCACCTTTTGCTCGAACGCATCACCTGTACGGCCATCGAACAACACCGTCTTGCCGTCCTGGGGCAGTCCGGCTTCGATCAGGCAGTCGCGGATTTCTTCTTCGGTCGCTCCGTTGAACACGGGACAAATTGCCGAGAAGCTCAATTTCGAAGCGGCCCATCCAAGATGCGTCTCAAGGATTTGACCGACGTTCATGCGGCTTGGCACGCCAAGCGGGTTGAGGATGATGTCAACCGGCGTGCCATCCGCAAGGAATGGCATATCGGCCTCCTGTAGCACCTTCGAGATAACCCCTTTGTTTCCGTGGCGGCCGGCCATCTTGTCACCAACCGAAATTTGACGCTTCGAAGCCACGTAAACTTTCACCATCTGCAACACGCCGGTGGGCAGTTCGTCACCACGTTTCAGGGAATTGAGTGCCCGTTCGCGTGCATCGAGAGCCTCTTCCACCAAGCCCCAACTGTCCTTGAAGACCTTTGTGCAATCGGCCTTCTTCTGTGGGCTTCGAATTTCGACCGTGTCCCAAAGCTTCAGGAAGCCTGCGGCGATTTCGCACAGTTGCTTCTCATCAGTAATGGAGGCGATGTTCGTGCCATCTTCAATGGGGATTTTTCGCTCAAGCGCATGTTCCAATTCGGACAGGAATGTCTTGAAGATGTCGGCGACCGCCTTCGCCTGAGTCGCTTCAGTTTCTTTGACATCCGAATCGAACCGTTTCCGTTCGGTCTCCGACAGCGACATGCGCCGCGAGAACCGTTCTGTGTGGATGACAATTCCTTCCACGCCGCTCGGCACGTCGAGCGATTCGTTCTTCACGTCTTCGCCAGCGCGACCAAAAATCGCATGCAGAAGTTTTTCTTCTGGTGTGAGTTCGGTTTTTGCCTTGGGAGAGACTTTGCCGACGAGAATGTCTCCTGGCCGAACGCGTGTGCCGACTTGGACAACTCCCAATTCATCGAGATGCCGCAACATTTTTTCGCTGACGTTGGGGATGTCGCGTGTGAACTCTTCGCGACCCAACTTTGTTTCGCGGATCTCAACGTCGTACTCGTCGATGTGAATTGATGTGTACACATCCTCCTTCACCAATCGCTCGGATAAAATGATGGCGTCTTCGTAGTTGTAGCCCTCCCACGACATGAAGGCGACGAGCACATTGCGACCAAGCGACAAGATGCCGCTGTGTGTCGCGGCGGAGTCTGCCAGCAAGTCCCCTTTTTTCACACGTTGGCCGACCTGCACCAGCGGCTTCTGATTCAGGCAAGTGCGTTCGTTGAGGCCTGTGAATTTTCGGAGCGGGTACTTGCGGCCATCGATCTCGATCCGCGAACCATCCACGTAGGTGACCTTGCCCGTTCGATCGGCTCGCAGCAACATTCCGGAGTTCAGCGCGACCGTTGATTCCATTCCCGTGCCGACAATCGGCGGTTCAGTGATTAGCAACGGCACACCCTGCCGTTGCATGTTTGACCCCATCAATGCTCGGTTCGCATCGTCGTGTTCCAGGAACGGAATTAGCGCGGCAGAGATGCCGACCATTTGACACGCCGCGATATCGATAAATTGAGCTTCGTCCGAGTCGATCCACATCACGTCATTGCGGTGCCGCGCCAGAACACGCCCATCGGGAATTTTGTTGTTGTGCAACGGAGTATCCGCAGGGACAACAAACGCATCCGATTCCTCGTCGGCTCGCAGCCAAGCGACTTCGTCGGAGACCTTACAATTCTTCACACGACGGTAAGGCGTAATTAGGAAGCCGTAATCGTCAACGGATGCGAAAATCGCGAGACTGGAAATTAAGCCGATGTTCGTGCCTTCGGGCGTTTCGATCGGACAAATCCGGCCATAGTGCGAGATATGAACGTCACGAACCTCGAAGCCCGCTCGCTTGCGGTTCAAGCCACCAGGGCCGAGGGCGCTCAGTCGCCGCTCATGAGTGATCATCGAGAGCGGATTGGTTTGATCAACGACTTGAGACAATTCGCTTCGACCGAAGAAGAAGTCAACAGCAGCAGCGACACTCTTGGGATTTACGAGCGAGCGCGGGCTGATGTCTTCCGCATCTTTGATGCTCATCCGTTCCTGCACCGTGCGGCGCAGTTTGAGGAATCCTTTGCGGAGCTCGTCGGTGGCCAATTCATCGATCGTCCGCAACCGTCGATTCCCCAGATTGTCAATGTCATCGGTGTAGGCCGTCGAGTCAGTGCCACGTAGACGCAGAATGTACTTGATCGCATTGACGTAGTCCTCGGCACGCAATGCCATTTCATCGTCGGCGGTCACTTGATTGAATTTGCGATTGATGCGGAAGCGGCCCACTTGTCCTAAACGATACCGGTTCGGATCCGAGAATCGCTCTTTGAACAATTCAACAGCCTTCTCCAGTTGGGGCGGATTTCCGGGACGCAAACGCTGATAGATCTTGAGCAACGCCTCTTCATGTGACAGCGATGTATCATCGCGCAAGCTATTCAGCACACAGCGGTCGATGGGTGAATCGAACACTTCCAGCGATTTGACGCCGGATTCGATGAGCGCATGCGCTACATCCGTTGTAATCGACTGTGCGGCATCAACGATAATCTCGCCGACGCGAGCGTGTTTGAGCGGGTAAACGACGTCGTCCACCGCAATCTTGCCCTTGAGGGTCTCCGCCGCGTCCTTGGTGATTTTCACCGATTGAATTTGTTCGGCGAAAAAAAGTCGCAAGATTGCCGACGTGGAAGAATATTTCGCGTCCATTGCACGCAGCAAAGTCATTGACGAAAACTTGCCGCTTTGATCAATGCGAACAGCCAGCGCGTCCTTGCGAGTGGTCGCTAACTCCACCCAACTGCCGCGCTCAGGGATGATGCGGCAAGAGTACCCGTCATAGCCGACGGTGTCAGACAGCTCCATAAAATCCACGCCAGGGGAGCGATGCAGCTGGCTGACAACAACACGCTCAGCTCCGTTGATGATGAATTCGCCACCACCGAGCATGATTGGTAGATCGCAGAGGTAAACCTCCTCCTCAATTGGCTGTTCTTTCTTCAGTCGAAAGTAAACTCGCAGAGGTCGACCATAGGTCAGCCTCAGCTGCCGACATTCATCGGGTGTGTAACGAGGTTTTCCCAATTCATAGCGCAGATATTCCAACTCAAATTGGTTGTCATAACTGGCAATTGGGAAGATCTCTTTGAAGATCCCCTCGAGCCCGAGTGGAGACCGACGATCCGATTCAACCTCTGCTTGCAGGAATCGCACGTACGATTCGGTCTGGATTTTGGTTAGGTCAGGGATTTCGTACTCGAACTGTCCATGTCCAAATTTACGAACGTTCTGCAATTGCAGTCGCCGTTGTTCCGAGATCGCCATATTCCCCCTCCGCCTCGACCACCGAATTGTTCAACGAGTTTAACAGCCCGTTTCACACCACCGCCGGAACGTTCCGGAACGTTGGTTGTGAATCAGGTTGCAGTCGCTATGAAATCTGAATGATTGCGATTGGTTTTGTCTGAAACTCGATCATGACGTCGAAACCGAATTCACACTTCCGCCGACAATGAAGCACCCACCAATAAAAGAAATAGCTCCCCTGCGAAGAGGGAGCTAGAAATGTGCATTACGCGACACAAAGTCGATGGCCGAAGCGCTGTCAACCAGCATCAAATGCACCTGCGATGAGCACGGGAGAAAAGGGTTTCGATTAAAACGCCAGACACCGATTTACCTCGATCCGACACCTTTTGAGTGGCGGACTCATACCACAGCCGCTCTTGAAACGCGAGCAGCCAGTGCCAGAGGAACAGCTCTGACTCTCAACTCGCGACAATTACTTGATCTCGGCCTTGCCGCCTGCCCCCTCGATTTCCTTGACGATTTTCTCAGCCTCTTCCTTTGACAAGCCTTGCTTCACCGCTTTCGGGGCAGCTTCGACCAGATCCTTGGCCTCTTTCAAACCCAGGCTCGTGATCGCGCGGACGACCTTGATGACCCCGATTTTGTTCTCGCCAAAGTTGGTCAAAATCACGTCAAACTCAGTCTTTTCGGCCGGCTTTGCCTCACCACCACCACTGGCTGGAGCCGCCATTACCACCGCTCCACCCGCGGCTGGTTTGATGCCATAGGCCGATTCGAGGTAGTCGGCCAGCGACTTGGCCTGCAAAACGGTCAAACCCACCAAACTATCCCCCAGCGTTTTGATCGCCGGATCAACTTCAGTCGCAGACATTTCAGTTCACCCTTTCTTGATGTTCGCAGAGCAGGCCGAGTGCCTGCCTTTCCCAAAATTACACTAGCAGGTCGAAAACCTGCTCAACGAGTCACTAAACCGCCTGCTCCTTTTCGGAGAGTTGCTTGATCTGGGAAGCGAGATTGGAAGCCGGTGCATTGATCGCACCTATTGCCGCTGTCGCTGCCGACATCAATCCCCCGATGATCTTAGCAATCAATTCTTCTTTGCTGGGGCTCTCGCTCAACACTTTGACTTCGTCGGGAGTGACAGTCTGACCGCCAACATAACCTCCCTTGACGACCGTCCCCGGAAATTCTTTTTCCCACTTAATCGCCTGTTTAGCGAGACCAACAATATCCGGTCCCCACGCGATGGTAGTTGGTCCTCCGGTAACGCCATCAATTTTCCAGCCCATGTCTAACAACGTACGTCGGGCCAACGAAAATTTTGCAGCCAGGACTCCGATCGACTGAGTTCGCGAAGCCGCACGCAGTCGGTTGTTCGAGACGCCATCGAGTTTTGAGATGTCGACAAACACGACATCAGATACTTTCCGAAGCTGATCGGAGAGATCCTTCATCATCAAGGACTTGACTGCCTTGCTCATTTCAACACCGTCGCCCTGAAAACTATTTGCTGAGCCCGCCTGACAATCCGGAACATGCGCGGGCGAGCATTGTGATGCGTTACGCGGAAATCGCAATGGACGGCATCATAGTTGCCGTCAAATAAACACTGCGGACATAGATGCCTTTGGAGGTATTGGGCTTGAGTGCGAGAAGGTGCTTCAGCATCGCCTCGACGTTTTCCGTCAATTGCTGCTCGCCAAATGACAGTTTGCCGACCACGCAGTGCACGATTCCGGCGGCGTCCACGCGAAACTCAACCTTGCCTGCCTTGTATTCTTTGACGGCTGTCGAGAGATCGTTCGTCACGGTCCCGGCTCGCGGAGACGGCATCAATCCTCGGGGACCAAGCACCTTTCCGAGTGGACCAACGACACCCATCATGTCCGGGGTCGCGATCGCTACATCGAAATCCAGCCAGCCGCCCTTGATCTGATCTGCGAGCTCTTTGCCACCAACGAAATCCGCCCCACCTGCCTTCGCGATGTCGACGTTATTGCCCTGGCAAAACACAAGCACTCGCTTGGACTTTCCAATTCCGTGCGGCAGCACGATCGAGCCGCGAACGATTTGGTCGGCTTGCTTGGGATCGACACCCAGACGTGCGGCAATCTCAACACTGTGGTCGAACTTGCTGCGTTTGATGTTCGCTGGCAGGCCGGCTTCCAATCCCTTGAGAGCCTTGATGGCTTCTGGGACCGGCAACGGGGCGGTGCCTAATTTCAACGCCGCCTCACGCAGGGCGGTCATTCGTCTTGATCCAGTTTTCATCGCACTTCACCTGAAATAGTTCAGTTGGTAGTTCCGTCTCACATTAAGACGGTGCGGCCGGCACAACGCCGTACTACATTCAGTCAATCAACGGTCGAATTTCGTGTTAATCGGCAATCGTGATTCCCATGCTCCGGGCCGTTCCTTCGATGATTCGGCAGGCGGCATCGAGATCGGTCGTATTGAGATCCACCATCTTCTCTTTGGCAATCGCGACGACTTGTTGCTTCGTCACCACTCCCACCTTCTCCGCGTTCGGCCGCTGAGAGCCCTTGGCAATTCCGGCAACTTTCTTGAGGATGATCGAAGCCGGCGGCGTCTTGACGATGAACTCGAAGGAACGATCGTTGTAGACAGTCACTATGACCGGCACGATCGTTCCTGCGATGTCTTTTGTCTTCGCGTTGAATTCTTGGACGAACTTGCCAAGGTTGATTCCGTGCGGACCCAGAGCGGTACCTACCGGCGGAGCCGGTGTAGCCTGACCACCTGTGATCTGAACTTTGACTTGTGCAACGACCGCCTTGGCCATTTCAAACTCTCAATCTACGCTGTCACTCGTTACGGCTTCTCGACCTGCCAGTACTCCAATTCCACCGGAGTCGAACGCCCGAAAATTTCAATCAAGACACTAATTTTCCCGCTATCCTCGTCAATGGCATCCACACTGCCTTCGAAGTTCTCAAACGTCCCTTCCTTGATCTTCACCAAATCTCCGCGTGAGAGCGGAATCTTGATCTTCGCTGGCTCATTGACCGCCTCTTCCTGGCGGATCAGCCGGCCAATCTCGTCATCTTCCATTGCAGTCGGAACGCCGCCGGCTCCGGTGAAATCCCCAACTCCGCTGGTATCGCGGACCAAATACCAGGATTCGTCGTTCAGAATCATCTGAATGAACAAGTAGCCTGGATAAAGCTTTCGCTCGATGACTCGCTTTTTACCGCTCTTGGTTTCCATGACCTTTTCGGTCGCGATCACAATTTGTCCGAACGAGGCTTCCATGCCGTCGCGGTTAATGCGACGTTGCAGGGCTTCTCGAATGGATTTTTCGCGGTTCGTTTGAACTTTCAAAACGTACCACTTCAGCTCCGGGTTGACCGGTGCGGGCTGCTCAGTCGGGGCTGTCATGGAAGACTCCGTGGACACAGACACAGCACGCTACTCCATCGTCAAATCTGCAAGAACCCAATCGTCTTGAAGACCCACTGCCAAATAATATCAAACGCGAAAACAATCACCGACATCGACACAAGCAGGATTAATACGACCAAGGTGTGCTTGTGCACCTCGGCTTTCGAAGGCCAAGTGACCTTATCAATCTCTGCCTGCACCGAAATCAAAAAATCCGCCCAGCGAGGTCGATTCAGAATTGCGACTGAGATCACACCTGCTACGCCAATCACCCCAACGCAAATGCTTAGCCAGCCAATGCCAACTTGACGCCGGACAAATAATGCCGCGGCAGAGATCAGCAACCAGGATAATGATGCGATCACCACACACAGCGCGATTTGACGCGTTGGTCTGCCTTGCGTTTTTTTGTAGTTCGTCAGTCCCATCGCCGAACCCATTCAATTTGAACAAAACGCTTCACGACAAAACACCGGACAAACACGGGCGGAGGGACTTGAACCCCCAACCGCTGGATTTGGAATCCAGTGCTCTGCCAATTGAGCTACACCCGTAGTTTTCTTTTCAGAAAGAGCTCGAAAAACTCTTCGCGAGAACTGGGCAATCAACACCCAGAACGCGCGAAAACCACGGCAGCGGCTACTTCTTTCGCGACTCTTTGTGCAGAGTATGCTTCCGCAACCGAGGGCAGTATTTCTTCAACTCCAGACGCTCGGTCCCACGCGTTTCCTTGGAAACGCGATAGTTCCGATCGCCCGACTCAGTACATTCCAGCCACACGAATTCGCGAGGCATGATCAATTACTCCGTGATCGCAGTCACAATTCCCGAACCGACAGTGCGGCCACCTTCGCGGATGGCGAATCGGCTGCCGGTGTCCATTGCGATTGGCTTGCCGAGTTCCACCGCCAGCTTGACGTTGTCGCCGGGCATACACATTTCGGCACCGCCGAGCAGGTTTGCTCCGCCGGTCACGTCGGTCGTTCGGAAATAGAACTGCGGCTTGTAGCCATTGAAGAACGGGGTGTGTCGGCCGCCTTCCTCTTTGCTCAGGACGTAAACCTCGCACTCGAACTTGGTGTGCGGCTTGATCGCCTTCGGAGCTGACAGCACCTGGCCGCGTTGAACTTCTTCCTTCTTCGTGCCACGAAGAAGAATTCCAACGTTGTCGCCAGCTTCGCCGCGGTCCAACGTCTTGTTGAACATTTCGACGCCGGTGCAGGTCGTTTCCATCGTCGGCTTGAGTCCGACGATCTCGATTTTTTCGCCAGTCTTCACGACACCTTGTTCGATACGGCCGGTGACGACCGTGCCGCGGCCTTCGATCGAGAAAACGTCTTCGATGGCCATCAAGAACGGCTTGTCGGTCACGCGCGGCGGCTCCGGAATCGCGGTATCCAGCGCATCCATCAGGTCGCCGATGCACTTATTCCACTTCGGGTCATCCGGATGCTCCAAAGCCATGTTCGACTGGCCGCGAATGATCGGAATCGTATCGCCGGGAAAATCGTACTTGCTGAGCAGGTCACGAATTTCCATTTCGACCAGTTCGAGCAGCTCTGGGTCATCGACCAAGTCGATCTTATTAAGGAATACAACCAGCGCTGGCACGTTGACCTGCCGGGCCAACAGGATGTGCTCGCGAGTCTGCGGCATCGGGCCGTCAGCGGCCGACACAACCAGGATCGCGCCGTCCATCTGGGCGGCACCGGTGATCATGTTCTTGATGTAGTCCGCGTGACCCGGGCAGTCGATGTGAGCGTAGTGACGCTTTGGGGACTCGTACTCAACGTGGCTGACCGCGATGGTCACGGTCTTATTCTCGTCGCGAACAGTGCCCCCCTTGGCGATATCCTTGTACGACTTCAAAGTAGCCAAGCCCTTGCCGGCCTGCACTGCCAGAATCGAAGCGGTCAAGGTTGTCTTGCCGTGATCGATGTGGCCGATCGTGCCTACGTTGACGTGCGGTTTCTTGCGTTCAAAAACTGCCTTGGCCATGTTGACTCCCTAAACTGAAACTGACTTGGGTTAAACTTTCTTTTTGATGAAACGGGCCGAACTATCCAAGCTCGGACACCAATGCACTGCTAATGACTCGGAGAGCTGCTGCTGGGATTTGAACCCAGGACCTCGTCCTTACCAAGGACGCGCTCTACCACTGAGCTACAGCAGCACGAACGACAACCAGTCGAATCCCTTCTTCCTGTTTGTCATGCTGCTCAGAGGTCCTTGTTGTTGATTGACTGGGCACTCAGGAGCGGGTGATGGGAATCGAACCCACGTGTCCAGCTTGGAAGGCTGGCGCTCTACCATTGAGCTACACCCGCGGACGCTTGTGTTGTGAATCTTTACGGAATCGGTTTCTACGGAATCGTGTGACGTTTGGAATTCTTGGCCAGCCTTTCGGCCAGCGTCGTGTGTTGTTCAATTCAAATCTAGTGGGGGAAGGAGGATTCGAACCTCCGAAGGCTGTGCCACCAGATTTACAGTCTGGCCCATTTGGCCGCTCTGGAATTCCCCCGGTGGAATCCTCTTCCCGCCATTCGCCAGAGCGTAAGTCTCTGGCTCAAAGGGGATTGAACCGGAGGTCTCTGGAAGCTAGCGGAGGGACTCGAACCCACAACCCCCGGTTTACAAAACCGGAGCTCTGCCAATTGAGCTACGCTAGCGGTCAAGCCGGCTCGATGGGGAGCGGAGGAATATAACGGTCTCCAAAAGTAATACAAGTCAAAGACACACGCTGAACTTACAAGATGCGGAGCGGTCCCAAACCAACCTCAAATCCTGACCAAAACTACTTGTCGAAGAACGGAAACAGCCGCCGAAGTTCGTCGCCGCTGGGCCGCGAGCCATATTCGCACAGCTCAAAGGTCTCGGCGTGCTTTACCGCTTTGCCGCGCACCTCGCCGTACAGCCGGACGAGGAGCTCCCGCGACTTGTTGGCCTCGGCGCTCTGACGGCTCGACCATCGCTCCTTAAGCCAAGCCTTTCGACCCGCCGGATCAGACTCCGGTGGAAGGCTGCGGACGAGCTCCTCGCTGCCGTTGGCGCCACCTTCGTAAGCCTGTGACGGGAGCTCGTGGATCGCCGCGAGCTTTGTCTCAAAAACGTCGTCGACCGACACGGCGACGTCTGGATTAAACGGATATGGCTTCCGAAACCCGTCGCTGGAATACAGAAACACGGGGTTTTTCTTGAGGGGCGGGCTGCTGGGAACAAAATACGGGACTGTGACCATGAACGCGGCATCCTGCACGAGGACGCCGACGTAACGGTGATCCGGATGGTAGTCCCAAGGTCGATGCGAGATGACGATGTCCGCCTGCCATTCGCGGATGATCTTCGTGATCAGCTTGCGGTATTCGAGGGTCGGCAGCAACTCGCCGTCGTGGATGTCGAGCACTTGCGAGGTGACCCCCAGAACTTTCGCGGCGGCTTGGACCTCGGCCGTGCGGCGTTGAGCCAATGGCCCTCCGGCAGTTTGCCAATGACCGATGTCCCCGTTGGTGACCGAGACCAATTTCACGTGATGTCCAAGCTTCGCCCACTTGGCCGCCGTGCCGCCCGCTTTGTACTCGGCATCGTCCGGATGTGCTCCGAAAATGATGATCCGGAGTTTGCCGTCTGAATTCGAGTTGGCGTCATCCGCGAGCAAGCCAGAGAGGGACGCGGCCAGCAGCATCGCCGACAAGGTGGACCAAATAAGACCTCGCATGTGAATCGCTCCCAAAAAGTTGTGCCTGTGTCATTCGTTCGAGGGCAAACTGCCGCGTCCGGCGTCCTCGTCCAATCGGGCCAGCACGAGTCGAAAGTTGGCTCCGTCACCTTCTCGACTTTCGACGAAGATGTCGCCTCCATGTTCGCGGATGATTTTTTGCGACACCGCCAAGCCCAGTCCGGTGCCGCGCGAGCCTTTCGTCGATTCGAAGATGTTAAACAACATTGCCTGTTGAGCGGCCGGAATCCCAGGGCCGTTGTCACGGACTAGCACAACCAGTTCGTCAGACTGCGAATCGTATTCGGTCTCGACGTTGACTCGACCACCGGTTGCTCCTTCGACCGCCTCGATCGCGTTTGTCACGAGATTGAGCACGGCGCGATGAATCCCCTCCGGGTCGAACGCGCTGTCGGGGACTTGATCGGAGAGTTTGCAGGCCAGGTCGACTTGGCACTCGGCAGCGCGAGGCCCCATCAATTCGCAAACGTCACGGACGACATCGTTGAGGTTTGCAACCTGTAATGCGGGCTTTCGCTCGGCACTGTAGCTGAGCATGTCCATTACGAGTTGGTAAATTCGGTCCTGGTTCTTTTCGACGATCTTCCAACCGCGGCCGATCAGATCTTCGTCGTGCTGCTTCAGGCCCATGTCGATCAGATAGCTGCCACCACGCACTCCTTGAAGAATGTTTTTGATGTGGTGCGAGAGGATTGCAATCGTCTGTCCGACGGCGGCTAGGCGTTCGGCTCTGAGGAAAGCGTCTTGAAAGCGGTGGTCCTCGACCGCGAGTGCCGTTTGCCGGCCGATCGCGGCGAGCAGATGCAGCTTTTCCTCGGTGAAGCGATAGCCCTCCGGGCCAAGTCGCGGAAGCTGATGGCTCGGCGTGGTTGTGTCGAGGTACAGCACCCCCATCAATTCGTAACGGCCCTGCATCGGCACGCACATTGCCTCGCGGATGCCGGCTTGCATGATGCTCTGCTGGCTGAAACGCTGATCGTGTGGTGCGTCGGACGTGCGGACTCCTTGCCCCTTTTTCCGGACGTAATCCACGATACTGCGTGAGACCGGCATCGGACTGCCGGGGGCGAAATCCCGGCGATGGTGGAATGCTTTCGGCGTGAGTTGGCTGGTTCGCGGGTCATTCACCAGGACGCAGCCACGATCGGCTCCGACGACCTCGATCGTCAGTTCCAGGATGCGGTGCAGCAGTTGGTCGAGTGACAGCGTCGGCGCGACCGCTTCCTCGGTGATGCGATACAGCACTTGCAAGTTGGCAAGTGTTTGCATCGTCGAACTGGCTTTGAGGATCGACGTCGCATCCCGGAGCAGTTGTTGTCCGACGGCTTGGCTCACTTCGCCGATGATGCTGGACCGTTCGCGGGCGTCATCGCCGACGAACACTTCCAATTGATCCGCCGCACGCACGGGGCGTTCGGACGTCTCTTCTTGAAACAGCAACGCCGTCGTTCCAACCGCGATTTGATCGCCGCTGATCAACTTCCGGGTCTGAATCGCCTCGCCATTGACGAATGTGCCGTTGGAGCTTTGCCGGTCGTTGATGACGAATCCAGCCTCCGAGTCGTCAAAGCGGATCTGGGCATGCGTGCGCGAGACTTCGTTGTCTCGCAGTTGAATGGGATTGAGCGCGCCGCGGCCGAGAGTGACCTCGCTTCCATCCAACTCAAAGCGCAGCCCTTGATCGGCTCCCTGGATCACCAGCAACGTGGCCTTCGGCACAAATCGCCTCCGTGGCAACGCGGACGAGACTACGTCCTGCGGACGAGAGTTTGCCGCCTGGGGGCAGCGTTCCAACGACTCGGCCATGATATCAATGCTGCTCGTTCCCGACAGGCTACCGTAGGTTCGCAGAACGTAGTCGAGCCACTCCGTACTCGAAATCTCAAGTCACGGAGTGACTGGTCTACTCTGCCAGCAGCGTTTCGATCGTACCGAGGAGTTCGCGATATTCGAACGGCTGCGAGAACCGCTGAGTTTCGCCGTCGGACGTCGGGCAATCGGCGCGGCCGATGAAGATGCGAGGAATTCCTTGGAAGTGTTCTGCCGCTGGAATGGCTTCCGGTTCATTGGCGTGCCAAATCACGACTCGCGGCAGAGTCATTGTGCTGTTGGGCAACTGCGAATGGCGGACTCGATTGACCGAGTGGCCTCGCGGTTCGAACACTGCCTTGAGAACGGCGGTCGTCTCCGACAAACCGTCCACCACCAAAATGCTCGGCGAGTGACTCACCACGATGCCTGCCTTCCTTGTCGGCGATCGAAACCGAGATGAAGCCAAGCATCACGGTCCTTCGTGACAGAGCCTCATTCGGCGAAAAGCGGCGGGACGATAGCCTTCCGTCCCAAACGTGTCAAAACGAGTTCGGTGATCGATTCAGATCGCCCGCAACACGTCTTTGGCTGCCGCGATGGTCGCGTCAATATCCCCGTCGGAATGGGCGGCGGAGACGAAGTTCGCCTCGAACTGGCTGCAGGGCAAATAGACGCCGTGCTCGATCATGCCCCAGAAATAACGTGCGAACAGTTTCGTGTCGCTGTGGCCTGCGATCGTGTTGTTCAGCACCGGGTCGGGATTGAAGAAGAGCGTGAACATGCTGCCCACATGCGGCAGCGTGTGCTTGATTCCGGCGGCCGAGGCGGCGTCGCTCAGGCCGCGAGTCAGACGTTCGGTCCTGGCGGCGAGTGTTGGATACGGATTCGTTTCGCGCAGCGTGCCCAGTGTCGCGATGCCGCAGGCCATTGCCAGAGGGTTGCCGGAGAGTGTGCCGGCCTGATAGACCGGGCCGGCGGGTGAGACCTTCGCCATGATGTCGGCTCGGCCGCCGTAGGCTCCGACGGGCATTCCACCACCAATGATTTTGCCCAGCGTCGTCATGTCGGGCGTGATTTTGAACAGTTCTTGAGCGCCGCCCAATGACAATCGGAATCCGGTCATCACTTCGTCGAAGATCAAGACCGCACCGTGCTTCGTGCAGAGCTCACGGCAGGCTGCGAGGAATCCCGGTTGAGGCACGACGACTCCCATGTTGCCGACGACCGGTTCCAGAATCAGGGCTGCGATTTTGTCTCCCTGAACCGCGAACGTCTCGGCCAGCTTGTTCGGGTTGTTGAACTCCAGCGAGATCGTGTCGGCGGTGCAGCCGGCGGGAACACCGGGACTCGAAGGGACGCCGAGCGTCAGTGCTCCGCTGCCGGCTTTGACCAGCAGCGAATCGACATGGCCGTGATAACAGCCGGCAAACTTGATGATCTTGTCTCGGCCGGTGAAACCGCGAGCGACGCGAATCGCGCTCATCGTGGCTTCGGTGCCGGAGCTGACCATGCGGACTTTTTCGATCGACGGAACTGCGTCGATCACCAACTCGGCGAGTTCCGATTCGAGTTCAGTCGGAGCTCCGAAGCTCGTGCCGCGGGTCAGCGCATCTTCGACAGCGGCGAGCACGGCGGGGTGGCGATGTCCCAAAATGTGCGGACCCCAAGAGCCAATGAAGTCGATCAGCTTGTTGCCGTCCAAGTCCCAGAGGTACGCGCCGTCGGCGCGATCAATGAACAGCGGCTCACCCCCAACAGCTCCGAAGGCGCGGGCGGGACTATTCACGCCGCCGGGGATCGACTTCAAGGCTCGCTGGAATTGGACTTGGCTACGTTCGCGGGACATCGGCATGGGGGGCTCCGGATTCGTGGGGCAGGTTTTCAAGCTGCTAAAAGTGAAGGGCAGGTTCAGAACCTGCCCCCTGCTGGACGGACTTCATAGCGATCCAGCGTCGGCTTGAAAATCGAGCCGACTGGTTGTCCGGCCTCGTCAAAGAAGCATTGCAAAAACGCAACATGTATGGCTCGACACGAACGAACGCGGTTCCCGTTTTGAAAACTGTTGAAACATCCGCTTATCCAGGCTTCCAACCGCCGAATTGCGTGGCACGCTCGTTGTCAGTGGTTGAGTCGTCCTGCGATGTCTGCAGGCGTTCACCGACCGTCGTTGCCTGATCCGCCATTGCCGTTCGGACACGCTCATTCACGCTCGTGATCCGAAATTGTGTGAAGCGTTCGCGACAGTTCGCGTATTTCTAACGTTG
>VGZH01000050.1 GCA_016872645.1 Planctomycetota bacterium | reverse complement strand
TCTTCGATCTTCGGGCGGAGGCCGGCCTGCAATTCGTCGGTGAAGCGGACAATGCACTCGCCAATCGGGTCATGAGTTCGAGCAGGCTTGGTCTGCGATCTTGCGGCCGTGGCAATCGGAGCCGACGAGGGCATAGCCGCACGCTCGGAACTGCTCGACACAATCAGGCCGGGCATTTCCAGCGCAGTATCCATGAACTCGCCTGCGGGGTTCGGCATTATGAAACAGTCTAACGGACGCTTTCATCCACAGCGTCGCGACGGCCCGTCTGCGGCACTCAACACCCCGCAACTCCCAACGCTTCGCGAAAATTTCAGAATTTCGGAAACATGCGGTTTGGAGCATTGCAACTCATTCGAAAGACGGCAAACCGGCTCATCGGTCACTCACGACGAGACGTCATTGCGCCGGCTTCGTGGAGATGACGCCGGGAAGTGGAGCTGCCGTTTTCGGGCTGGCCGCGCGAAAATCCTCGCCGACCAGCGTTGCCAACGTCGCCGCGATTTGGCTGAGCGTCACGTTCACATCCGATCGCACTCCCAACGCCGGCGTGTCCGGGCCGAACACCGCCGACCAGACGAACTCCGCCCCCTCGATCTTCGCTCCGTGGTCGGTCCAGTCGCGAATCGTGCTCCCTCGGCCATGATCGCAACCCAGGACCAGCGACGTTTGGTCCTTGTACTCCGGCAGCGACTGCAACAACTCCCACAACTTGCCGACAAAAGCATCCGCTCGATTCGCCGCATGCAAGTACCGGTCGTAACGACGCCCGTGTCCCCACTCGTCCGTCTCCCCCAGCCCAATGAAGAGAACTCGCGGCTTGTGCTTGAGCAGGTACTCGCGAGCGACCTGCATGGTGATCACATCGAGTTGATTGTCCGGCCAGAGCATGACCGTGTCGGCAATCATTTCGTTGAGCATCTTCTCACGATCGCTGAGCGAGTTCCCTGGAATTGGCCCCGGCCCCGCGTGAACGTACACGCCGCTTCGCTCCTGATTGAGGATCGACGGAAACACGTCCCACGTCGCGATCGCGGCAACACGGCTCTGAAAACCGGGACGGCGATTCAAGAACTCCAACACGTTGACATGCGGGTTCGGAAATTTCTTGTTCGAGTCGATCCCTTTGTCATCCGCGAACCCGCAGAACATCTCGCTGTAACCGGGGTAGGAGAACTTGTGAGTATTCTCCATTTTCGCCGCCGCGTTCGCCGCCGGATCGCCAAAGATTTGCCCGCGCGTCGCGATCGTCTTCCAGACAAACGGCAACAAGACTTCGCGACGCTCTGATTCGGATTCGCGCCAGAAGCGTTGCTTTACCCCATCGATGTCGGAGACTCCGGCGTCTTTGGCAATCAACGTCTGCTGTGCGCCGCCGAAAAACTCCTGCCAGCGAAAGCCGTCCCAAGTGATGTAGATGACGTTCTTGCTCTTGAGAGCAGCCTCGCCAGCGAACGATTCACTCCAGCAGATCAAGAGCACTGCAATGGCAAACGGCCAGACAAATATCTCTCGCACGAATCACCTCACTTCCAAGGTTGCGATCCGCAGTCTCCGCGATACCGTTTCGCGACGAGGCGATTGTAGGATGGCCGCCCTCGGCCGTCCCGCGTTTGTGCAAGACCAGGCAAGATGGTCGAGGGCAGCCATCCTGAGACTCAGCGAGATCAACCATGAGCATCTGGCGTTGGGCAGACCTGATCGACTTCGTGCCGGAACACGCTCGCATCACGCTCGGCGAAGGACAGACACCGCTCGTTCGCTCGCGAAGCATCGGGCCGAACGCCGGATTGAAGAACCTCTGGTTCAAGCTCGACTTCGTCAGCCCGACGGCTTCGTACAAGGATCGCTTCGCGGCGGCGACGGTCTCGCACATGGTCGCCGCCGGAAAGACACGCTGCATCGCGACGTCGAGCGGCAACACCGGAGCGTCGCTGGCCGCGTATTGCGCGGCGGCGGGGATTCAATGCCTGATCGCGATTGTCGAAGGGGCGCCGCTTGGCAAGTTGCAGCAGATGCTCTGTTACGGAGCGAAGCTGTATCGCATTCGCGGCTTCGGAGCCGATATCGCGACCACCTCGGCCGTGATGGCACTCATTCAGAAATGGGGCAGCGAACCGGACGCTGCTGTGCAAGTCAGCTCGTACAAGTATTCCGCTCCCGGCATGACAGGCGTGGAAACCGTCGCGTTCGATCTCGCCGAGCAAACGCCGACGATTGATCATCTCTTCTGTCCCGCCGGTGGAGGGGGACTCGCCGTCGCCGCCGCACGAGGCTTTCGCAAACTTGTCGAACGCGGAGTGCTCGGAAAGAGCCCCGCCGTCGAAGTCGTGCAGCCCGAAGGAAACGACACGATGGCCTCACCGTTGCGCGACGGACACACGCAAGCTCGCGAAGTGACCAGCACGACACGCATCAGCGGCTTGCAAGTCCCGACGATCAACGACGGCCACTGGGCCGTCAACGAATGCCGAGCCTCCGGCGGCAGCGGCCACGTCGTCACCGATGACCAAGTCTGGGAAACTCAACGCCGCCTCGCCCGCGACGAAGGGATCTTCACCGAACCCGCCGGAGCCGTCGCCCTCGCTGGTGCCCTGCGAGCCGCTCGCGAACGCCGCCTTACCTCCGACGCCCACATCATCTGCATGATCACCGGTTCCGGCTTCAAAGACCCCCACTCGGTCGAGGAGACGGTCGCCGCGACGGCCGGTGCTCCGCTGGTCAACCTGGAAGAATTCTCGCGGTTGCACGAATCATAGTTCGAAGCCTTGCCCCAACGCTTTCGTCGCGACACCGGACGCCATGTATTTCGAATTCCCTCGTCCAGATTCTTGCCATTAGCAAACCGTCGAAAGCCAGGGGAGTTCAATGAGCGGCACTAGTACATCCCGCCATTTGCGACCGTCGTTAGCACCGCTAAACATCTCACGGAAGAACGCGTGGGAACAAGAGCGCGGACTCGCTCTGCAGAACGGATGGCTGCCGAATCCAACGGGCCAAAAGCGTGTCGTCGAACTGGTCCCGCTCGTGGATTTCGAGGTGGTGCAGATTCTTCGGCCTGGATGCAACAAGAGAACGCGGGCGCAGTGAATCCAAACATTCCAACCGCATTACCTTGACCAGCCAAATTTTTCGAAGATGCGTGGGACAACTTCGTGTCGAGCGACCGTGCGAAAAAATCAGAACTGCTCGCGAACTGCGCCACCCGCACGAATCCAGGACATTAAATGCACTGCGTGAAAGTGGCGTCTGAGTTTGATTGCACGCCGTCAAGAGAACCGATCGTCGCCTATTCCTTGGGTAATGGAATTGGCTTGTATTCACGCTTCTTAAAATCCGCAGCGAACTCCGTGATTTCGATGGCCTGATCGGCGGGAATATCTCGAAAAACTTGAGTGGTGTCGCTGGTGGGCCAATAGATCTCAAGTTCCGCGATTTGTTCTGCCTTGCCTAGCCCGACCATCTGCTCCAGCGGGTTCGCCCCGAAACTGCTCCCCGAGCAAACCGTGCGGTAAATGGTTTGCGGGTTTTCACCCGAAGTAACAGCCTTGATACGAGCGCCAATTGCCGAAGTATTGGACTTCTTTCCCACGAGCTTTACGTTAAGCCAGTGGTTTCCTTGGCCCGGATTGAGGAACAACACATTGTGGTACCGGTCACCAGGAATCGCACCTCCCATCTCAATCGCGATGTCCAAGTTTCCGTCGCGATTCCAATCGCCGCAGCCGATCCCGTGTCCCTTTTGCAGATGTCCGGTTCCCGACGACGCTGAGATGTCGACGAACTTTTTACCGCCAAGATTTCGAATCAAGCGGTTGGGTACCAGCGTGGCGACGTCGTGGTCGCCCGTTCCCAGATAAATATCGAGGAAGCCGTCGTTGTCGAAGTCGCCGAAGTTACTGCCCATCGATGAATAGCATTCATCAAGTCCGACCTCCTGGGCCACATCTTCGAATTCTTTGCCGCCCAAGTTGCGGTACAGCTTGCCCGGCTTTCGCTGGTGCGGTTCTCCAAGCAGTCCTTTGACCATGTCGGTGAGCGACCTGTCGAAACTGGTGGCACAAATATCCAGCCAGCCGTCGTTATCGTAGTCCCAAGTCCAGCACGACAGTCCCACGGTGGGGGCATCGATACCTTTCTCGAGCGTTACGTCGCTCAACGTGCCATCGCGGTTATTGTGGAAGAGTTTCGGCGCCCCAGTCAGGTTGTTGAGGAACAAATCGGGGAAGCGATCTCCGTCGTAATCAAACCACGAGCAACCCTTCCACATTCCGGGAATGTCGTCGAGTCCAGCGGTCGATGTCGCATCCTCGAAAGTCCCATTCCCCTTGTTCCGGTACAGCCGACTCGGTTGGGCTTCACCGCACACGAACAAATCGAGCCAGCCGTCGTTATCGAAGTCGGCCCACTGGCATGTGTCGGTATTCATCGGGTGCATGAGGCCTGCGTCGGCAGTGACATCAGTGAACGTGTTGTTCCCGTTGTTCTTGAGCAAACTCGGCCGCATGGGTGTCGTGAGCCATGCGCCGCGCGGGATAAAGATGTCCAGAAAGCCATCGTTGTTGAAGTCGGCTTGAACGCAGTTCAACCCGCCGAGTTGATCCGACAAACCGGCTTCTTTGGTGCGATCCCCAAACGTGCCGTCTCCCTTGTTGCGAAAGTAGGCCATGGTCTGCGTGGGATCAGCTGTGGTGAACACGAGGTCCAGTAGTCCATCGTTATCGAAATCATCGAGAATCGCGCCCCCCGCCATGTTCAGGCAATTGATCCCCACAAGGTGACCGACATCGCGAAACTTGCCGATCGAGAACTCGGAACGCTCGTACTGGGCTAACGAAATCCGGTATTTAGAATCGACCCCCTCGGGATATTGTCCGAGCGTCATGTGGGCCACGTTGAGCAGCCAGCGAACTTCCAAATCCTCGGGGAACTTGTCGAGGTATTCCGTGAAGTACTTGATGGCCAATCGGGAGCCAGATTGATCGGTGTGTTTCGCGGAGGGAGAAAGGGGGAGAATGCAAGATCCCTCGCCGCGACACTTGACGCAGTTCTCTGTTTCGCCGCGGCGGAGCGATGTGACGGCCTGCAGGTAGATCACCGTATACAGGTACTTCTCTGCCACGGTTTGATTATTTTCCATCTCGAGCCGTAGCCGTGCTAAGTCGTCAAACGCCTGCTTGGGATCCCCCTCGTAGACCCGGCATGAGGCCTGCACCATGCGCAGAAAGGCTGAAAAATCGGCCGATAGATTGTCTTCCGCTAACTTTTGGTCGGCTTCTTGAATGACATCGCGTCCCGGGTGTTCCCAGACCTTGGCAATTTCCGCCAGGGAAGCGTCGGCTTTCCAAGGCTTCAATCGCTCCCGCACGAACGTGAGGCCGCTGGCATCGATGGTTTGGCGGCTCAGAAAAATTCGTTTTGAAGTCGATCCTGAAACACCAGACTCGTCTGACGAAGTCACGCCCTCCTTGACAATCTTGCCAACTCCATCGTGACGCGAGACAGCGAGGCGACCGGTGATTTCTCGACCAACAAAAACAACGGCCACAAGCAACACCAACCCCATGATGATTTTCCAAACTTTGCGTGAGAGCATGGGCGGCCTCTTCTTAGATTCGTGTGGCATTCGTGGCTAGTTGATCTTATTGGCTGCTTGCTTGCGGACAAGGCGCGATCGTTATTCGATCCGCCAAACGCCAGCGAGTGGCCATCCAAGTTGCTGGGCGGATGAATCGTTTTCTTTCGGCCCTTAGCGGTTCGCACCAATTCCGCT
Organism: Planctomycetota bacterium; assembly: GCA_016872645.1. Taxonomy (GTDB): domain Bacteria; phylum Planctomycetota; class Planctomycetia; order Planctomycetales; family Planctomycetaceae; genus SXKJ01. Next base: position 36,334 of record VGZH01000050.1, on the reverse strand, counting down.
ACCACGCCGGATCGGGTGTCTCAGGTGGCATTGACGTCGTTGGTCCGTGTTGTGTCATTCGCGACTCTTTCAACGTATTGGAACGGTGGCGAGAAATGATGCCGTGAGGCTCCGGATGTTGGATTTAGAGGAGGCAGTGCTTAGTGCAAAATGGATGAATTGCGTTTTTCACTTTGCACTCTGCACCGGCATTGCTGTGCGGCGGGCTGGTTGATGGTTCACCACTGCCGCCTCACCATTTCGTAAATCCAGATCGGGGCGAACGGAAAGGCACACCCATTGGAACAGGGATAATCGCGATCGATTCCCAACTTCTCACCGATTGCGAGTGCCGGCTCGCGGACTTTTTGGGGAAGTGGATGCCGATTTCTGTCAGGCACCTGTTCATCGTCCAGCGAACTTCGGGGACAGCGGCGGTCATTCCCTTCTCGATGCGATCCAGCCACGCGGCGAGGTCGAGTCCTGCGGGGCTTTTCAGAACTTGCTCAGCAGAAACGGATGGCTGCCGAACCCAACGGGCCAAAAGCGTGTCGTCGAACTGGTCCCGCTCGTGGATTTCGAGGTGGTGCAGATTCTTCGGCCTGGATGCAACAAGAGAACGCGGGCGCAGTGAATCCAAACATTCCAACCGCATTACCTTGACCAGCCAAATTTTTCGAAGATGCGTGGGACAACTTCGTGTCGAGCGACCGTGCGAAAAAATCAGAACTGCTCGCGGACTGCGTTACCTGCACGAATCCAGGACATTAAATGCACTGTGCGAAAGGGGCGTCTGGGTTTGATTGCACATAGTAGAAAGTGCCTGCGTGACGCCATTCTCAAACGAGATGCCAAACGTATTCTGGGATCACGGAAGGCTTGCCGGTTTCGGTTTGCACGGCTTGCCAAAAGCAAGATGAGCCGTTTTAGAATCGTCGACCTTATATCGCTTGCAATGCGGCCCGGCCATTTGCACGCTGTCGACCTCATTTCCGTGCTTGCGGCGTTCCGCCACTAACTTCTTTGGCTTTTGTCCGACGACTTGGGGAGCCTCGACCATGACGACTTCGCTTGGGCCTCGTTTGGGAAGTTCGCTTTTTTTGATGTGTCTGGGGATTTGGTGGTCGGCTCTCGATACGCCGCGTGCGACGGCTCAGGAAGCCGCCGCGGCCAAAGAGGAGGCGCCGGCAACTTCGGAGAAGCAGTTGGAAGAAGTGCTCAAGCAACTGGACGCGCTGCGCAAACAGGTCGAACAAATTCGCACCGGGACCAAGAAGCCGGCAACGGAGACGACCGCGACCACGAAACGAGAGACCAAGCCGCGCGAATTCGCTCTGCCGTCCGATTGGGTGAAGGCGCTGAAGTGGCGTTCGATCGGTCCGGCCGGCATGGGTGGTCGCATCACGGCGGTGTCGGTGTTCGAAGCCGATCCCTCGATTTGGTACATCGCGACCGCGTCGGGCGGGTTGCTCAAGACCACAAACAACGGCGTGACGTTCGAGCATCAATTCGACAATGAAGCGACGGTCTCTATCGGCGATGTCTGCGTGGCACCGTCCGATGCGAACATTGTTTGGGTCGGAACCGGTGAAGCGAATCCTCGCAATTCCGTTTCCTACGGCGATGGCGTCTACAAGTCGACCGATGGCGGCAAGAAGTGGATCAACATGGGACTCACAAAGTCCTATCAAATCGGCAAGATCATGGTACACCCCACGAATCCGGACATCGTTTATGTCGGAGCGTTGGGGCGGTTGTACGGACCCAGTGCCGAACGCGGGTTGTACAAGACAATCGACGGGGGCAAGACCTGGGAACGCGTACTGCCGACGGACGACAAGACTGGCGTGATCGACATCGTGATGCACCCGACCGCGCCCGACACAATGATCGTGGCAACGTGGGAACGGCAGCGAGATGGCTACGACAGTCATCCTGGGCAGCCACCGGTTCAAGATGGCTACGACTTGTACGACCCGATCAAAAAATGGGGACCTGGCAGCGGCTTGCACAAAACGACGGACGGCGGCAAGACGTGGAAGAAGCTCAATGGCGACGCTAAGTCTGGTCTGCCAACGGGTCAGCTCGGGCGCATGGACGTCGATTGGTATCGCAAAGACCCCAACATCCTGTTTGCGATCATCGACTGCGAGAACATCGGCAAGGGGATCGCTGCGAACCGCGTCTATTTGGGAGTGCAGGGGCAAAACGGTGGTGGAGGAGCACAAATTACACAGATCACTCCCAAAGGCCCCGCCGAACAGGCGGGACTGAAAGTTGGCGACGTCATCAAGTCGCTTAATGGCCAGCCGATTACCGGTTACTCGATGTTGACGGACGCCCTCAAGGGCAAGCCCGCAGGCGAAAAACTCAAGCTGGAAGTCGTCCGCGAAGAGAAGACGCAGGAGATCGAAGCCACACTGTCGTTACGTCCGCTGGGCGCTACGGTCAGCGGACCCAGTTCGGGCTACTTGGGATTCCAAGGCGAAGATACTTCGGACGGTGTGAAGATCATTGAGATTATTGATGGTGGTCCAGCCGCGCGTGCCGATTTGCGTCCCGGGGACATTGTGAAGTCCGCCAAGAAGGAGCCGATCAACAGCTACGAGCAATTCACGGAAATGCTCCGCACGACTCGCGCCGGCGATCAACTGGCGCTGGAGATTGCCCGTGACGGAAAAGTCCTGGAAATCACAGCCACGTTGGATGCACGCCCGACGGGAGGATTTAGTGGTGGCGGCGCCACAGGAAGCCGAGTGTTGTCGTCATTACTGGGAATCAGCTCCGAAGATTTGGGCGGAGGAGGCATCAAGGTCGAACGAGTTTCGGATTCAAGCGTGGCCAGCAAGGCAGGGATCGATGTGGGGGACGTACTCCATGAATTTGACGGCAAGCCGATCACAACAGCGGCGGCACTCTTAGAAACCCTGCGTGAGCGATTCGAGGGAGACGAAGTCACGGTTAAAGGGCTTCGTGACAAAGAAGCCAGAGATTTCAAACTCAAGTTGGAACCACCTGGCGGCGTCAATACACGACCTTTCGGTTTTCAGTACGGCGGCCAATCTCCAAACGCCCAAGGGACACAGGGGCCCAACGAATTTGAATACGGTGGCGTTTATCGTTCGGCCGATGGCGGCGAAACGTGGACCCGCATCAACAGCCTGAACCCGCGGCCAATGTACTTCAGCCAAGTCCGAGTTGATCCGCAGGATGAAAAATACTTGTACGTTCTCGGGGTGTCGCTGCATCGCTCCAAAGACGGTGGCAAGACCTTTACCGCTGACGGCGGACGCAATGTGCATGCGGACTTCCATGCCTTGTGGATCGATCCGAAAGATGGCCGTCACATGGTGGTCGGCACCGACGGAGGCTTCTATGCGACCTGGGATCGCATGACTCATTGGGAGCATTTGAATCACTTGGCGATCGCACAGTTTTATCATGTGGCCCTGGATAATCGGCAGCCATATCGTGCGTACGGAGGGTTGCAGGACAACGGTTCTTGGGGCGGCCCGACGCGAACGCTCAATGGCACTGGCCCAATCAATTCGGACTGGATTTCCGTGGGAACTGGCGATGGTTTTGTCTGCCGAGTCGATCCGTTTGATCCCGACATCGTCTACTCGGAAAGCCAGAACGGCGCGTTAAGCCGCCGGAACTTGAAGACTGGGGAGCGAAGGGGCATCTCGCCACGCGGCCAACGCGGGCAACGCTTCCGCTTTAATTGGAACACACCGTTCATCCTCTCGAATCACAATCCCGGGATTTACTACACGGCGGGGAATTACGTTTTTCGATCTGTCAAACGTGGTGATGACCTGAAGGTGATTTCTCCGGAAATCGCACGCACAGGGCGCGGTACCGGTACGGCACTCGCCGAATCGCCGCAGGATCCGGACGTGCTGTGGGCCGGTACGGACGACGGCAACTTGTGGATCACTCGCGACGGCGGAGCGAATTGGAAAAACGTCGCAGACAAGGTCGGTCTTCCCGGACCGCGGTGGGTTGCCACCGTGGAGCCGTCTCGATTTGTCGTGGGACGCTGCTACGTCTCCTTCGACGCGCACCGCTCGGATGACGACGAACCCTACATCTGTGTGACCGAAGATTTCGGTGAAACGTGGAGATCGCTGCGCGCCAATCTGCCTGTGGGCTCGACGCGCTGTCTGCGCGAGGACGTCCGCAATCCGAATCTGTTGTTTGTCGGGACTGAATTCGCCGTGTTTGCGTCGATCAATCGGGGCGAGTCGTGGACGAAGGCCAATAACAATCTGCCCACAGTCGCGATTCACGAGTTGGCCATTCATCCGACCGCCGGCGAAATGGTCGCCGCGACACATGGACGCAGCTTGTGGGTCGTGGACATCACTCCGTTGCGTCAAATGACCGCCGATGTGCTGCAAGCCTCAGCACACTTGTTCGAACCCAACACGGTTGTCCGTTGGCGCGGTGAGCCGTCGCGAGGAATCGGGGGTGGAAGTCAGATCTATTCCGGAGCCAACCCGTCTCGCAGCGCGTCACTGACCTACGCACTGGCCGAGAAGGCTCAAAAAGTCAGCTTGCGGATCCTGGATCACACCGGCACGACGGTGCGCACATTGCCGGGTCGTGCGGAACCGGGTTTGTATTCAGTGACCTGGGACTTGAGCCGCTCAGCCAACCGTCCAACCGCTGGATCAGGAGTTAGTGGCGGCCAGCGCGGATCCGGTGGTAGCGGTGGTCGACCGCGAGGCGACACCCAAATTGATCGCCCGGCCGTAGCAGGCTCGACGGACACCGCTCGCTCACCTGCGACTCAGACGCCCCGCACCGTTCCATCCGGCACAAGTGGCGGTGGCGGAGGTGGTAGTCGAGGCCCCAGCGGAACGGGCGGTGGCTCAACGGTTTCGCCGGGAATGTACCGGGTCGTGTTGGATGTCGATGGCCGTGAATACGCGCAGTCGCTTCGCATCGAAGCCGACCCCGTGATTCCCGGAGCGATTGCCGCCGAGGAAATGGAACTTCCCGAGCGGCTCCGCGATGAAGAAAAACGGAACGCCGCCGCCGAGGTGATCCTGCGGGCTCTGGGCTTCATCGACGATTAGAGGTCATCACACAAACAAGTGACGGCCACGACGGTTGACGGGGACTGGGGTGGAGCGAGAGGAATCTCCAGCGCACCCTTCGGCCTTCGGATTAGAGGCACCGCCATTCACCCAGCGAATGTTTGTCACAGCGGATTCGGGGCCTCTTCGATGTGTCCCGCCGCTTCTCTGCGCAGACCGTTGAATTACCGAGTTCCGAGGCGACGGCATCGACCCGCTGTCCGTCGAACATCTGGCGGCGGAAGGCTCCCCAAGTTCGGGCCTTAAAGCGCGGGCAGACTTGCTCCAACAGTCGCGCCATCACATGCCGCTCCTGTTCGAGATTCCATTCGCGACTGACGTTGCTCGATTCGTCTTCAAGTTGCTGGAGCTGTTCCATCCAGGTGCGGCCTCCCGCAGCGACCGGGCGGTAGTTGCGCGATCGCCAAAATCGCGGAGTCGGTAAACCAGGATTGTTCGCAGCCAACTCTGAAACGCACCAGCTCCTCCGGAATGTTTGAACTGAGGCAACTCGCGCACGACGATCAGCAAGACCTCTTGAATCAGATTACCCGCGTCCATTGGCGAGACCTCGAATCGCAACAGCCAAGCACGTAGCAGCAGCGAGATGTCGCTACGACTCGTCATTGCCGTTGCCGTTACCTCGCGCGCGGTCCAGAACACTCAGTGAGGTCTCGCTCACCACGACACCTCTTGGCCAAGTTTCAGCCGTGCGGCGTTTTCCAGCGCAACTCGCGCGGAGACGGCGTCCTGCACGGCCAAGCCGACCGATTTGAAAAACGTGACCTGCCGATCGTCCGTTCGGCCACTCTTCCGGCCAAGCACCAGTTCGCCGAGTTCTGCGTGAATGTGTTCGCGACCGATCAAACCCGCCTGCAGCGGCTGAATGAGATCTCCCGCTTCTTGCCACACGGCGTGTCGACTGTCGACCGCGACCAATGATCGGCACACAGTCTCGGGCGGAACCTCACGAGCTTGCGGCGTGAATGAACCGACGGCGTTGATGTGAACTCCGGGCTTGAGATCAGCGTCGTCAAAGACCGGCGTTTGTGAGGTTGTGGTACAGCAGACGATGTCGGCATCGACCAACGCTTGTCGAGGGGACTCTGCGGCAATGAGCTGCGCGGTGAGTGCCGGACGTCCCGCGAATTCTGCGATCAAGGCCGCGACTTTGCTCGGCGTGCGACCGTAGATGAAAATCTTTTCAATCGGCCGCACTGCGCACATCGCAAACAGATGCGTGATGGCCTGAACGCCGGCTCCGAAGAGAGCCACTGTCCGGCAATTTCGCCGAGCCAACAGATCGGTCGCCGCGCCACTTGCCGCCGCCGTGCGAAGCGCCGTCAGCATCACACCATCCAGCAACGCGATTGGTCGACCGGTGTCCGGTTCCAACACCAGGACCGCCGCTTGAATCCGAGCCAGTCCGCGAGCTTGATTCCCGTCAAACAGGGAGACGACCTTCACCGCGAGCGCCTGCTCTGACGTTGTGGCGGCATCGACAAACGACGGCATGATCAGGCTGATGCCAGAATGCGGAGCAATCGGAAGGTGAATCCGCGGTGGCACAAGTGCTTTGCCCTCGCTGAAGGCGGCGAAGGCTTGCTTCATCGCCTCGATGGCCAACGGCATCGGCAGGGCTTCGCGGACATCAACAGCATTGAGGATCAGCACAGTAGGCTCCAGAGTGGTGACGGAGTATTGGATCGTGGTAACAGCCTAAGCTGAAGCGCGGGAGACAAAACCGTCACCAGAAATTCGAAGCGATTGATTGTGGTTAAAAAAAATGTGGGTCAGCGATAACATCACGCCGTTCAGCTCTGAGTACTTTCGACCCATTGGCTCGGAGAATGAGGATGACGCAACGTTCAAACGATCGACGACTGACTCGGTGGCCGCTCGCGGCGCTTGTCTCGTTGTCGTTGGTGCAAGCCGCCGCCGCGGGGCCGCCGTTGCGAGAGGTCATCGACACCGAGGTTCGTGCCGTGTGGGAGCGAGAGAAGGTCAGCCCTGCCGCTCCGGCAAGCGATGCGGAGTTTTTGCGGCGCGTGTCGGTGGACATTGTTGGCGTCATTCCGACTCACGAAGAAGCGGTCGCTTTTCTGGCAGATCAGTCGCCAGACAAGCGGCGGCAACTGATTGATCGGCTGCTGGACGATCCGCGATACGCTCGGCACATGGCCGAGCTGTGGGACGTGTTGCTGTTCACTCGCAATCCGCCGGGCAGTGAGGTGGACAAACGGGATGGATTTCAAGGCTGGCTGCGTCAGCGGTTCGCCGAAAACACGCCGTACGACAAGCTCGTGCGCGAACTGCTTAAGGCGGAAGGGAACTCGGTCGAGCAGGGACCGCCGCTCTACTTCGTGCAGTACCGGCAGCGTCCTGAGGACATGACCGAGGTGGTCACTCAGACGTTTCTCGGCGTGCAATTGCAGTGTGCTCGCTGCCACAACCATCCGTTCGAGTCGTGGACGCAGCAGGATTTCTACGGCATGGCCGCGTTCCTGGCACGGTTGCAGATTGTCTCGGCCGGCAAGGCGGACAATCAATCGAAGTACATGGTCGCCGAAAAAAGCACGGGGGACATCCTCTTCACCGGTGCCGTGAAGGAGGACAAGCCGGGGAAGAAAGGGGATCCGGTCGCTCCGAAGTTCTTGATCGGCGATCCGCTCGTCGAACCGCCGCTCCCCGATGGCTTCAAGGAGGTCGCCAAGTTTGAAGAGAACAAGCCGCCTCCGGCGCCGGTGTTTTCACGCAAGGACCAGTTGGCGGAGTGGGTCACTCGCGCTGACAACCCGTACTTCGCAAAAGCAACCGCGAACCGGCTGTGGGCGATGTTTCTTGGTCGGGGACTCGTACATCCGGTGGACAACCTCAGCGATTCGAACAAGCCGAGTCACCCCGAATTGCTGACCGCGCTGGCTCGCGAATTGGTCGAGCACCAGTTCGATCTGAAGTGGCTGATCCGCGAGCTGTGCAACTCTCAGGTATACCAGTTGTCATCGATCGGCCCGGAGGCCGATCCTTTGCCGCGTTTGTTCCAGCAGGCGCGCGTCCGGCCGTTGTCTGCCGAAGAATTGATGGACTCGTGGCGCGTCGCGACCGGGTTTGAAACATCCGTGAAGCCTGACGCAAAGAAGAACGTGGGCCGATTCGCTCCGATCGACGGCGGCTACATGATCCGCTTCTTCGGTCAGCCGAACACCGGCACCGGCGACTTCCAAGGGGGCCTGCACGAGCATTTGTTTTTGAACAACGGTCCGGTCAGCCAATTGATTGTGACCAGTCCCGGCAGCCTGTACGACTCGCTCGTGAAATCGACCTCCCCGTGGCCAGATCGAATCGATCGGCTTTACCTCTCACTCCTCAATCGCCCGCCGAACGATGAAGAACGTCAGAAGTTTTCCGAGTTCTTCTCCGCCGACGAGAAGATGAACCCCGAACGATTGCGCGATGCCATTTGGGCACTGATGACTTGCAGCGAATTTCGGTTCAATCACTAACCCCGTAGCTACGCTCGCCATGAGCGTGGGCGACCTCGCGAAACCCACGCTCTTGGCGAGCGTGACGGTGAAGAAAGAATTCATGATCGATCACCTCTCACGACGCGCGTTGCTCAAGGGAACCCTGGCCACCTCGTCGGGTGGAGTCGTGATGAATTGGGGAGACCTGTTTCACGGTCCGGCATCGCTCGCGGCGGAGTCCGCTCCGACGAAGAAGCGGTGCATCCTGCTCTGGATGAACGGCGGAGCCAGCCAGTTCGAGACGTTTGACATGAAGCCCGGTGCGCGGACGGGCGGGACGTTTCGGCCGATCAACACCAACGTGGCGGGGGCTCAGATTTGCGAACTGATGCCCAAGATCGCTCAGCAGATGGACAAGCTGGCCGTGATCCGCTCGATGCGGACCAGCGAGGTCGATCATCCCGGCGGCATCTATCTGATGCACACTGGCTATCGACCGACGGCCAATGTCCGCTTCCCCGAGTTCGGCGCGATCATCGCCAAGTACAACGGTCGCGAGGGAACTAACTTGCCGAACTTCATCAAAGTTTTCTCGCAGGCGGACGCCGGAGCCGGGTTTCTTGGCCCAAAGTTTCAGCCGTTCGCGATTGGCCCGGAAGGGAGTCTGCCACCATTCTCGTCATCGAGTCAGTCGCCGGAGGTCGAGTCACGTCGGCATCAACTGCGAACGTTCCTCGAAGAGACCTACGCCAAAGAGCATCGCGCCGAAACCTCGAAGATGCACCGCGAAGCTTACGAGGCGTCGCGGCGCTTGCAGGAAGTTCGCAAAGTGTTCGATATCGACGCCGAATGGGAGAAGCACTCGGAGTTGTACGGCAACAGCGTCTTTGGTCGTCGCTGTTTGCTCGCGCGGCGGCTGATTGAGGAGGGGGTCACGTTTGTCGAAGTCAGTCAGAGCAGCTACGACTCGCACGCCGATAACGCGGTCTGGCACAAGGCCCTCGTCCCGCCGATGGAACATGCGTGGGCCGGATTACTGGTCGATCTGCAACAGCGCGGATTGCTCGACAGCACGCTCGTCGTCTGGATGGGCGAGATCGGCCGCACTCCAAACATCAATAACCGGGCCGGCCGCGATCACTATGTCCGGAGTTGGAGCACGGCTCTCGCCGGTGGCGGCATCAAAGGAGGCCAAGTCTACGGCGAATCCGACGCGACCGGCGTGGACGTGAAAGACAACCCGGTCACCGAGGGAGATTTCTTCGCGACGATCTACTCGGCGCTGGGGATCGACCCGAAGAAAGAAAACTTCGCCGGAGTCCGCCCGATCCCGCTGGCTCCCTTCGGATCAAAGGTCGTGTCCGAGTTGCTCACGTCGTAGCACGAGCGACTCGCTTGTGCGTCATCCCTGAACTCGAATGACAGGCGAGCCGCCTGTCCTACGGAACATGCCTGACATCAATCCACAAACCTCGAAGCAAATCTGGCAGCTCCCGTTTCAGAATCGAAACGAGGGAGCATGGCCGATGGCGGTGGCGTTTCTCGGTTCGGATCGTCGCATCGCAGCGGGGGATCGAGACGGAAGATTGCTGATCTGGGAGTTGCCGGAGCCGACCGACATCCCGCCGATTGAGCAACAGACGAAGTCGGTCGGAGTCGCGCCGGTTCCGAAGCTCAGTTTGGTGGGGCACACAAACGGGATCAGCCGCTTAGCGATCACGCCGGATGGCAAAACGCTGATCTCGGCCAGCTTCGACAAGACGATTCGATTTTGGGATGTCGCGGCGTCGCCGAGCGGATTCACTGAGGTGGTCGTCGATCACGAACTGCGTGATGCCGAGGCGAGACGAGCGGGCAAGAAAGTGTCACCCGACGACAAAGATGGTCCGGGAATCAAAATTGAAACGATTGGCTCAACGCACACGCTGGAAGGTCATCGTGATTGGATCGACGCGATGTCGCTGAGCACGGATGGGCGTCGGTTGCTGACCGGCGATCAATCGTCGTTAGTCATCGCGTGGGATGTGGCGGCTCGGAAAGAGCTGTCGCGTTGGAACGGGTCTCTGTGGAACTGGATCGTCGCGACTGCGCTGACCGGTGATGGCGAAACGGCGGTCGTCTCCGAATATCGCTACAAGCGAGACGACTTCGACATCCCGTGTCCGGCGCTGAAACGATTCAACGTCGCCGACGGTGCCGAGCAGCTCGATCTGCTAAAGGTGCAGTTCCCGAAGCTCGACCCGAAACAAAACACGTATGGGTCGGCGCAGATGTGGCGAAAGTTCATCGCCAATGGATTAGTCGCGCTCGACATCTCGCCGGATGGAAAGCTTGTCGCGGCGGTTCAAGGGGGCGAGACCGACAACGGCCAAGTTCATCTGCTGGAAATGGAAACCGGCAAGCTGGTGCGGACGATCTCCGGTCATCAATCCGGAGCGACCGACGTGAAATTCACCGCCGATGGCAAGTTCGTGATCTCCGCGGGTCGAGACACCGTCATTCGCATTTGCCAAGTCGAAGACGGCAAAGAGGTCGCTCAACTCGGAAAACCGCGCGGCGGGCAATTCAAAGATTGGACGTCGTCGATCGCGCTGTCTCCCGATCAACGTACGCTCGCCGCGACCGACATCGGCGGCTGGGTGCATGTCTGGACGTTCGGATGACATTTGAACGCGCGAGCTCGACGGTTTTAGACTCCTTGAAACCGTCTAGGGAGCAATTGTGATATTGGGATCGATCCTTGGCTGGACGATTGGCGGGTTGCTGGTGAGCCTGTTGATCGCCGTTTTGCTGCCTCACAACCTGCGAGCCTATTGGGCCAGGCAGGCCAATCGAAATCTCTCAGCGACTGTACGGCACGAAATCTTGGCCACGGTTCGTGAAATGGCGACAGATTGTCCGTCCGTTCAAATGCTGCGTCCCGTCGAAAACGACTCGGTCACTGAAGATGACTTGATCGTTAAATCGCATGTCGGTGGCCGACCGTATGCCGAGGCAGGCGACACTTGGCCGGTCCGTGATGGAGTCTCTGATCCGATTCGTTTTCTGGCACAGGTTCGACTTAGCGAACCGAGTCTCGGCACCGTTTGGCAAGATCGTTTGATTACGGTTTTCATGGTCTTTGATGTGGAGCAAATTGTTCGCAGCTATGCTTTGCCGACACGCGAGAAATTCGTCCCGTTAATGCCGCCAGAACCTCTATTCGATTGCGTCCCGGTTGGACCTGTTCACGACGACCGACTTCAACAGCTACGTCACTGTCAGCTTCGCCGACGGCGCTCCTCAACGAGCCAATGGCCGGATGTCGGCCAGCACGCAACCGGGACTGGGAGTCGCGCCGAAGTTCAATGTGCTAGGCAAACCGTTGGTTGAGGTCGGATAGACGTTGTCACCTGATCGTATGAGTTTTTAGTTCCTCTTTCGATGAGCTTGTCGGCGTTCGTTCCTGGGTTGGTAGTCATCCATTGTCGGCGACCATGTGTCAGCTTTTGCAGCACCCAATCAGCCGCGGTTCGGTGCCCGCTTCGAGAAAGGTGCAAGCCGTCAGTTGTGGCACCCGGGGCGAGCAGCACTTTGGCGAACTCGCGGCGTGGAATCAGGCGCACGGCGTGTCGATGAGCCAGTCGGCGTTGCAGCCGCGCGAATTCGTAGCCACTGGGAAGGGGTGGCACAGGAAGCTCGAACATTATCAGCGTCCGATCCGCCTTGGACGGACTGAGCCGGGTCAACAACCGATTTAAGTCTGCTTCGATTTGCTGTGCGTCTCGGCCGCTGAGCAGATCGTTGCCGCCAATCTCAATCAGTACGAGGCAGTCGTCGCATTCGATCTCTTCGGCCTGCCGAAAAGCGGACGCGGTGGTGGCTCCGGCTTGAGCGTGATTCTTCACCGGCACGTGCCATTCACTCGCGAGCAAACTCGGCCAGAGGTGCTCTTGCTCGTTGGCGATGCCGGCACTCAGGGAATCGCCAATGACATGTGCTTCCGCCGGCAAGGTTACCAACGGAGGAGCGTACAGTCGGTGACGATCAATCAACTCTGTGGCGACAGTCGTGACCCACAGGAATTCGACGAGTGGCTGTGCTCGGCGGACGATTCGTCGACAACCAGATTGGCTTTCGGCTTGAAACGGCACATTCAAACTGACAAGAGGCGTAATCAGGCAGAGGCCGTAGAGCCACAAAGGGAGCGGTGTCATCGACAGGCCGCAGAAGATGACTCCAAGCACAGTCACCAGTCGCAACCCTTTTGCGAACGGATTTCTCCGAAATCGCCAAGTGGTTGCTCGGCCGAGGGCAATCAACGCGGCTCCAACGAAGAACGCATCTCCGCTGGAGAACAGGTACGTCGCGAATTGGTTGAGGCCGCTCATGCCGATATGATCTCGCGCCGAATTCCCGGACGCGAGAGCAAGCGATGAGCGACGTGATCTACGATTTTGACGTGGTGGTGATCGGAGCCGGACACGCCGGCTGCGAAGCGGCGCTGGCATCCGCACGACTTGGTGCGAAGACCGCGTTGCTGACCATGAGCTGCGACATGGTCGCCGCAATGAGCTGCAATCCGGCGATTGGCGGTGTCGCGAAAGGACAGATCGTCCGTGAGATCGACGCCCTTGGCGGCGAAATGGGGCGAGTCATCGACGAGACCGGTATTCAATTTCGGATGCTCAACCGCACCAAAGGCCCGGCCATGCACAGCCCGCGTGCACAGGCCGACAAGAAGGCGTATCAGTTCGCGATGAAGTGGCGAGTCGAGCAGCAAGAGAATCTGACTCTGCGGCAAGAAGTGGTCGAGGGGCTGAAATGCTCGGCCGAAAGCCGTGGGCCGATGACCGATGGCCGTTATCTCAACCAGATACAAGGTGTTCGCGTCAAAGGGGGAGCAATCTACCGAGCCAAGGCGGTCGTCATCACGACCGGGACGTTCCTGCAAGCGATCATGCACACCGGCGAAGCCAAAGTCTCCGGGGGCCGAGCAGGGGAAGGAACGACGACCGGATTGTCGCACACTCTGACCGAACTCGGCTTTGAACTGCGGCGATTCAAGACCGGTACGCCGTGCCGGATCAATGGACGCACGATTGATTTCTCAGCCACTCAGGAGCAACCGGGGGACGACGAACCGCAGCCGTTCTCGTTCCTGACCGACGCGATCACTCAACCGCAGATGTGCTGTCACCTGACCGAAACGAACGAGCGAGTCCACGATCTCATTCGAGCCAATTTGCATCGGGCACCCATGTATTCGGGACAGATTCAATCGACCGGACCACGCTATTGTCCAAGCATCGAAGACAAAGTGGTACGGTTTGCTGACAAGACCGCTCATCACATCTTTCTGGAGCCCGAAGGGCGCCACACCTGCGAGTACTATTGCAACGGCATCTCGACCAGCCTGCCTCGCGACGTGCAGGAGGAATTGGTGCATTTGATCCCCGGCCTCGAACGAGCCGAGATCATGCGCTATGGCTACGCGGTCGAGTACGACTTCGCTCCCCCAACGCAGTTGCACGCCTCACTCGAAACGAAGCGGGTCGAGGGGCTGTATTTCGCTGGGCAGATCAACGGGACAACCGGCTATGAAGAGGCGGCTGGACAGGGCTTGCTCGCGGGGGCCAACGCGGCGTTGAAGATTGCCGACAAACAACCGCTGATTCTTGATCGCTGCCAGGCGTATCTGGGCGTGATGATTGATGACCTCGTCACGAAGGGGGTCGATGAGCCCTACCGCATGTTTACTTCAAGAGCGGAATACCGCCTGCTCCTGCGGCATGACAATGCCGACCGACGGTTAACTCCGGTTGGTGCCCGCGTCGGACTGGCGTCGGGCGAACGGGTATGCCGCTGGAAGGCTCACGAAGCGGCGATTGCCGTGGCGTATGAATTGGCGGTCAAGAAGTTCCATCAAGGGCACAGCCTCGAAGAATGGCTGCGCCGACCGGAGATCGAGTGGCTCGACGTTTGTCAGTTCAGCGAGGAAGCGCGGTCGTTAAACTTGCCGACGTTGGCGGCGAAGCAACTTTCGATCGAGGCCAAGTACGCTGGTTATATTCGTCGACAGACGGCGACCATTGAGCGTCAGGAGCAAGTTGACACGGTTCGCATCCCGGACGCCTTTGATTTCCATGCCTGCCCACAACTTCGAGCCGAAGCGAAGGAGAGGCTAAGTCGGGTCCGCCCGCGGCACATCGGGCAAGCGAGTCGCATCAGCGGAATTACGCCGGCTGATCTCGTCGTGTTGATGCTGTATTTGTCGACGCCATCACGGCTAGGAACCTAGGTTGCAACTTGCCTTCGAGGGCTGAGTTGTGCCTATGTTTGCTGAGTTCCTTCGAAACCATGCTTGACGATTTCGTTGGCGTCGCTATTCTTCCGCTGTTGAAATTGAAACTGAGTCTCAATTTCGTGAATGACCTTCCAGTCGCCAGCTAAGCCTCCACGGCTCGCCAGCCATCTGGGCCCCAAATTCGTCGCTCGGTGGTGACTTTTTTCCCTGGAGGTGTGCGGTAATGCGAGGATCTCGTCGTGGATTTACGCTCATTGAGTTGCTTGTGGTGATCGCTGTGATTGCGATCTTAATTGCTCTCCTGTTGCCAGCAGTGCAGCAAGCTCGCGAAGCGGCTCGTCGAAGTCAGTGCAAGAACAATCTGAAGCAGATCGGTCTGGCTCTGCACAACTACGAGGCGAATCACAGCTGTTTCCCGCCTTCGGGTTGTGTGTCCGGAACCAGCGTGACTCAGCCATGGTCAGCTCAGGCTTACATCCTCCCGTACATCGACGGCGGATCGGAATACAAGAAGATCAATTTCAGTTTCGGGTATCACCATGCGGCGAACACCTCTGTGTTTCCGCCGTTCGGGATCGCAACCGTGCGGATTCCGATCTACATGTGCCCGAGCGATCCGAATGATCGCGTTCGACTGAACGCTTCTGGTGTACCGGAGCATCGGCCGCTGTGCTACGGAGCCAACATGGGCGAATACCTAATTTTTAACCCCACGAATGGACAGATTGGAACGGGTGCCTTGGCTCCAAACGCCAGGATCGGGCTGCGTGATTTTCGCGACGGATCCAGTTCGACGATCGCTTTTAGCGAGGTCAAGGCATTCACGCCTCGCTTTCATGACGTGCCCACCATGCCTGCAACTGGCCCAGCGAGTCCGGCTGCCGTGTCGGGAACGTACACAACTGGCGGCGGATGGTCGGCCACCAATGGCCACAGTGAATGGGTCTGTGGACGCGCGATTCACAACGGCGTCACGACAACGTTCACTCCGAATGCCGAAGTGCCGCACCTGCAAGCCGGCGTGCGTTACGACATTGATGTGTCGGGCATGCGCGAAGGATCGTCCGCGACGGTCAATACCTATGCGATCGTTACGTCGCGAAGTTATCACCCGGGAACCGTGCATTCGTTGATGGCGGACGGGGCCGTGCGAGGAATCAGCAACAATATCAGCCTGCAGACGTGGCGGGCTTTGGGGACTCGTGCCGGTCGTGATCTCGTGGGTGACTTCTAGTCACGCCTGATGCGCGTACGGTGAACTCGGCGATCCTCGACGGAGTCCGGCCATGATACACGAAACGCCTGCCAGCCGAGCGCCAGTTGAAGTTCGATCGGCGGCAGCGAAGGTTGTTCGCGAGATGGCCTCCAGCGATCTATTGCGTGGAGAGAAGGAATTGTTGATTCGTCATGGTGATGAACTGTACCGGCTGAAGCTGACCCGCAACGGAAAGCTGATCCTGCAGAAATGAGTGTTTAGCTTTTGCGGATGTTTCTCACGAACGGCCAGCGATGATCTGCAGGATCGTTCTCTGAATTTTCGCCCAGGGTGATCGCAGCGGACATTAGGAGGGTGCGATTGCCTTTGCGGCAAAGATTGCTGGACTCGACAAAATGCGTTGATTTGCGTGAGTTTGCGACTTCATCAGGACGGGGGTTTTGAGGGAAGAAACGGCTGTTGACCGATTTCGGGGAATACACAACAATCGCCGCCGTGCTAAAGCTGGTAGGTTGGCTCAACGTGAACGACCTTGAGAACCGATAAGACAGTCAAGATTGCTAAGGTTTACTAGCTCGGCACACGTCATTGGCGAGTCCGTTGACGATTCCGTTCATCATCTTCAGCGCTGAGAAGGACAAGGAAGTCTCACCGCATCCGACCGATTCTCAGAGGACTGAGACATCAGGCGGATCGGCCAGTTCAAAGGATGGATGCCTGATGAAAACCGTATTCACGACCGGTGAAGCTGCCAAAATTTGCAAGGTGAGTCAGCAGACGATCATTCGCTGTTTCGACTCCGGCCAGTTGCGAGGATTTCGCGTTCCCGGATCGCGGTTCCGCCGCATTCCGCGGGACATTCTGTATCGCTTCATGAAAGAGAACGGCATCCCGACCGATGCCCTCGAAAGCGGACGCCGCAAGGCATTGATCGTCGACGATGACGAGGAACTCGTGGAACTGATTCGCGACGCGCTCGAAGCGGACGGCCGCTTTGAAATTCGCGTGGCCAACAACGGCTTCGACGCTGGCATGATGGTCCGCGAATATCACCCGGACGTGATCGTGCTGGACGTGATGCTGCCGGACATCAACGGCAAGGAAGTCTGCCAACGAGTTCGCAGCGACAACTCACTCGACGACGTAAAGATCATCTGTATCAGCGGCATGGTCGAGCAAGACAAGATCGAAGACTTGAAAGCCAACGGCGCAAACGAGTTTATGCAAAAGCCGTTTGAAGTTGAAAATCTTATCGAGCGGATTTGCTTGCTGCTGGACGTCGAGCCCGTTGCCGTGAAGTAGATTTGAGATTTCAATCGGATAATTGAGATTGCAAACCCGGCTTCCGTGGGAGCCGGGTTTTCTTTTTGAAGTACGTGGTTGCCTTCAGTCCTGTTTGGAATTTGCCGAGGTGAACATCGTGTCCGAGCTTCCCCGCATCTCGACCTCAGATGCCATGCTGCGGGCGAAACTCGAGGCCCTCGCCGAGTTCGCGGCCGGAGCGGGACACGAGATCAATAATCCTGTCGCGACGATTGTCGGCCGAGCGGAACTGCTACTCAAAACCGAAAACAACCCGGAGCGAAGGCAAGCTCTGCTGACCATTGGAGCGCAAGCACTCCGTATCCGTGACATGATTGGCGACCTGATGCTGTTTGCTCGGCCGCCGAAGTTGGAACTGAAATTGCTGAATCTGGTAGACGTCGTGGACGAAATGCTTCTCAAGTTAGGCGAATCGCTGCGGGCCAAGTCACTGACAGTCGTTCGAGAAGGAGACTCATCAGTGACGATTCTGGCGGATGCGGTGCAGTTACGAGTGGTCATCAGCAATCTCTTGCTCAACAGCCTGAATGCATCGGCGGCTGGCAGTTTCATCACGGTCGGATCTTTCAGTCAGGAGTTCGAATCGCGGCGTTCGGCGATGTTTGTCGTTCAGGATCGTGGCATCGGCCTGTCCCCCGATGAGCGAGAACACCTATTTGATCCGTTCTATTCTGGCAGGCAGGCTGGTCGTGGGTTGGGATTCGGCCTTTGTAAGTGCTGGCGAATCGTTGAGCAGCACGGCGGGCAAATCGACTGCGAATCATCGATGGAAAGCGGCACGACTTTCCGAGTGACTTGGCCTGCGGTTGGTTGAGTTGACCGGTCCTGTCGATCATTCCGCTCGGGCAAAGACCGCCGTGTGTGAGTGTCGTGCAAGATCGTTGCGTTCCCACGCGCCGCACCGGCCTTGTGTCAGTGGCTCGTTGGCCTTTGCGCTACGCTGCTGCCGATCAATCAAACGAGCAATGCAAACCAGCCGAATCGCTCAAGCGATCGGTTCTTCAGAGTCAAACGCCACCGAGCGTTTGTTTGTGCGTTCCAGTTTTCGCTCCAAAATAAGTACCACCGTGGTAATCCCGTGGGGACGGTGACAAATCAGGATTTAGGACTGACTCATGACCGCTCGATTGCAAGGCATCTTCACACCGAACCTGGTTCCGCTTGATTGCCGAGGCGAGATCAACGAATCGGAACTGCGACGTTACATCGACTGGCTGATCGCGAAGGGAGTGCATGGACTGTACCCGAACGGCTCGACCGGGGAATTCACACGTTTCACGGTCGAAGAGCGACGGCGGATCATCGAAATCGTCGCTGACCAGACTCGCGGCCGGGTCCCGATCTTGGCCGGCGCGGCCGAGGCGAATGCCAAAGAGACGATTCGAGCCTGCGAGTACTACTACGAACTTGGCTGTCGAGCGGTCGCGATTGTGGCACCCTTTTACTACAAGCTCAGCCCGGCTTCGGTGTATGCGTACTTCAAAGAGATCGCCAAGAACACGCCGATTGATGTGACACTGTACAACATCCCGATGTTCGCCAGCCCGATAGATGTGCCGACGGTGCGACGTCTCGCCGAGGAATGCGAAAAAGTCGTTGCGATAAAAGATAGTTCCGGTGACATTGTCCACATGATCCGCATGATTCAGGCGGTTCGCCCCAACCGCCCTGAGTTCGCGTTCATGACCGGTTGGGATGCGGCGTTGATGCCGATGCTGTTGATCGGTTGCGACGGCGGCACGAATGCGTCGTCGGGAGTTGTGCCGGAGGTCACTCGCCTACTTTATGACTTGACGCTCAGTGGCCGGCTCGATGAGGCGAGAAAAGTGCAGTTTGATCTCGTGACACTATTCGACACGATGATCTATTCCGCTGAATTTCCGAATGGATTCCGAACTGCCGTCGATTTGCGGGGTTTTCACATGGGCATTGGGCGACAGCCACAGTCAGATGAACAAGTGACGGACCTTGCCGTATTGAGCAACACACTACAGTGTTTGCTGTCGCAACATGGGTTCACGAATGAACCGATCGGCGGCTGTCGGACTTCTGGATCAGCATCAAACAGGGATCGAAATGCTGACGATGTTGGTACGATCGTGCAGACGGTGGTTGCTGAATTGAAACGCCGCGGACTGGTCTAGTCGGCGGCGGAACCGTCTCGCCGCGACTCACCGTGCGAGAGATTCTCAGATTGTTTGTCAACGCGCGGTGTGTGTGATTTTTTGTCGTCGCGTTAAGTTGCGGAACCGACAAAAAAACCGTTTGCGTTTTGAAAGCTCGTTGTTAAAGTCTCGCCCCGTTACATGAACCGGGTCGTGATTGATGCCTGCTGCGAATCGATCAAGGGGACTCTCATGCCTGATCGCGAACGCTGTCCCGAGTGCGAGTGTCCGGAAGCGGAAGGGTTCGGAAAGGTGAATCGACGTCACTTCGTCCAAGCGGCGAGTGCCGGTGCTGCCGCGATGGCTTTGCCGCGAGTCTTGCGAGCGGAGGAATCCGTAGCAAATGCGAAGACTCCGGAGTCGTTGGTCAAGAAGCTGTACGACTCGTTGAGCGAGAAGCAGAAAGAAGAAATCTGTTTCTCCTGGGATTACACCGACGACCGCAAAGTGCTCCGGACGCACGTCTCGAACAACTGGTTCATCACCGACGTGAAGACGCTCGGTATTGGCACGAATTTCTACACCCGTGATCAGAAAGACATGATTGAGGCTCTATTCTGGAGCCTTTACTCGAAGGATTGGCACGACCGCATTCGCAAGCAGTTGCAAGACGATGCCGGCGGTTATGGCAAGCAGCAGACCATCGCCATCTTCGGGAATCCCGGCAGCGAGAAGTTTGAACTCGTGATGACCGGACGACATCTGACGATTCGCTGCGACGGCAATACGACCGAGCATGTCGCATTCGGTGGTCCGATTTTCTACGGGCACGCAGCCTCGGGGTTCACGGAACAAATCAACCATCCTGGAAACGTCTTTTGGCCGCAAGCTCTTAAAGCGAATGAGCTCTTCAAGATGCTTGACGGAAAGCAGCGTGAAGTCGCTTTGATCGAGAAGATGCCCAACGAAAGTGCGGTTGCATTTCAGGGGAAGGGGAAGTTTTCCGGATTGCCGGCTTCGGAATTGAGCAAAGATCAGCGTGAGCATTTGCAAGGAGTGCTGGACTTGTTGGTGGAGCCGTATCGGTTGTCGGATCGGCAAGAAGTGACGAAGTGTTTGCAGGCTCAAGGCGGTTTGGAACAAGTTCGCTTGTTGTTCTACCGCGAGGGCGACTTGGGGAACGACGGAATTTGGGACAACTGGAGATTAGAAGGCCCGTCGTTCGTGTGGCATTTCCGTGGGACACCTCATGTGCATGTTTGGGTCAATGTGGCTGACGATCCGTCGGTCCTGACCAATGCTCGCGGCTAGATCGTCAGGCCTTGGCCGACCATCGCGAGTGGTTCTTCATTTGAATCGAATCCGCCTGACATTTCTAAAAAGCGTCTGTTCGACAGTCATCTCCCTTCGTTGGATCACTTCAGCCAGTCGTTGTGATTTTTTTTATGGAACCGATACCGGCATTGTTGGTGCGGTCCTGAATTCTATTCTAGCGAGGCCTATCTTGAGCCGATCTTTTCCCGCCGCTCGTCAGAGAAAAGGAGTCCGGCAGCCAAGATGTGTGCAGAGAAACTTAGAATCACTGGATCACGGTCCAACGCTTTCACTCAATCAGGCATCGACCTTACGTTGGTCATTCGAAGAAGACGTAGTGCGGTATCGGTTGGCCGGGATCGACACGATGGGGGTCTGGCTGCCGAAGCTATTGGAGTACGGTGAAGACCGCGGGCTGGAATGGTTGAGTGAGAACGGCATGTCCGTCTCGACTTTGTCGTTTGCGGGTGGCTTTACTGGTGCATTCGGCCACGAGTTGGATGATGTCCTGGAAGAAACGCTGGACTTGATTCATCTGGCAGGGATGTTGCGGGCGCGGTCATTGGTGGTCGTGACCGGACCCATCAATAATCACATCACAAAACACGCGACGCGGTTGGTCGTGGAATCTCTGAAACAACTCGCCGACGAAGCGGCGGACAACGACGTGACGCTGTCGTTAATGCCGATGAGGAAAGTGTTCTGTCAAGATTGGACTTTTTTGCACGGTCTGGACGAAACGCTGGCACTCATCGACCGAGTGAACCATCCAGCAGTGCAGTTGGCGTTCGATATTTATCACCTTTGGCCGGAAAAAGGACTGTTGCAACGGCTGCCAGAGTTGGTGTCTCGAATCGGTGTTGTGCAGGTCAGTGACGCTTCTCCTGCGGGAATCAGCGAGTATGACCGTGTTCTGCCCGGTGAAGGGATTCTGCCAGTGGCCGAAATCTTGAGTGGGTTGATCGACGCTGGCTATCGCGGTTACGTGGACTATCAAATCTGGTCCGAATCGCTTTGGCAGTCGGTGGACCAGGATTGGTTGCAGCATTGTCGGCAGAATTTCGCCGACGTGCGCTCGGTGAGCCGCTGAGTTGGCACTCTGGATTGGTCGAAAAGCCGCGTGAATCCCCTGTGCGGTCGCGATAGCATGCCCCTCCCATTGTTGGAACTGAGGGCTGGGACATGCACGAGTGGATGTCGCTGGAAGAACTCGCGCAGTTTCTGGGGCGGGATCGCCGCGAGATCGAGAAACTCGTGCAGCGCGGTCGCATTCCGGGGAGGAAGTTGCAAGCAGAGTGGCGGTTTCATCCCGCCGAAGTCACGTATTGGCTTGAGCAGGAAATGCGTGAGTATTCTGGCGACGAACTCCACGGCCTTGAGCGTGCACATCAAGACTCTGAAGCGGACGTTCGCTGCCCGGTAAGGAGTTTGTTGCATCCAGACACAGTGCAAGTCCCGCTGGAAGCGCGCACGAAGCGTTCAGCTCTGGAGTGCTTGATCGAGGTTGCTGGACGTACCTGGCAAATCTGGCAACCTGCCGATGTCTTGCAAGCGGTGCTGCAGCGCGAGGAGGTGATGTCTACCGGATTTGAGTCGGGCGTCGCGATCCCGCATCCTCGCAATCCATTGCCTGAGGCATATGGTCAATCGGTGATCGCGTTCGGCCGGACTTTTTCCGGAATTCCATTTGGTGCGCCGAAGCGGCAGTTGACCGATATTTTTTTCTTGGTGCTGTGTCGTGATTCACGTACGCACCTGCATGTGCTCTCACGCTTGGGAAGGATCATTCAACTCCCCGGATTCCTCGACGAATTACGATCTGCTGACGATGCTTCGACGACCTATGAACTTGTTTGCTCGGCCGACGAAACGCTGGGCACTATGTAGATCTCGTGCAGCATCAACGAACGAATTACCGGATTGCCGAACGAGTCGGTGCGCAGTTCGCTTGAGCCGCGGGGTGCAATTGCGGCAAATCCCCGGTGAGCCGCGACTTGATCAATTCGTGATCGGCGTCTGGAAGGAACATCGCCATCCAAAGCACCGCGTGGTACAGAACCCAATACAGCGTCGCCCAACGTAGCTCATACGGCGCGGGTTGGTGGTGTGGAACTGAACCAGATTTGAAAAAGAATCCGGGGCGTAGAGAGGTATTGTGCGGCGCTTTCCATTTGTTGTTGTTGCACCTAGCATGAGCCTGTCGCACCCGCTGGTTCCGTTTGGGAATATTTGCCCGCTATGAGCAGCGTTCCGGAGTCTTCCGAAGTTCTCGACGGCGTCCCTGCCGAGGAAGAATGTTGTGGTGGCGAGTCGCATTGTGCGGGCGAATTACCTGACTCAAATCGGCTGGCCGGGATGCCTCCGCGCGAAGGTTGTCCACCGCCGTTGCAGTGGCAGCAGGTGCTGGCCGCGTTTCGAGATGAATGCACGGCGTGGCATACCGCCACGAGTGCTGGACCGATTGTCGGTCGCGTTTGGGGTCAAGGGCCGACGCTGGTGATGTTCAACGGACTGAGCGGCTCGCACGAGTTGTTCGCGTTGTGTGTCTATCTGCTGAAAGCGAATTGCCGCTGTGTCCTGCTTGACTATCCGACAGGCCGGCGGGCGACGTGGCCACATCTGACCGACTCGGTTTCGAAGGTTGTTCAGGAGTTCGCTGGCTCTGAAGGCTGCCACTTGTTCGGGACGTCGTTCGGGGCCGCGCTTGCGCTGGAGACGGCCCTTCGACTCGGTTCGCAAGTTCGCAGCTTGACGTTGCACGGGGCATTTGCGCACTTGCCGCTGACTGTGTTTGAACGTGCCTCTGCAAGCGTATTGCGTTGGATGCCGGGGCAAATGCAATCAATGCCGCTTTGGCGAGGGCTGCAGGAGCGCGGGCATCGGTTGTGGTTTCCGCCGATTGATCCGTCACGGTGGTTGTTCTATCTGGATAATGCGGGCCGGACGCCGGTTGCCGAGTTGGCTGGGCGATTCGGAATGCTCAGTCGCTTCGATGCACGATCGCGGTTGGATCAACTCGCGACGCCGACGCTGTTATTGCAGGTCGAAGGCGAAGGGGAGACGCAGGCTCGTTGCCGCGATGAACTGGCGGCGCTGTTGCCGAATGTTCGCACCGAGTTCCTGCATTCCACCGGGTTGTGGGCTTTTCTGACTCATCCGCATCGGTTGGCGAAATTGATTCGAGAGTTTGTGTGTCCAACACCCGCGGTGCCGAGTTGAGGTCAGTCATGTCTGTGTCGTTACCCGAATCACTCGATGTCATCGCGGTCGGTGCGCATCCCGACGATGTGGAGATTGGGTGTGGCGGGACGTTGGCCAAACTCGGACAGCAGGGATATCGCGTCGGGATTGTCGACCTGACTGACGGTGAGCCGACTCCTGGCAGCCCCGGGCCGGAAGTTCGACTTGCCGAAGCGGCCGAGGCGGCGAACATTTTGGGTGTCAGGATGCGCGAGACGTTGACGCTACCCAATCGGAAGCTGTTTGACTCGTTCGAGTCTCGCGTGGCGTTGGCGACACTCTTCCGCAAATATCGGCCAAGTGTTGTGCTCGGAATACTCGACAAGACACCTCTGGCGTCTCCGGATCATTGGCAAGCGATGCAGATCACAGATGCCGCAGTGTTCTACTCGCGGCTCTCGAAGTGGGACGAACATTTTGCGGGTTGGCCGCCGCACTCCGTCCGCAAACAAGTGTGGTATCCTTTGGGGCTACGGCAGTTGACACGCGATCAACATGGCGGAAGCGGTTTCGTGGTTGATATTTCCGAGACGTTGGAACTTAAACTCGCGGCGATCCGGGCCTATAAAACCCAGTTTCCGCCAGCGAAAGAGAATCTCTTTCGATTGCTGGAAAGCCAGAATCGGTTGTTTGGTGAGAGTGCAGGCTTCGAAGCGGGTGAGTATTTCGTGAGTGCTTCGACATTGGGTGTTCAGGATTTGGTGAAGACGGTTTTGGGATAGCTTTTGCCCTCGGCAAAGGCGAGCCATTTTTCGATTGGTCATCACGATGGTTCAAGTGGGTTGGGGCAGCCTGAGCATCAAAGGGAACTTCCGCGAGAACAACGAGGACTCGTTTGTTGTCGATCCGCGTGGGAGATTTTTCATCGTTGCTGACGGCATGGGAGGACAAAGCGCTGGCGAAAAAGCCAGCGCGCTAGCGACCGACATCATCCCGCATCGGCTGGAACAGACGATTGATTTCGACAACGCCACTTCTGACGAAGTTCTGAAGCGGCTCGACGAAGCGGTCGCGTTTGCCAATGGTGAGATCATGGCATTGTCCAGTCTCGATTCCAAATACCTCAACATGGGTACGACGCTGGCGTTTATGTTGTTGGCCGGTGGAAAAGTGTACGTCGGTGGCATTGGAGACAGCCGTGTGTATCGACTGCGTGGTGATCGGCTCGAACAACTCACCAAAGATCATTCGCTGACACAAGCGTTGCTCGACGCAGGCACGATCACGACGGAAGAGGCCAAAACACACCGCTACAAAAACGTGCTGTATCGTTATCTTGGCACAAAAGAAGGTGGCACCGGTTCTGAAGCGAAAGTGCTCGACGTTCAGGTTGGAGACCGGTTCATGTTGTGCTCGGACGGAGTGACCGACGGGATCAAGAACAATCTCGAACAGATCATCCCCTTGCTGAAGCAGGATGACCTGAACGCCGCAGCTGCCGGGATTGTCAAATCGGCCGAAGACGGCGGCAGCAAAGACAACATTACTTGTATTGTCGTACGTTGCTTGTGAACGAAGCTTCTGGTTGGTGGCGAGATCACGACGTCCTCGGAAATTTGACAGACTTGAGTTCTTGTGCCGCCACGTAGGGGTCGGTCGGGGGTTGCAAGTGCCTGGAACGGCGGATTCCCGACTGTGACCTCCGCCATCTTCGCGAAGCGCCCCTGAGCATCGTTGAAGCGCGCTCGATTGCCGTGGTTCGAAGAGATGCTGCGAACTTTTTATGTGCGTTTCTGCACCGCCGCACTCACATCCGGCCTAGATGATCTATCCATCCCAGGAAAATCGCCAAGAAGTTGGCCTTCTGAGTTTCCATCGGCGGATCCGCAGGTAAGATTGGTAACTTATGGCGATTGTGCGGATCGGGCAACATGACGATCAACTTTATGGCTTCGGTCCGCTCTTCGCTGAATCGGCGCGCTCCGGGATGTCCCCGAAGTCGTGCTTCCCAAAGTTCCCCAAGTCTGAGCGAGAAGGTGGGCTTATGAAATCCTTTGATTGGCGGCATCGTTGGTTGGGTCTAGTTGGTTTGCTGCTGGCGATGACGGTCACGGCTGGCGATGTGAGAGCGCAGGCTCCGGCTCCTTCGGAATTTCCGCCGGCGGCCGACATGCTGAGGGATTTCAAGAGGGTTTCGCCTCCCGAGGGGGAGTCGTCGTTGTACGGCTTGTATGTCCGTGCGAAAGACGGGCACGTGCTGGCGGAATTGCCTCGCGACTATTTGCAGCAGAAGTATTTCATGGCGATGACGGTCGCCAGCGGCGCTCAATTCGCCGGTCTGCAAGCGGGCGACCGCGTCGTCTACTGGAGACGGTACGACAAGCGGCTTGCGCTGATGGACCCGAACATCGATATTCGTTCGGGCGGCGATCCCGAAGCAACCAGCTCAGTCAACCGACTCTTCACCGATAAGTTGATCACCGAGGTACCGATCCTGACGATAAGTCCGGAAGGCTTGCCGATCATCGACCTCAATCAACTGCTGATTGGCCAGTCGGGACTGTTCTTCGGTGGCGGACGTAGCGGCGCGGGTGGTGTTCGCAGCCCGAACATCGTCACGATCAAGAAGGCTAAGGCGTTCAGCAAAAACGTCGAAGTGGCGTTCGAGGTTGCCAGTGGCAGCGGACAACTTCAGACGTTGCACTACTCGATCAGCGAAATTACGCCGAACACGAGATATCAGCCGCGTAAGGCGGACGAGCGGATCGGCTACTTCACCACCGGCTACAGCGACTACGGCAAGTATGTCACCGATGACACGCGTGTCCGCTACATCAACCGCTGGCACCTGGAGAAGCGAGATCCGTCGCTGAAGCTCAGTCCGCCGGTCAAACCAATCACATTTGTGATCGAGCACACGACTCCCGTCCGCTATCGTCGCTGGGTCAAAGAGGGGACGCTCTATTGGAACAAAGCCTACGAGAAAGTGGGCATCGTCGGGGCGATCGAAGTCTTGCAGCAGGATGCTCAGACCGGAGCCTACATGGATAAAGATCCGGAAGACGTCCGTTGGAATTTCATTCGCTGGTTGAATAACAACGTCGGGACCGCGATCGGCCCTAGTCGCGTGAATCCTTGGACGGGCGAGATTCTCGATGCCGACATCGTCCTCACCGACGGTTGGATTCGGCACTTCAACCGACAGTTCAACGACGTGCTGCCAACGCTCGCGATGGAGGGCTTCGATTCCGACACGTATGCGTGGCTGGCCAAGCATCCGAATTGGGATCCCCGAGTTCGCCTGGCCGCACCGTCGCAACGCAATCAAGTGGCTCAGCAAATCCAACGTGACGCGGCCGCGCCGTTCGCAGGACATCCGCTGTCGATGAATCGCACAACGTTGTTCGGCGATGATCCCATGGATGGCCTTCTCGGCCGCACCAGCCAGGTCAATGGTATGTGCATGGCGGCTCAAGCCAAGATGCTCGACTTGGCGATGGCTCGCATGACGTTCGACCTGGCGGAAGTCGAAGGCATCAACGATCAGCAACCGGCCGCGCCTGGAGGCGCTCCGGCCGCTCCCGAAGAGCCGAAGCTCGACGGAATGCCGGAATCGTTCATCGGCCCGCTGTTGGCCGAGTTGGTCTGTCACGAAGTCGGGCACACACTTGGCTTGCGACACAACTTCAAAGCGTCCAGTGTCTACACGCTTGCCCAAATCAACAGCGACGAGATCAAGGGAAAAAAAACGCTGGCCGGTTCGGTGATGGATTATTTGCCGATTAACATGAACGTCCCGGCTGATCCCAACAACAAGGCTCAAGGGGATTGGTCGATGACGGGGGTCGGTCCGTACGACATGTGGGCCATCGAATACGGCTACACGTTTGCGGCCGACCTCAAGCCAATTCTCGACCGTGTGGCAGAGCCGGAACTGGTGTACGCGACCGACGAGGACACGGTGGGGTCGGACCCGCTGGCTCGCCGGTACGACTTCAGCAAGAATCCGCTGGACTATGCGCAGAATCAAATTCGGCTCATCAAGAACAACCGTGCGAAGATTCTCGACAAGTTCGTCAAAGACGGACAATCGTGGGCCAAGTCGCGACAAGGTTACGAGCTGACCTTCAACATGCAGATGCAGTCGGTCGGGATGATGGCCAACTGGTTGGGCGGAGCGTTCATCAATCGGGACAAAAAGGGGGATAAGAACGGTCGTGCCCCGATCGAACCAGTCCCTGCCGCGATGCAACGCGAAGCTCTCAAGTTCACCATCGAGAACACGTTTGAGGATGCCGCGTTCGGGTTGACTCCAGCACTGCTGGTTCGCATGACCAGAGAAAAGTGGATCGATGGCGACCGCTTCGACGATTCCGACGCAACGTGGCCGATCAACGACAAGATCGCTGGTTTTCAAACTTCGATCATGTCGTCACTGCTGCGGCCGACAACGCTTCGTCGAATTTATGACAACGAACTGACGATTCCGCCGGATCAAGATGCGGTCACATTACCGGAGGTACTTTCGGCAATCACTGCCAACGTCTGGCGTGAAGCGGACAAAAATCCTGACAAGCAGCACACTCCGCGAGTTCCAATGATCAGCAGCCTCCGGCGCAACCTGCAGCAGGAGCACCTTGACCGTCTGATCGAATTGACTTTGCCGCAAAAATTCACCGACACCGAAGCGAGCAAAGCCATCGCCAATCTCGCCTTGGTCGAAGTGAAAAAAATCCTGGCGAGCGTGGAGCGGATTCTCAAGGAAGCTCCCGGCAACCTGGACCCGTACACATCGGCTCATCTGCAGAAAGCACAGACGCAGATCAACAAGGCTCTCAATGCGGAGTACATCTACAACGTGAACTCGATCAGTGGCGGTGGGGGTGGCGGGTTGCTTCAGTTGCTCCAACCGACGCCAGACGTGCCAGCAACGAATGCTTCGCCGATCGATCCCATCGTTGTTCCAGTGCCGAACAAGCCGGAGCCAAATCAACCGAAATGATCCGACATGTTCGTACTGAATGCGAACATCAAGCCGTTTCCGCGGGCCGAAGCTGCAACGCTTCGGCTCGCGGCGTTTCGTCCGACGAAGATTCGAGTTCCGCAGTCTCGAGGAAAGTCACTGTACTGGAAAATACGTCGTACATGCTGCTCACGACCTTGATCTGTCCAGCATCAGCCAATTGCCGCAGTCGTCGGCTGCCCGCTGTCACGGATGCGACGGCGCGCCGCACGTGCTCACGCGAGACTGGCCCGACAGCGATCTTTGACACCAGCCAACGGCATGGTCGCAAATCGACCAAGGCCTGCCAAAGGCCTTCTCGACTGCATCATTCGCGTGCCAAATGATAGACGTCGCATTCTTCGCAGTTCGTACCGTGAATGCGAGAGCGCAACGTCATCTACGATAACTTCTGTCGGATCGTTCTCCGCCGGATTGCTGGTTTCGGAGCGAACCTCTTCCTGCACCCAACAGGCCATGAACGGAGCCGTCTGCAGCGAAACGGCCGACAGGCAGTTCAGCCAAACGAACATCTAGCGAGGAGATTATGCCTTGAAGGTCATGAGAAAATTCATCGTTTGGAAATAGCATCGGGATCAGCACGGCATCGAGCGTGCAGGTGCGTGAGGCGTTTTGTCTAAGCTGAAGTTTCGCGCAAGTCTACTCGCCGTTTGAAGTGCGGCGATGGATTGCCGCATTCCTATCGTTCGACTCAATTCCCACGAGGAACCGAAAGCGGGGGGCGAACGAATGACAACCGGTAGACATCTCGAAACGAGGCGAACTGGCTGTCGCAGGCTTGTTGAGCCGTCATCGTTGCTGCTCCAAAACGGATCGCTTGCTGAATCTGTGCCTCGGCTGTCAGTCCGATCTGCCGAGTCAATTCAAGCACTTGCTTCACTTGTGGGTCGTCTTGAATCCGTTTTTCGA
Organism: Planctomycetota bacterium; assembly: GCA_016872645.1. Classification (GTDB taxonomy): domain Bacteria; phylum Planctomycetota; class Planctomycetia; order Planctomycetales; family Planctomycetaceae; genus SXKJ01. Next base: position 6,451 of record VGZH01000050.1, on the reverse strand, counting down.
TCTCTGGCCGCGTTTTGGCAGCATCTGCACGTTCCGAGTATTGAAAGACCGTCCGCCAAGAGCCATCTGCCAATCGAGCGACGAATTGCGTTGTCACGGTCGCCTGCTGGATGTCGCCAGCCAAATCCAACCGAGTCGCACGAAATCCGAGTCGCTTCTCAGACTCTGCGATTTGAATCACCTTTTTCAGCGAGTCTGCTCTGGCGGCATTGTCGGCGGACTTCTTTGTGGGTTTTCCTTCGTTCAACAAATCGCCGAGCTGTGATTGCAATTGCCCTCGCAGCAATTCGGCGAGCAATTGCGCGACATCGGCTTGTTGAATCTCTCTCCCCGCGCGAGCCAGGACGTCGCCGGTTCCTTGAAAATCGAGCGGCTTTCCTAAGGCATATTCCGTCAATGCGAGCCGCGCCGCCCACTCATCGTCCGACTGTTCGCGAGCCGGCAATCGTTCAATGAACGGAAACGGCCAACCGACCGGCGACACATTTCGTGCTTTCAAATCGCGAGACAGTTCCTCCGCCCAACGACTCTCAGCACGATCAACTTCCTCGACCCACGCCCATGCCAGCAACTGCCGATGCTCGAGCGTAGATACCTCGACGCGAGCAACGTCGTTTTTCGGTAGTGTCAGCCACAAAAACTCTGGCTGAAATCCTTCGGCCTTTGCCAATTCCGCCTCGACGTCGTCCGCCTGCTGGCGGAGAAAAGCCTCAAGTGCTCCGTTTCCGGCAGGAGGTCGCACGGTTTTCAACCGTCGCAAGGCTTGTTCGAGTCCCGCCATGTGTGTCTCGATGTTCTGCTGTTTTGCGGGCTGAAGTAACTTCGCATTCGCCGTCGAGAGCCACTTCGCCGACACCAGCAGCGTGATCGACTTGTCGGACTGCTCGAACAGAACGCCACGCAGCCTGGAACCGTTCCGCAATGTGATGAGGTCGCCAGCCAACCGGTCCGCCGCGTGCGTTGTGGCGGCGAACGTCAAAAACACTACCGCGATTTGCAGCCAAAGTCGGAGACTCATTTTTGGAGCTGACATGCTTCGCAACCTTTCCTCAACGGCCCGCGTCTGTGATTGCAACCCAGCGACCCCTTTGCTGCAATCCCTCCGGTCCATTTCGCAACCGTAATCCAAGAAGATCTTCATGTACTACGAAACCATCATTGGCCTGGAAGTGCACGTCCAATTGCTGACGCAGACGAAAATCTTTTGCGGTTGTACGTCGGCATTCAACCCTGACAATCCAAACACACAGACCTGCCCCGTGTGCCTCGGGCTGCCGGGATCGTTGCCGGTGATGAATCGGAAGGCGTTTCGGCTCTCTCTGAAGACCGCGCTGGCCCTGAACTGTGACATCGCCCGCTTCACCAAATGGGATCGCAAGCAGTACTACTATCCTGACTTACCGAAGGGCTATCAGATCAGTCAGTACGACTTGCCGTTCAGCAGCCACGGCTTTGTGGAGATTGACACGGATATCGAGAAGGGAGAGACGAAGAGAGTACGGCTGATCCGTGCCCACCTCGAAGAGGACGCCGGAAAAAACATGCACGACGAGTCCGGACGCGGTCATGACAGTCATGTTGATCTGAATCGTGCGGGGACGCCACTGTTGGAAATTGTCAGCGAGCCAGATCTGCGGTCAGCAGCTGAGGCGAAGAAATACCTCGAAGAGTTGAAGCTGTTGTTGACGTACATCGGCGTCTCCGATTGCAACATGCAGGAGGGCTCGCTGCGTTGCGACGCGAATGTGAACCTGTGGGTCCACACAGACGACGGGCAGAAGATTGCGACGCCGATCGTCGAAATCAAAAACCTCAATAGCTTTCGCGGCGTCGAACAGGCCATTGAGTTCGAGGTTGCTCGGCAAATCGAGGAATGGGAAAAGACTCACGCGAAGATCGGCGACGTCCCGAAGCAAACACGCGGCTGGGATGCGAACCGCTGCGTGACTTTTGCTCAACGAGGCAAAGAAGAGGCCAGCGACTACCGCTACTTCCCCGATCCCGATCTGACCCCAGTGACCGTCAGCGACGAATTCTTTGCGGAGGTCAAAGCCGAAATCTGCGAGCTGCCAGCCTCGCGTCGTCGCCGTTACCGAGCGGACCTGGGCCTGTCGCACTATGACGCCGACGTTATTGTCTCGCAGGGAGATCGCTTCACGCTCTATTTTGAACAAGTCGCGAAACTTTGCGGCGACGGCAAGCAGGCCGCCAACTGGCTCACGCAGGACGTGCAGCGCGAACTCAATGCCCGCAACCTCGGCGTCGACACGTTTCCGATTCGCCCCGAAGTGCTGGGGGGACTTTTGCAGCGAGTCACCGCGAATCAGCTCACGGTCAAAAGTGCTCGCGAGGTCTTCGCGGCGTTGCTGACCGACCACGACACTGCGTACGAAAAGGACATTCGGGCTGACCTCAGCACCTCTCGCGTCGAGCAGATTATCGCCGAGCGGGGCCTCGCCGTTCTCACCGATGCCAGCGCGATTACGCAAGTCATCGCCGACGTGATCGCTCGCAATCCGAAGCCGGTTGCTGATTTCAAATCGGGCAAGCAAGCCGCCGTCGGTTCGCTGATCGGCCAGATTATGAAGGAACTCAAAGGAGCCGACGCGAAACTCGTGCGGCAGATGCTGATCGACGAATTAAGCAAGCCGTAGACATCTTCGGCGCGTCTCATGTCGAGACGGATTCAATGCTCCTCCCCCAGCAACAGTTGAGCAACACTACCGCAATAAAGAAGAACGCCATGAACCGAATCTCTTTGTTCTGCATCGCTTGTTCGATCATGCTTGCGGTGCAACATCCCGCAACCTGTGCCGAAAGTCTGGACTTAAAGGCTGAATTAGCGAAGCCGATCATCACTCCGCAGACGTCGCTGGAAGAGACGCAAGTGTTTCTCGAGCACCGCATCCCGCAACTTCCAGAAGTGAAGACAACGAAAGACTGGGAAACGCTGGCCGCAAAATGGCGAAGGGAGGTGCTCGACAAAGTGGTCTTTCGTGGCGAGGCGGCAAAGTGGCGAGATCACCCGCTGGCAGTCGAGTATGTCGGCGAGCCGCTGCGCGGGCCGGGGTACGTCGTGAAGAAACTGCGCTACGAATGCCTGCCAGGAATGTGGATTCCGGCGCTCTTGTACGTCCCGGACAAACTTGCCGACGACAAAGCTGTAAAAGTACCGGTCGTGCTGAACGTCAATGGGCATGATGGCAACGGCAAGGCGGCGGACTACAAACAAATCCGCTGCATCAATCTGGTGAAACGCGGCATGATCGTGCTCAATCCGGAATGGTTCGGCATGGGGCAGTTCAAGCAGGACGGTTTCAATCATACGAAAATGAATCAGCTCGACCTGTGCGGTACCAGCGGCATCGCACCGTTTTATTTAACCATGTCGAAGGGGCTCGACCTGCTGTTGAAACTTCCGAACGCCGACTCGTACCGAGTTGCTGTCTCCGGCCTGTCGGGCGGCGGCTGGCAGACGATCTTCATCAGCGGGCTTGACCCGCGTGTGACATTCGCCAACCCGGTCGCTGGCTATTCAAGTTATCTGACGCGAGTCCGCAGCAACACGGACCTCGGCGATTCTGAACAGACGCCGTGTGATTTGGGCAAGTATGTCGACTACATGCACCTGACGGCGATGCGAGCACCGCGAGCCACTCTGTTGACGTTCAATGCTCACGACAACTGTTGTTTCGCTGCCGGGCATGCGTTGCCACCTTTGCTCGCAGGTTGCCGACCGATTTATTCCCTGTTCGGCGAGACCGATCGGTTGATCACACACGTCAACCACGTCCCTGGCGATCACAACTTCGGCCAAGACAACCGCGAAGCCTTCTACCGAGCGATCGGCACGTTCTTTTACGACCGTTCAAACGACTTTGATTCCCTAGAAATCGCCTGTGAAGCGGACGAGGTTAAGAAACTCGAAGAGTTGCTCGTGACGGTGCCCGACGACAACGCCACGTTTACGTCACTGGCGAAAGCGCTGGCCGAGAAATTGCCTAACGCGGACGCAGTGCCGGCCAATCAATCGGCCAGACAAGACTGGCAAGATCAGCGACGAAGACGGCTCGCGCAGATCGTCGCAGCGAAACAGTACGACGTGGATGCGGAGGAGCTTTCACCGTCCGAGGCGACGGACGCCAAATCGGGTGGCACACAAATTCAGCGCTGGCGACTGCGGCTCGGCGGAACTTGGACGGTGCCAGTTGTCGAACTGACTCGCGGTGAATCGCAGGGGACGACAGTTGTTGTTGCCGACGCTGGCCGAGCGGCCGTCGCCGAGGACATCGAAAAACTGCTGGCCTCCGGTCAGCGAGTGTTGGCCGTCGATCCGCTCTTTTTCGGCGAATCGAAGATCGTCGCTCGCGACTGGCTGTGGGGGCTGATGCTCGACACCGTTGGCGATCGGCCGCTCGGCGTCCAAGCCAGCCAAATCGCTGCGATCGCGCGACACGCTCACGACACTGATCGCTCCGGACGCACCGTGACGTTGTACTCGGTGGGCCCGCGCACGGGACTCTTCACGCTCGTCGCCGCCGCGCTGGAGCCGCAAGCCATCGGACAAGTCACTCAACGAGACGCAATCACCAGCTTGAAACAATATGTGATCGCAGGCAATCGTGGAGTCAGCGAAGCTCCTGAGCTGTTCTGCTTCGGCCTGCTCGAACATTTCGACGTGCCGCAGTTGCAAGCGTTGGTGGTTCCGCGAAAGATCGAAACGAAATAGCCATTGTGAGTGCGGCGATTCCTCGCCGCTTTCCTTTCGCGACGGTGCCGCTTTCATTTCCGATCAACGGCCAATGAACTGACTGGAGACATCCGATGCTTCAACGAATCTTCGCAGGGCTCCTCTGTGGTCTGCTGTTGAACGTCTTGGCCACGGTGTCGCCGGCGGCCGACCGGCCCCCGAATGTCGTGCTGATTTACGCGGATGATCTCGGTTACGGCGATCTTGGCTGTTACGGAGCGAAAGGTTGGAAGACGCCGCATCTCGACAAGCTCGCGGCGGACGGCGTGCGGTTTACCGATTTCTATGTGGCTCAGGCGGTTTGTTCGGCGTCGCGCACGGCGTTATTGACGGGGTGCTATCCGAATCGAGTCGGAATCCTTGGTGCGCTCGGGCCGCAGAGCAAGAACGGGATTCACGAGGGCGAGACGACGATCGCCGAAGTACTCAAGCCGCGTGGCTACGCAACGGCCATTTATGGCAAGTGGCATCTCGGTCATCACCAAAAATTTCTGCCGAAGCGGCATGGGTTCGATGAGTACTTCGGGCTGCCGTACTCGAACGACATGTGGCCGTATCATCCCGGCGTCGCGAACTTGTCGATGGAAGAGCGACTCAAACGCTGGCCGCATCTGCCGCTGATCGAAGGAGATAATGTCATCAACCCGCAGGTTACGGCCGAGGATCAGCCGAACCTGACAACTTGGTACACCGAGCGAGCGGTGAAGTTCATCGAGTCGCACATGGCTCGGCCGTTCTTCGTCTATGTGCCACACTCGATGCCGCATGTGCCGCTGTTCGTTTCGGACAAGCAGCGCGGCAAGTCCGATCAAGGCTTGTACGGCGATGTGATCCAAGAGATCGACTGGTCCGTCGGCCAGATCACCACAACGCTCGACCGGCTGGGGCTGACGGACAACACCCTGGTGATCTTCGCCAGCGACAACGGCCCGTGGCTGACCTACGGCAATCACGCCGGCTCGTCCGGCGGACTGCGTGAAGGCAAAGGGACGAGTTGGGAAGGTGGCGTTCGAGTTCCCTGCGTCATGCGCTGGCCCGGCAAGATTCCCGCCGGCCACGTCTGCCGTGAGCCAGCCATGACGATCGACATCCTACCGACGCTCGCTGCACTTTCCGGCGCCGAGTTGCCGAAGCGTCCGATCGACGGCCTCGATATCTGGCCGCTGATCTCCGGTCAACCGAACGCGAAGTCGCCGCACGAAGCGTTCTACTTCTACTGGGGCCAACACCTGCAAGCCGTGCGCAGCGGAAACTGGAAACTGCACTTCCCGCACGACTACATTTCGACCACCCCCGACAATGTCGGCGGAAACAGTCGCCCCGGAAAACCCGCGACCAAGAAAATCGACCTCGCCCTGTTCGACCTCGAAGCCGACCGCAACGAAACCACCAACGTTGCCGAGCAATACGCGGATCTTGTCGCGCGATTGACCACTCTCGCCGACAAAGCCCGTGCGGACCTGGGTGACTCGGCGACAAAGCAAATTGGTTCTGGCATCAGGAAGGCCGAAACAGTCGAGTGAACTCCATTGCTCGGCGCGGATACTCTGATCGTCTGAAGATTGAGTACTTACAGAAAGTGCTGAAACGCTGGTTGCTGACGACGGTTGAAAATGGCAACGCTGGTCGGCTGAATTTGATGACGCTGGGTTGTTGAGGGACTCCTGTGGGTTGAGGAACGGGGCTGCGGTGAGGGTTCGA